>NZ_JBIBHO010000001.1:0-394495 GCF_042957055.1 Microbacterium sp. NPDC008134 | reverse complement strand
GAACGCACCACCCGACACGTCACGCACGAACTGCATCGCCGCGAAACCACCACCGGCGGTCACATCCGCCTCAGTACCCGCCTCGATCAGCGCGACGTACGCACCCGTGATCGACCCCAGCTTGGAGCCTCCGGCCGTGACGGTCAGTCCGTCTTCGTTCGCCGACTTCACGGTCGCGGTCGCGACCGGCGCCTCGGTGTAGTTCAGGGCGACGCTGCGCTCCTGCTCGGCGTTCACGACACCGCCGGCGGCGTAGGTGTACACACCATACGTACCGGGCTTGGCCGCGGAGTCCTTCAGCGTGAGGGTCGCGGTGAACGTGCCGTCCGCCGCGATGTCGACCCACTGGCTGCGGATGGTCGGCTGGAACGCCTCGGGAACCTCGTTCAGCACGGTCTCGGAGAGCGCCCAGAGCTGCGATCCGATCGAGCGGTTCGCAGACGGGGCGGATGCCGACGGCTTCCAGTTCTCGGCGAAGTTACCGAACACGAGGTAGGTACCCTGGGGCAGGGTCGCGGGGATCGGCACACCACGGCCGCCGACGTTGGCGGCCGGGTCGTAGCCCGATCCCTTCACGACGACCTTGTCGCCGGTCTTGAGGGCGGTGTTTCCGACGGGCGTCACGCCATCGGCCAGGAAGACCGAGATCTCGGGAGCCGCGGGAACCGGCTTGACGATGTCCCACTGCGCCGCCGAGATCGAGACGGGCGTGCGCGCGAGCATGGTCTGCGCGTTCGGCATCGTGTGCTGCGTCCAGACGATGACCTCGTAGGTCTTCGTGCGGTCGAGAGCGGATGCCGGGGCTGCGAGCGCGACCGTGAAGGCACCGCCCGAGACGCTGCGCACGAACTGCATCGCCGCGTAACCGCCACCGGCGGTCACGTCTGCCTCAGTACCGGTCTCGATGATCGCGGCGTAGACGCCGGTCGCGGCGCCGAACTGCGTGCCGCTGACGTTGGCGGTGATGCCGGCGTCGCTGACAGCCAGGTCGGTGACGGCGACCTTCGGGGCCGGTGCGTAATTGAGCGCGACGCTGCGCTCCTGGTCGGCGTTGGTCACGCCACCGGCACCGTACGTGTAGACACCGTACGAGCCGGGGGTCGCAGCGGTGTCCTTGAGCGTCAGGGTCGCCGTGAACGATCCGTCGGCGGCGAGGGGAGCCCACTGACCGCGCACCGTCGACTGGTACTGGGCGGGGACCTGGTCGAGCACGCTCTCGGCGAGCGCCCACGCCTGCACGGAACCCGAGCGGTTCGCGGTGGGAGCGGATGCCGACGGCTTCCAGTTCTCGGCGAAGTTACCGAAGACGACGTACGTGCCCTGCGGCAGGGTCGCGGGGATCGGCACACCACGGCCGCCGACGTTGGCGGTCGGGTCGTAGCCCGTTCCCTTCACGACGACGGTGTCGCCGGCCTTGAGAGCGGTGGTACCGACCGGCGTGGTGCCGTCGGCGAGGAAGACGGAGAGTTCAGCAGACGCGGGACCCTCGGGCTCGGTCGGCGTCTCGGGCTCGGTCGGCGTCTCGGGCTCGGTCGGGGTCTCCGGCTCCGTCGGGGTCTCCGGCTCCGTGGGAGTCTCCGGCTCCGTGGGAGTCTCCGGCTCGGTCGGCGTCTCCGGCTCGGTCACGGGCGGGAAGACTGCATCCCACTGCTCGGCGCTGATGGTGACATCGGCACGGCCGTAGATGTTGGTGGCGTCCGGGATCGTGTGCTGCTGCCACACGATGACCTCGTAGGTCTTGTTGCGGTCGAAGGCGGATGCCGCCCCCGCGAGGTCGACCGTGAAGCCGCCGTCGGTGACCGTGCGCACGAACTGCATGGCGGCGAAGCCGCCGCCGGCCGTGACGCCGCCTTCCTGCCCCTTCTCGATCACGGCGGCGTACGCGCCGGCCGTGCCCTCGGGAAGACCGGATGCCGTGGTCCGCACCGTCACACCGGACGTGTCGGCCACGGTGACGCTGGTGGTGACGACGGTGTCGGCCGCGAGCGCGGGCTGAGCGACCGTGAGGCCGGTCACGACGAGGAAGAGCGATATCAGGGCAGCTATCGCCGCGCGGACGCGGCTACTCGCTGTGGTGCTGGGTGCTGTGGAGTTCACGGTTTCTCTCCGGGCCCCGGGGTGCGCGGGCACGCACGCCGGCGGTGCCGCTATGCAATCGGGCGAAGGAATTAGGTTAGGCTGAGCTAAGCAGCCACCGTTTCTGAGCGTAGGCTGTGCGCGAGGCTCGCGTCAAGTTTTAGGATAGCCTTGCCTTATGCGCCGAGTTCTTGCCGTCTTCCTCGCTGCCTCGCTCGCGATCGGACTCGCCGGTTGCGCACAGCCCGGCGCGGATGCCGCAGCCCCCGACGCCTCCGCCGCTCCGGTGGACGACTGCCCCCAGGCATCCGTCGCCATCGCCGATCTCGACCTCGTCGATGACGTCCGTGCCGTCGAGGGCGGATCCACCGCCTGCCTGTCGAGCCACGCCATCACCCCGATCGACGACGACACGGCGCCCGATCTGCCGACGACGGTGACCGACAGCGAAGGCCGCGAGGTCACGATCACCTCCGCCGACCGCATCCTGCCGATCGACATCTCGGGCACCATCGCCTCGACCGTCTTCGCCCTCGGACTCGGCGACCAGGTCGTCGGGCGCGACGCCTCGACCCAGTTCACGGGCACCGAAGACCTGCCGGTCGTCACCCAGAGCGGCCACAGCCTGAACGCCGAGGCGATCCTCGAGCTCGCCCCCACCGTCGTGCTCACCGACACGACCATCGGCCCGAAGGAAGTCCGCCAGCAGCTCCGCGACGCCGGGATCGCCGTCGTCGTCATCTCGAGCGACCGCCGCATCGACACCACCGACGAGCTCGTGACCGAGATCGCCACCGCGCTGGGTGTGCACACCCGCGGCGAAGCCCTCATCGAGCGCCTCGCCGGCGAGCTCGACGACGCCGAGGCGGAGATCGCCGAGATCGTGCCGACCGACGAGGCCGACCGCGCCCGCATGCTCTTCCTCTACGTGCGCGGCAGCGCGAACATCTACTACATCTTCGGCGAGGACTCCGGCGCCGACTCCCTCATCGACGCGGTCGGCGGCGTCGACGTCGCCGAGGAGATCGGGTGGGAGGGCATGAAGCCCATGACCGCCGAAGCCCTCGTCGCCGCGAAGCCCGACGTGCTCGTGATGATGACCGATGGGCTCGAATCGGTCGGCGGCATCGACGGACTGATCGAGCGCGTGCCCGCCGTCGCCGAGACGCCCGCCGGGATCAACCGCCGTGTGATCGACATGGCCGACAGCGAGATCCTGAGCTTCGGACCGCGCTCGGCCGAGATCATCAGCGCCCTCGCCCGCGCCCTCTACGCGCCCGAGCCCGCGAAATGACCTCGGAGGTCGTCACCCCGACGCCGACCACGCGCCGGGGGCTGCGCTTCGCGCTGGTCGTGATCGGATTGCTCGCGGCTCTCGTGATCACCTGCATCGCCTCGATCACGAGCGGACAGTACGACCTCTCCCCCACCGACCTCGTCGGCGTGCTGCTGCACGGCATCGGCATCGACACCGCCTGGGCGCCGACGAACGCCACCGACTACGGCGTCATCAACAGCATCCGGATGCCGCGACTGGTGCTCGGCCTGCTCGTCGGCGCCGCGCTCGCGGTGTCGGGCGTGCTCATGCAGGCGATCTTCGGGAACCCGCTGGCGGATGCCGGCGTCGTCGGCGTCTCGTCGGGCGCCGCCCTCGGGGCGGCAGCGAGCATCACCCTCGGCCTCGCCTCGTTCGGGATGTGGACCACCCCAGCCTTCGCGTTCATCGGCGGACTGGTCGCGGTGCTCTCGGTGTACTTCATCAGCCGATCGGGCGGACGCACCGAGGTCGTCACCCTCCTGCTCACCGGTATCGCGATCAATGCGATCGCGGGGGCGGGAATGGCCTTCCTCACGTTCATCGGCACGACGTCGACGCGCGAGCAGATCGTCTTCTGGCAGCTCGGATCGCTCAACGGGGCGCTGTGGCAGAACGTCGCCCTCGTCGCGCCGCTCGTCGCGATCGGCATCGTGGTCGCGCTGATCGTCGCCCCCAGCCTCGACCTCTTCGCCCTCGGCGAGCGCACCGCCCGCCACCTCGGACTCAACGTCGAGCTCCTGCGCATCACCGTCATCGTCACCGTCGCGCTGCTGGTGTGCGCGGCCGTCGCGTTCGCCGGGATCATCGGGTTCGCGGGCCTCGTCGTGCCGCACCTCATGCGCATGATCATCGGCCCCGCGCACCTGCCGCTCGTGATCGCCTCCGCGCTCGGCGGAGCGCTGCTCATCGCCGTGGCCGATCTCGTCGCCCGCACCGCCGTGCCGCTCGCCGACATGCCGATCGGCATGATCACCTCGCTCGTCGGCGGCCCCTTCTTCCTCTGGCTGCTCGTGCGCACGCGCCGTCGGGCGGGAGGCTGGGCATGACCGTCCGGCTACGGGGCACCGGCCTCACCGTGCGCGTCGGCGATGGCCGCGCGATCCTCGACGACGCCTCGATCGACATCCACGCGGGCCAGATCCACGCCCTCGTCGGCCCGAACGGCGCCGGCAAGTCGACGCTGTTCGGCGTTCTCGCCGGCGACGTCACTGCCCAGACCGGACGGGTAGAACTCGACGGGGAGCCGGTCACCGGCATCCGATCCCGCACCCTCGCGCAGCAGCGCGCGGTGCTGCTGCAGGAGAACACCGTCACGTTCCCGTTCACGGCCGAGCAGGTCGTGCGCATGGGACGCTCGCCGTGGGCGCGCACGCCCGCCGCCGACGACGATGACGCGATCGTCGCGACGGCGATGGGATCGACCGAGGTGCTGCCGCTGAGCGCGCGCTCGGTGACGTCGTTGTCAGGCGGCGAGCGCGCCCGTGTGGCGCTGGCCCGCGTACTCGCTCAGAGCACGGGCATCCTGCTGCTCGACGAACCCACCGCTGCCCTCGATCTCAAACACCACGAAGACGTCATGCGACTCATTAGCCTGCAGGCGGCCGAGGGCGTCGCCGTCGCGATCGTGCTGCACGACCTCAACGCCGCCCTCGCGCACGCCGACCGCGTCACCCTTCTCTCGCAGGGGCGGGTCGTCTCGACCGGCACCCCCGCCGAGGTGCTCACCGCGCCGCGCATCGAGGAAGTCTACGGTCAGCCCGTCGACGTCTTCCCGCACCCCGCCACGGGGGTTCCGTTGGTCGTCGCGCGGCGGTAGTGCGTCGGGGCTGGGATGCTTCGACGAACTGGGTCTCTGAGCCTGTCGAAGGGCCCCAGCCCGTGACACCCGACGGTTACGGCCGCAACGGCAGCACGTCGGCGAGATCGGCGCGCGTACCCGAGGCGGCGATGCGACCGGATGCAGCGGCATCCGCCCACTGCTCCTGACCCAGTGCGACCGCGAGCCAGGTCGCGGCGTCCATCTCGACCACGTTCGGGGGCGTGCCGCGCGTGTGGCGCGGCCCCTGGATGACCTGCACCGCGCCGAACGGCGGCACCCGCACCTCGACGCTGTTGCCCGGCGCCTTCTCGTCGAGCAGCTGCAGCATGTACCGCACGGCCGTGGCAAGGGCCGTGCGCGGGGGCTTCTCGCCCGCAGCATCCGCCTTCTTCACGACGTCGAGCGCCGCACGCCCGTCGACGATGTCGATCTTCTTGGCCATCTCCTCAGACTACGACCGCGCGTAGGCTCGCAGCATGAGCATGCATCCCGAGGGAGCCCGCGCCGAGCTGCTCGCCGCGGCATCCGGGCACGGCTGGGGCGGACCGTTCCCGGCGCTCCTCGATCCCGAGAACGCCCACGACGCGGCGGTGCTCATCCTGTTCGGCGTGCTCGATCGAGAACCCGCCGTCGTGCCCGATGCGGCCGTCGCGCGCGACCTCGACGTGCTGCTGCAGCGCCGCGCGCCCACGCTGTCGTCGCATCCGGGGCAGGTGTCGTTCCCGGGTGGGCGGGTCGAGCCGGACGACGCGGATGCCGTCGCCACCGCGCTCCGCGAAGCCGAGGAGGAGACCGGACTCGACCCCGCGGGTGTCGACGTGCTGGCGACCCTGCCCGAGATCCCCCTGGCGGCGAGCAACCACCGCGTGACCCCGGTGCTGGGATGGTGGCGCACGCCCTCGCGCGTCGCGGCGGTCGATCACGCCGAGACAGTGGAGGTGTTCCGGGTGCCGGTGGCGCAACTGCTCGACCCGGCGACGCGATACACCTCGGTGCGCACGTTCGGGGATCGCACGTTCCGCGCGCCCGCGTTCGACGTCGACGGCACGATCGTGTGGGGGTTCACGGCCATGGTGCTCAGCGGCATGTTCGACGCGGCCGGGTGGACCGTGCCGTGGGACGTGGCGGACGAGCGGCCGGTCTGAGGTTTCTCGGGGTGGGGCCCTTCGACAGGCTCAGGGACCCAGGTGTATGGGGCCCTTCGACAGGCTCAGGGAGGCAGTACGTGCATAACTCCTCAGATTCTGAGGAGTTATGCACGCGCAACCCGCCGAAACGGGTCGGACGAGGCTCGATAGGCTGGACGGGTGAAGATTCTCGTCCTCGGTTCCGGTGCCCGTGAGCACGCGATCATCCTCGCTCTGCGAGCAGAGAAGGCGGAGCACGAGATCTTCGTCTCCCCCGGCAACGCGGGCATCGCGCAGGATGCAACCCCCGTCGCGGTGGACATGCTCGACGGCGGCGCGGTCACCGCGTTCGCGAACGAGCACGCGATCGACCTCGTCGTCGTCGGCCCCGAGGCACCGCTGGTCGCGGGCGTCGCCGATGCGCTGCGCGAGCGCGGCATCCCCGTCTTCGGCCCGGGCAAGGCGGCCGCACAGCTCGAGGGTTCGAAGGCCTTCGCCAAGCGCATCATGGACTCGGCGGGTGTTCCCACGGGCCGTGCCGTGCGTGCGACCACCACCGCCGAGGTAGAGGCGGCGTTCGACGACCTCGGCGCCCCGCACGTGGTCAAGGCCGACGGTCTCGCCGCGGGCAAGGGCGTCATCGTCACCTCCGACCGCGCCGAGGCCCTCGCGCACGCCGAGCAGTACCTGCCGTCGGGTCCCGTGCTCGTCGAGGAGTTCCTCTCGGGCCCCGAGGTCTCGCTCTTCTTCCTCAGCGACGGCGACACCGTGCGCGCCCTCAGCCCCGCACAGGACTTCAAGCGCGCACTCGACGGCGACGCCGGCCCCAACACGGGCGGCATGGGCGCGTACTCGCCCCTGCCCTGGCTCGCCGAGCAGTTCGGCAGCGAGCAGAAGTTCGTCGCCGAGGTCACGCGCGACGTGGCCGTCCCGGTCATCCGCCAGCTCGACACGGAGGGCACGCCGTTCATCGGCCTGCTCTACGCCGGTCTCATCCTCACCCCCGCCGGTGTGCGCGTGATCGAGTTCAACGCGCGCTTCGGCGACCCCGAGACGCAGGTCGTGCTGCCGCGCCTGCTCACCCCGCTGTCGGAGCTGCTGTTCGCCGCGGCATCCGGCACTCTCGAGGACCAGCCCGACGCCGTCTTCAGCGACGACGTCGCGATCACCGTGGTGCTCGCGAGCGAGGGCTACCCGGAGGCGCCGCAGACCGGCCGCCCGATCGAGAACCTCGCGGATGCCGCGTCGGTCGAGGGTGTGCGCATCGTGCACGCCGCGACCGCCGGACCGGATGCTCCGGGCGGAGACCTGCTCGCGACCGGTGGCCGTGTGCTGAACGTGGTGGCGACGGCATCCGATTTCGGCACCGCCCGCGCCCGCGCCTACGACGCGATCGCCCGCATCTCGCTCGAGGGCGCCCACTACCGCACCGACATCGCGGCCCGCGTCGCGGAGTAATCCGCGCGGGCGGCGCGCGCCGCCCCACCCTGAAACCCACCGCAAGCGTCGAGACCCACCGTCCCCGACGTCGGTACCGATGGGTCTCGACGCGGCTGGTGGGTTTCGACGACTTCGTCCGAGCGGACGCCGACGCTACAGCTCGATCCAGTAGCGGCGCAGCATCCCCATGCCGCGCTCGGACTGGTCGCTCACGTCCTGGAGCACTCCGCCGGCGCTCTCGACCGTGCGGTACGAGCCCTCGTTGTCGACGTCGCACGTGATCATCACTCGCTGCAGGCCGATCTCGCGCGCCCGATCCAGACCGAGGCGCAGCGCGGCCGAGGCGATCCCCTGCCGTCGGCGCGACGCCCGCACCGAGTAGCCGATGTGCCCGCCGGCCTCGGCGAGCCAGTCGTTGAGCGTGTGGCGGAACGACAGGAATCCGACGACCTTCGCGCCGTCGACCACCCAGTACAGATCGTTGTGCACGCGGCCTGCGGGCGGGGCGATCGACGTGTCGGCGAGGCGCTCGGCATCCGCGATCAGGGCGCCCAGGGTCGCGCGGTCCGGGGTGACCGGCGCCGTCAGGCCCGAGCCGTCGATGTGCCCGTCTCCGAACTCCGCCACGGCAGAGGCCCAGGAGCCGAAGAGATCGACGGTCGGTCGGACGAGCTGCACGGTCATCGCCCCACCCCATCAGACGGCAGCATCCGCCCGCAAACCCGACGTGGCGCAGCGGCCATGCGCATGCGCGTCGCCACACCCCACCCGCGTCGAAACCCACCACAAACGTCGAAACCCACCGTGCCCGACGTCGAAACCGGTGGGTTTCGAAGCGGGCGGTGGGTTTCGACGCAGGCACGCAGGGCGGATGCCGCGAACTACAGCACCTTCGAGAGGAACTCCTTCAGGCGGTCGTTCTTCGGCGCCTCGAACAGCTCGGCCGGGGCGGCCTCCTCGACGACGACTCCGCCGTCCATGAAGACCGTGCGGTCGGAGACCTCGCGCGCGAAGCCCATCTCGTGCGTCACGAGCACCATGGTCATGCCGCCCTCGGCGAGGTCGCGGATGACCTGAAGAACCTCTCCCACCATCTCGGGGTCGAGTGCGCTGGTGGCCTCGTCGAACAGCATGATCTCGGGGTCCATCGCGAGCGCGCGGGCGATCGCCACGCGCTGCTTCTGACCGCCCGAGAGCGAAGCCGGCTTGGCATCCGCCTTCTCCGACAGGCCGACGCGCTCGAGCAGCGACAGCGCGCGCTCGCGGGCCTTCGACTTCGACAGGCGTCCCAGCTCGATCGGCGCGAGCGTGATGTTCTCCAGCACCGTCATGTGCGGGAAGAGGTTGAAGTGCTGGAAGACCATGCCGATGCGCTGACGCACCTCGTCGAGCTTGACGCTCTTGTCGGTGAGGTCGACGCCGTCGATGACGACCTTGCCCGAGGTGGGCTCCTCGAGCTTGTTCAGGCAGCGCAACAGCGTCGACTTGCCCGAGCCCGACGGCCCGATGACCGCGACGACCTCGCCGTCATCGACGGTCAGGTCGATGCCCTTGAGCACCTCGTTGCTCCCGAACGACTTGTGCAGGTTCTGCACGGAGATCTTGCTCATGCGTTGAACTTCCTCTCGAGGCGGTTCGCGAGCAGCGTCAGCAGCGTGATCACGACGAAGTAGATGATGGCGACGATCGTCAGCACCTGCGCCGACAGGTACGTCGAGGCGATGATCTGACGCGACTGGAACGTCAGCTCGGCGAGGCCGATGACGCTGATCAGCGACGTGTCCTTGAGGGTGATGATGCCCTGGTTCACGAACGACGGGATCATGATGCGGAACGCCTGCGGCAGTACGACCTTCTGCATGGTCTTCCAGTGGCCGAGACCCAGCGAGCGCGACGCCTCGTTCTGGCCGGGGTCGACGGCCTGGATGCCGCCTCGGATGATCTCGGTCATGTACGCACCCGTGTTGAGCGAGAGCGTGATCGCCCCGGCCACGAACGGGTTGAACGTGATCCCCGGGAACAGCTGCGGGATGGCGAAGAAGACGAAGAACGCCTGCACCAGGATCGGGGTGCCGCGGAACACGAACACGTAAGCGGTCGCGAGCCAGCGGAACGGCAGGAAGGTCGAGAGGCGCCCGAAGCCGAACACGATGCCGAGCACGAAGGCGGCGACGAGGGCGACGAGCGTCGCGAGGATCGTCAGCCCGAGGCCGCTCATCAGCGCCGGCCAGTACTTCACGGCGACGGAGATGATGTCGGTCGGCTGGGCGGATGCCTCACCGGCGCTGAGGTAGGTGTCGACGATCTCGTCGTACTGGCCCGACTCCTGGAGGTTCGCGAGACCCGCGTTGAACTTCTCGATCAGCTCGGGGTTCATGCCCTTGTTGACCGCGAAACCGTACTCGCCGCCGAGCTCGGGCTCGCCCACGAGGCGGAAGCCGGAACCCTGCTGGATGCCGTACGCCAGCACCGGGAAGTCCTCGAAGTAGCCGACGGCCTGGTTCGCCTTGACGGCATCCACCATGTCGGTCGTGTCGGAGTACGGCGTGATGCGGAAGCCGTACTCGTCCTGGTTGTCTTCGGCGAACGTCTGACCCTGGGTGCCGGTCTTGACCGCGACGGTCTTGCCGTCGAGGTCGTCCAGCGACTGGATATCGCTCGAGTCGAGAACGCCGAGCTGGATGCCCGAGGTGAAGTACGGGTCGCTGAAGTCGAAGACCTCGCGGCGCTCATCGGTGATCGACATGCCTGCCATGACGGCATCCACCTGGTTCGACTGCAGGGCCTGCAGGGCCGCGTCGAATCCGAGCTGGCGGATCTCGACTTCGAAGCCCTGGTCCTCGGCGATCGCCCGGAGCAGATCCATGTCGATGCCGACGAGCTCGCCGTCGGAGTTCGTGAACTCGAACGGGGCGAAGGTCGTGTCGGTGCCGATGACGTAGGTCTCGCCGTCGGCGGCGCTGGCGGGGGCTGCGGCGCCGAGCAGCGCAACGCCCGCGACGACGGCGGCGAGCACGGCGGCTCCGGTCGTGCGGCCGAGGCGGCGCATTCGCTCGCGCAGGGAAGAGGGATGTGGGATCACGACGGATGCTCCTCGGATCGGGTCGGCGACCGGCCGGTCGCCGCCGTCTACTGTAGTCAACGCGCGGGCGAGGTCCTGCGTCGGGGGCTGCGCGAAGCATCCATCCTCCCGCCCGTCGAAACCCACCACGCGCGTCGAGACCCACCGGCGCTGACGTCGCGCATGGTGGGTCTCGACGGGGGTGATGGGTCTCGGCGGTCAGCCGCAGATCAACAGAGTCAGACGGTCGGATGCTTCGGCGCACCGCGCAGGAACAGCGACGCGATGAGCGCGACGAGGATCACGCAGGCCGGCAGCAGGATCGCCTGCGACATGCCCGTCGAGAAGCCCTCGGCGACGAAGTCCGGGAGAGTTCCGCCGGAGCCGATCGAGCCGCTGGCGTCGTCCATACCGGGCAGGTTCGCCTCGAGGCGGGCCTGCATGAACGTGGCGATCGCGGCCGATCCGACCACCGATCCGATCGTGCGTGTGGTGTTGTAGATGCCAGCACCGGCACCGGCCTGGCGCATCGGCAGCATCCGAGTGGCGGTGGTCGCGAGCGGACCCCACATGCCGGCGTTGCCGAGGCCCATGAGGGCGGAGGGGAACAGGAACATCCAGATCGGGGTGTCCATGTTCACCAGCGACGAGTACCAGAACAGCGACCCCGAGACCGCGAGCAGGCCGGGGATGAGGATGAACCGCGGGTCGGTGCGGTCGAGGATCTTGCCCGCGACCGGCGCCAGCACGCCCGAGAGCACCGCCATCGGGATCATCAGCAGCGCGGCCTCGGTCGGGGTGAGTCCCCGTGCCGTCTGCAGGAAGAACATCAGCGGCAGCGACATGCTCGTCACGGTGAAGCCCACCGCGGCGATCGCGATGTTGGCGCCCGAGAAGTTGCGGTCCTTGAACAGCTCGAGCGGCACGAGCGCCTCGGACTTCGTCTTCCACTGCTGCACGATGAAGATCGCGAGCACCACGATGCCGGCGATGATCATGCCCCACACCGTGATCGGGCCCCAGATGACGCCCCAGTCGTACTTCTCACCCTCCTGCAGGCCGAAGACCACGAGGAAGATCGCGACGGCGCTGAGCACGACGCCGAGGATGTCGAAGCGGTGCGGGTGCGTCTTGAGCTTGGGCACGAGGATCCACGCGGCGACGAAGGCGATCACGCCGACGGGCAGGTTGACGAAGAAGATCCACTCCCAGCCGAGACCGTCGACGAGCACACCGCCGAGCAGCGGGCCGACGAGCGTCGCGACGCCGGCGGTCGCGCCCCACAGGCCCATGGCCGCGCCGCGGCGCTCGGGCGGGAAGGTGCGGGTGATCACGGCCATCGTCTGCGGCGTCATGAACGCGGCGCCGAGGCCCTGCACGGCGCGGGCGACGATCAGACCCTCGAGCGAGGTCGACAGACCGCACCAGAGGGATGCCGCGGTGAAGATCGCGAGTCCGATGAGGTAGATGTTCTTCGGGCCGAAGCGGTCGCCGAGACGTCCGGTGATGAGCAGCGGCACGGCGTAGGTGAGCAGGTAGGCGCTGGTCACCCACACGACGTTGTCGAGATTGTTGGTGTTCGGGTCGAGGGCGGCCTTGATCGCAGGGTTCGCGACCGAGACGATCGTCGTGTCGACGAGGATCATGAAGAAGCCGATGACGAGCGCCCAGAGGGCGGGCCAGGGGCTCTTCGGCGCATGCCCCGCGGCGAAGGGGCCGGTCTGGGGGCCTACGGCCTGTCGGGAGTCGGTCATTGCTGTGCAGCCTTTCGCTGAGCGAGGTAGCGGTCTGTGTCGTCGAAGTCGTTCGGGCCCCAGCGGAGCTCGTCGCCGTCGAGTCGGGTGAGGAGGGTGTCGAGCCAGCGCAGTTCGGCGTCGAGGAGCGCCTCCTGACGCTCGACCTCGACGAGGACCTGCGGGGGCACCCCCTTGGCGTGCGCCTTGGCGAGCCCGTCGCGGTGCATCGTGTGCGCCTCGACGAGCGCGTCCCGGCGCTCGCGCAGGAGCGCGGTGACGTCATCGCGCTCGAGATTGTGTGATTCGGCGAGCGCGATTCGAAAGTCGGTCTCGCGGTCGACGCAGGGCAGCTCGCGGCGCACCCACGCGATGACGGTGTCGCGGCCGGCATCCGTCAGCGTGTAGGTGGTGCGCTCGGGGCGATTGCCGTCGCGATCGATGCCGATCTCGTCGATCAGGCCCGTCTTCTGCAGGCGCGCGACCGTGTGATAGAGCGTGCCGTTGGTGATCGTGAGCAGGCGGTCGTCGTGCCGCGCGCGCAGCAGGCGCACCATCTCGTACGGGTGCATGTCGCCTTCGCGCAGCAGCGCGAGCACCATCACACCCATGGGCGTGAGCGTGTCGATAGGGTCTTTCATCACCTGCTCCACTCCGATTAGTCCACGTGGACTATACGCCTGTTCGGAGGCGCGGGCAAGCGGCGGTCGGTCGCGCGCGTTGCAGGGAGAAAGGACGTCTGCAGGGAGCATCCGCCTGTTTCTCCGTGCAGACCGCACGTACTCCCTGCGGATGCCGTGGCCCTCGACACCACTGGTCCGACGACCGGGCTGACGGCGCTGCGCGGGGGCGCGCCGTCAGCCCTTCAACCTGCGCAGCGCCGTTCTCTTGTGCGCAGCGCGATCTCCGCTCTTCTCCGACTCCACGATGTACGCGGGATCATCGGCGGATGCCGTGAACCTCTGTCCCGCGAACTCGAAGTCCTGAGTGCGCTTCTCCTCGACGGTCCCGCGGGTGCGGCCCTGCGAGGTGTTCCAGCTCACCCGGTCGCCCTTCGACAGCTCTTTCGACATGCGATCCTCCACTCGGTCGGGTCGAGGATCGCGGATGCCGCGGCATCCGCCACTCCCCTTGACATCGTCGCGGCACACGGCCGCGTCCGCCGACCGGGATAATGGGGCGGGTGAGCACTCCTTCAGACGGCACGTCTCAGAGCATCCCCGGCTGGCGCCACCTCTACTCGGGCAAGGTCCGCGACCTGTACGCCTCGGAGGATCCGGCCGACACCCGCATCCTCGTGGTGGCGAGCGACCGCGTGAGCGCGTTCGACTTCGTGCTGTCGCCCGGCATCCCGAAGAAGGGCGCCCTGCTCACGCGACTGAGTCGCTGGTGGTTCGCTCAGCTCGACACCCCGAACCACCTCGCCGAGGGCGAGATCCCGGATGCCGTCGCCGACCGCGCCATGCTCGCGCAGTCGCTCGAGATGCTACCCGTCGAGTGCGTCGTGCGCGGATACATCACGGGGTCCGGCTGGGCGGAATACGAGGAGAGCGGCACCGTCTGCGGCATCCCCCTCCCCGCCGGCCTGAAGAACGGCGACCGCCTGCCCGAGCCACTATTCACCCCCGCGTACAAGGCGCCCATGGGCGAGCACGACGAGAACATCACTTTCGAGCAGACGGTCGAGCTGGTCGGCCCGGAGCGCGCCGCCGAACTGCGCGACGTCTCTCTCGACCTCTACACGCGCGCCGCCGCGATCGCCGAGGAGAAGGGCCTGATCCTCGCCGACACGAAGTTCGAGTTCGGAACGGACGCCGAGGGCGTGCTCCGTCTCGCCGACGAAGTGCTCACGAGCGACTCGTCGCGGTACTGGGATGCCGAAGCCTGGCGCACCGGTGTGACTCCGGGTCAGCGCATGGCGAGCTTCGACAAGCAGATCGTGCGCGACTGGCTCGCGTCGCAATGGGACAAGCAGGGCGAGCCGCCCGTGCTGCCCGAGCACATCGTCTCGCGCACGGCCGACCGGTACCGCGAGCTGATCGACCGCCTCGGCGCGTAGCCGCGGGGCCCTTCGACAAGCTCAGGGACCCAGTGGTCGTCGTCGTGAGCCGACTGGGTCGCTGAGCCTGTCGAAGCGTTCCCCACGAGACTCCCGGGCACCCAGGGAACACTCAGGAATCGGTAGTGTTGCTCCAGCACTCCCCCACCCCGAATCCCTGAGGAGCCCGCATGCCCCTGTGGAAGATCCACGGCAACGGCCGCACCGTCGAAGCCGGCGCCGTCGTCGCCCCCGAAGAGCGTCTGAACTGGCCCGCCACAATCGCGATCGGCGCACAGCACGTCGTCGCGATGTTCGGCGCCACGTTCCTCGTGCCCACTCTGACGGGCTTCCCCGTCTCGACCACACTGCTGTTCAGCGGTGTCGGCACCCTGCTCTTCCTCCTGATCACCAAGAACAAGCTGCCCAGCTACCTCGGCTCGTCGTTCGCGTTCATCGCGCCGATCACCGCCGCGGTCGCCGCGGGCGGCACGGGTTCGGCCCTCGCCGGAGTGGTGGCCGTCGGCATCCTGCTCGCCCTCGTCGGTCTCGTGGTGCAGTTCGCCGGCCTGCGCTGGGTCGACGCCCTGATGCCCCCGGTCGTCGCCGGCGCGATCGTCGCGCTCATCGGTTTCAATCTCGCTCCGACGGCGTGGAACAACTACAGCCTCGACCCGATCACCGCCACGATCACCCTCGTCGCGATCATCGTGTTCGCCGTGCTGTTCAAGGGCTTCCTCGGCCGCATCTCGATCTTCCTCGGCGTCGCGGTCGGCTTCATCTGGGCCGCGTTCAACGGCTCCTTCGACGTGCCCAACGCACTGCGCGGCGGCAAGACACCGAACGAGCTGATCGCCGAGGCATCCTGGATCGGCCTGCCCGACTTCCAGTTCCCCGACTTCGTCGCCCCCGGCACGTGGTCGACGATCGCGATGTTCCTGCCGGTCGTGCTCGTGCTCGTCGCCGAGAACATCGGCCACGTGCGCGGCGTCGCCACCATGACCGAAGACCCGGCGGTCAACAAGCAGACCGGTCGCGCGCTCATCGCCGACGGTGTCGCGACGACCATCGCCGGTGGTTTCGGCGGCTCGGGAACCACGACCTACGGCGAGAACATCGGCGTCATGGCCGCCACCCGCGTCTACTCGACCGCCGTCTACTGGGTCGCAGGCCTGTTCGCGATCCTGCTGGCCTTCTCGCCCAAGGTCGGCGAGGTGTTCAACTCGATCCCGGCCGGCGTGCTCGGCGGCGCGACCACGGCGCTCTACGGCCTCATCGGCATCATCGGCATCAAGATCTGGGTCGACAGCCGCGTCGATTTCTCGCGTCCGGTGAACCAGTACACCGCCGCGGTGTCGCTCGTGATCGGCATCGCCGGATTCTCGATGAACCTCGGCGACTTCGCGTTCGGCGGCATCGTGCTCGGCACCGTCGCGGCCCTGCTGATCTACCACGTGGGCAACCTCATCGCCCGTGCGCGCAAGACCGGCGCCGACGACCCCAAGCCCCTCGAGCCCGTCGGTCCGCTGGGCGGCGACCCGGCCTGACGCCGGCCTGCATGACAGAAGGTCCCGGATGCTTCGCCTAGAAGCATCCGGGACCTTCGGGTTTCTGCGGGGCGGGACCCTTCGACAAGCTCAGGGACCCAGTCATGCGGGGCGGGACCCTTCGACAGACTCAGGGAGCCCGTGCGGAAACCGGACACTGCCGGACTGGGTCGCTGAGCCTGTCGAAGCGCCCCCGCCCGAGAAACTCCACTCAGCCGGCGGACTCAACCCCGTCGCTCACGCCGCCGCGGGCGCGCGGGCGCGGCTCGCCCTCGCGCGGGGCGACGTCCAGCGGCAGCGGCACCGTCGGCTCGGGCAGCCCGTAGAGCCGGCGCACCCACCGGCGCGCATCCTCGAGCGGGTACGTGTCGCGGTACACGGAGTACTTCACGAAAACGCCTTCGAGCACGCTGCGGAACATGACCT
Organism: Microbacterium sp. NPDC008134; assembly: GCF_042957055.1. Lineage (NCBI taxonomy): Bacteria > Bacillati > Actinomycetota > Actinomycetes > Micrococcales > Microbacteriaceae > Microbacterium > Microbacterium sp. NPDC008134. The sequence goes on along the minus strand of NZ_JBIBHO010000001.1, from coordinate 377,910 downwards.
CTTCGAGGCCGGGATCTGCGGCCCCGCGCGCACGGAACAGGTTGCGCACCGCGTCTTCGGCCATCGTGACCTGCTCGCTGAAGCGGTCTTCCGACTCGGCGAAGAGACGGTGCGTGGCCGGTTGCTGCTGGATCGCCAGCACGACGCGCTGCAGCGGGACCGCGTAGGCCGTCGCCTGGAACACGCTGTCGATGATCGAGGCGAGCACCTCGTCCGGCGTGCCCTCGACGTTCGGCAGCTCGAGCAACGTCGTGAACCACCGGTCGATGACGGCGGCGATGAGCTGGTCCTTGCCGCCGAAGTGGTAGCTGACGAGACCCTGGGCGACCCCGGCGCGTTTGGTGATCTCGGCGATGCTGGCGCCGGAGACGCCGCGTTCCTCGAACACTTCGATCGCCGCTTGGAGGATGACCTCCTTGGCGCGTTCGCGCGCTATCCGGTTCTGTTCTTCTGATCGCGCCATCTGAAATTCACTTCCCCATCGCCCCCAAATTGCACTTGCGTGCGTCCCCGCCCTATAGATTACTCACTGAATGTACATTCAACTTAAGAATTTCTCTGGGGAGTCTCCATGCATCGTTCCGCCCGCGTCGATTTCAACGACCTCGGATCCATCGTCGGCTGGTTGGTCGGCCAGTGGTGGGTCTGGGCGATCGTCGGCGCCGTCGCCCTCTTCTTCCTCGTGCTCTGGCTCATCCCCGCGGCGAAGGTGAAGCCGTCCGAGAAGTTCTCGACGACGGATGCCGAGGCGAACGAGATCGCCCTGGGCTTCCTGCAGATCCGCAACCTGCCGTCGGGTCCCTGGAACGACCCGACCGCGAGCGGCCTCGGGGCATCCGAGAAGTCCGTGCTCGTCGAGCAGTGGGGCGTGCACACGCGTGAGGAGTGGCTCGCGAACATCGAGCGGCTCACGACGGTGCGCCGTCGGCGCGAGGTCTGGGTGCTGTACCTCGCGGTGCGCACGGCCCTCGCCGAGCGACTCGGCCGTGCGCCGAAGTCGAAGGAGTGGCTGGCCGCCATCGTCGAGGAGGGTGGCGACAAGCGCGACGCCAAGACGTTCGTCACCGCGATCGAGTACATCGAATCGGAGGTGCGCAAGCGCGTCGGCAAGGACATCGTGACGCCGGGCCTGTTCGTGCAGACCCTCGACGGCTACGCGATCGGCCAGGCCGTCGCGATGGCGACCTGGGGCGTCGCCCTCGGCCACGGCGACGTGCCCGAGGCGCGCTCGATCATCCACACGATCAACGCCGAGGCGCGACCCGCGTTCTCGTCGTGGGCCGACTTCGGCCTCAGCTACCTCGCCGGTCGCGTGATGCACTGGTCCGACGGCCGCGTCGACGAGAAGTCGTTCGAGAAGTTCGGCGACGGATGGTCGGACTTCAAGGCCGCGGCGACCGAAACGCGCAACGGTCCGTGGGCGACGCTGCCGTGGACGCTGTAGCCGTCGACCTCGCTCCGCTGCAGCGCAGCGCCGGCATCCGCGACATCGTCGCCTTCGAGCGGATCACGAAGACCCCGCTGCACCGGCGCTTCGTGTTCCTGCTCGTGGTCGTGCTGCTGTTCGCGGCAGCGATGCTCGTGGGCCTGTGGTTCCTCGGACGCACCGACATCCTGGCGGTCGCTCCGATCCTCGCGGTGTTCGTGATCGGCTACACGCTGCTCGGCGCCGTCGGTTTCGTGTGGTTCGCGGTGGGGCTCGGCCGCCGCGTCAAGATCGCGGCCTTCGCCTGGCAGAACGGCTGGGCGTACGCGGATCGCCTCGAGCACACCCGCCGTCCCGGCGCGCCCTTCGCCCGCGTGCTGCGCGGGCAGGAACGGGCGGTGGTCGCGGGCGACGACCCGCGGATGCCGTTCGAGCTCGGCATCCATCACTCGCTGTCTCGCGGCCAGGAGGGCGCGACGGTGCAGCGTCCGTTCGCGTTCATCGAGCTACCGCTGCCGTCGTCGGTGCCGCACATCGTGCTGGCGAACCGGCGGCGCAACATCGTGTCGACGCTGGGCCTCGGGCGGGGCGCAGCCCGGATGGACCTCGAGGGCGAGTTCGCGAAGGTGTTCCGGTTGATCGTGCCGGAGGGGTACCAGACCGACGCACTCTACATCTTCACGCCCGACCTGATGGCGCGCCTGCTCGACCTCGGACGCGGTGCCGAGATCGAGCTCGTCTCCGACCGGTTGTACATGTACCTGCCGGGCAGCACCCGGTTCGATCGCCCGGCGACGATGGCCGCAGCCCTCGTTCTCGCCGAGGAGTTCCACCGCCGCTTCACCGCACGCACCGAGCTCTACCGCGACGACGCCGCGGGTGAGCTCGCCGCGCGCGCCGGAGTCTCGGTGGGGCTTCGCGGCCAGCGCCTCGGCGGGCACGGCATCTCGGTGCTGGCGGTGGCGAGCACCGCCGGGATCGTGCTGCTGTCGGCCGGTGTGACCGCACTCACGCTGTTCGGCGGCCTCTGAGACTCGCGGGTGGGTTCCTGTACCTGAGGGGGCGACGGGAACCCACCCGTGTTCAAGGGCCCTACCCCGCGAGGCCCCATCGGGCCGAACTCCGGGCCCCGGGATCCGTCGCCGCCTCACTGATTCAGGCGGATCGGCTGCACTCGCTCGTGGAGCGCAGTGTGATTCGCGCCTCACCGCTGGCATCGGTGGCGGTGATGTTGATGATGGTGAGGTCCCGACCCACGATGCGGATGCCGAGATTCGCGCGCGAATCGAGCGTCCTGACCCGCACGACCCAGCCGTCCGCTTCGGGGAACGTCCCGCCGAGGGCCGCCGCCCACGCCACACGATCCAGGTCGGGGTCGACGTCGAGAACTCGCTGGACTCTCGCTTGAGCACCACGTTCCTCGATGGGGCAGGCCTGTTCAGCAACCTCCTCCGAGCGCTCGATGATGCTGCCCGCCGCGATCGATTCTTCGATCCGGTCGAAGTGCCCCTCGATCTTCGCGACCGCCTCCTCCAGCAGGGGCCGCGGCGGACTCGGGACCACGAGGGTCGCCAGCCAGACCACCGCCAAGAGCCCGCCGCACCCGATCACCATCAGAAGCGACTGCTTCCCCGGGCTGAGTCGTGACCGCTTACGCATCCGGTGATGCTATCGGCAACCCGGTGATCCGTTCACATCGAGAGCGGGTGCTTCGACAGGCTCGGCAACCCCGTTTCGATACTCGGCGTTCGTCAGCCGAGCGGGGCGTTGAGCATTGCCGCCCACTCCCGGATCTCCTGACGCTCGTTCTCCTGGCAGACGTACCCGTACCCCGTGGTGGAGCCGTCGTTGTCGAGCGTCCACAGGTCGTAGTAGGTGAGAGCGAAACAGTCCGCCATGACTTCTTCGCTGCCCTGGAAAAGGCCCTGCTCGAGCAGAGCCTTGTAGTCACCGTCGTTCTCCAGGTAACTCGCGTTGTCCGCGCGTTGGTAGACGTGCGCCAGTTCGTGCACGACCGTGAACTTGCTCGCCCATTCGCCGAGTTCGCTCTCCGGGAGCAAGTGCACGGTGAGGGAGTCCTCCTTGGTGATGCAGCCCGTCGTCCGCCAGTTCTCGCGATCATCGGCCCGGCACGCGGTCGCCGCATCCCACTGGATGTCGACGAAGCCCTTGCCTGCGGCATCCACGATTCCCTCGGTGACGGAGCCGCTCGCGTTCGTGCGCCGCGCCTGCGCCTCGGCGACGCTGACCTCGAGCCCCTCTCGGAATGTCTTCGTCTGGGCGGCGATCGTCTGCGCGGTGTACTCGTTCAGATCGGGGTCGGCCATCTTCTCGTCCTGCCGGAACAGCCACTCGAAGTCCGCGACGAGCCAGGCGACGGGGGAGCCGTCGAACTCGTACGAGAGCTCGTCGATCCTCGCGCGCTCCTCATCGTAGAGAGCGAGCTGCGCGTCGATCTCCGACCCCGTCGCGGGTGCGTCGCCGGACGAGGGGCGGTCCGCCGTGGTCGTCCCACCGGAGAGGAGCGATGCGCCGATCCCCGTGAACGCGACGAGGCAGACGATCGCGACGACGACGAGGCAGCCGCACCCGGCGAGCCAACCGCCCACCACATGGCGTCGAGGAGCAGGCGGGGCCGGCCAGGGCGCTGTCGCCGATGGCACTGCGGGCGCGATCGGGTACGGCGGCGGGGATGCCTGCCCCGCCGGCACACCGGGATTGACTGCTCGGATCCACTGGGCGAGTTCGGACGGCGTGGCCGGGTTCGCTGCGATCAGTCCATGCAGGTCCCACCGACGACCGGCGAGTTCAGCCAGTACGTGCGGCGGGGCGTTCGGGTCGCTCGCAGCCAGGTGCTCCGTACTCATCAGGCGGATGCCCGGACCACGAGCTCGGTCGGCAGGATCGTCGTGCGGGGCGGCTCTTCCCCGGCGAGCCGCGACAGCAGCACCTGCGCCATCGCCTCGCCCTGGGCGTACATCGGCTGGCGCATCGTGGTGAGCTGCGGGTCGCAGCTGAGCGCGACCGAGGAGTCGTCGAACCCGACCAGCGCGATGTCGTCGGGAACGCGGATACCGGAGGCGCGCAGCGCCGTCAGCGCACCCCGGGCCATCAGGTCGCTCGCCACGAAGATCGCATCGGGGCGCCCGGCCGCGAGGATGCGCCGCGCGGCATCCGCACCGCTGGCCTCGCTGTAGTCGCCCTCCTCCTCGGCGAACGGCGTGAGTCCGGCATCCGCCAGCGCCTCGCGGAAGCCCTGCACGCGATCGATCGACGAGAGCATCGTGAGCGGTCCGGAGATCGTGGCGATGCGGGTGCGGCCGATGTCGACCAGGCGGCGCACCGCCTCGCGCGCACCCGCCACGTTGTCGACGTCGACCACGTAGTCGGTCTCACGCGTGCGCACGGGCCGTCCGCCGTAGACGACCGGCACGGCATCCGCGATCCTGTCGATGAACGCGTCGCTCGTATGGTGCGAGACGAGCAAGGCGCCGTCGACGCCGCCGTTGCGCACGAAGCCGGTCATCTTGTCGCCCGGGTCGTCGCTCGCGATGAGCAGGTTCAGAAGGTAGTCGGAACTGCGGAGCGTGCCGGTGATGCCGGCGACGATCGCCGCGAAGAACGGGTCGCCGAAGAATCGTGTGGTGTCTTCGGGCACGATCAGGGCGATCGCGTGGGTCTGCCGCGACGCGAGCGATCGCGCCGCGCGGTTCGGCACGTAGTTCAGCCGCTCGATGGCGTCGTGCACCGCGGCGAGCGCCTCGGGGCTGACCGAGGTCGACCCGTTGACGACGCGCGACACCGTCGACCGCGATACCCCGGCGGCAGCGGCCACCTCTTCGATCGTCGCTCGCGACACAGCTCTCCTCCGATCCAGCGGGGCGATCGGATGCTCCGACCGCCCTCGCCGCCCGGTCTCAGAGAGAGCGAGCGGCGATGATGCGAGCGTACTCCCGCGCGGAGTCCTTGAGCGTGCGCTCCTGGGTGTCGTAGTCGACGCGGACGATGCCGAAGCGCTTGTCGTAGCCCCACGCCCACTCGTAGTTGTCGAACAGCGACCAGTAGAAGTACCCGCGCACGTCGACGCCGGTGTCGGCCGCGTCGAGCACCGCGGCCAGGTGCAGGCGCAGGAACTCGGCACGGTCGTCGTCGTGCACGCGCGTCTCGCCGTCTTCCATGACCACGACGTCGTCGTAGGCGGCGCCGTTCTCGGTCATGTAGAGCACGGTGCCGGCGGGTTGCGCGTACTCGGTCCACACGCGCTGCAGCAGGCGGGTGAGGCCCTCGGGCTGCACCTCCCAGTTCTGCGCCGTGCGGGGCAGGCCACGCTCGACGTTGTGGATGTTCTCGAACGACGGGTAGGGGCTGCGCACCTTGCGCTCGGTGTCGGGCACGCTCTCGACCGCGGCGTTCTCGGGCACCGCGCCCGAGACGAGGTCGCCGTGGTAGTAGTTCACGCCCTGCGTGTCGATGTGCTGCGAGATCGTGGCGAGGTCGCCGTCGTGGATCGCCGCTTCGAATGTCGCGACGGCCTCGGCATCCACCGCCCGGATGTCTTCGACGATGTCGGCCGGATACTCGCCCCGGTAGATGGGGTCGAGGAACCAGCGGTTGAACTGCCCGTCGATGCGGCGCGCGGCGTCGACGTCGGCGGGGTTCGTCGGGTCGGCCGGGTCGGCGACCGTGTGGTTGAGCGTGACGCCGAGGTTGAGCGAGGCGTCGCGACCGCGCAGCTCGCGCACCGTCTCGCCGTGGGCGAGCAGCAGGTGGTGAGCCGAGAGCAGACCCTCGGCGACGCTCGTGTGACCCGGCGCGTGCTCCCCACCCGTGTACGACAGGAACGACGAGCACCACGGCTCGTTCAGCGTCGTCCACACGTTCACCCGGTCGCCGAGCGCGTCGTGCATGGTGCCTGCGTACTCGAGGAAGCGACCGACGGTGTCGCGGTTCGTCCAGCCGCCCGTCTCCTGCAGCGCCTGCGGCATGTCCCAGTGGTACAGCGTCAGCCACGGCAGGATGTCGGCGGCGAGCAGTTCGTCGACGAGACGGCTGTAGAAGTCGACACCCGCCGGGTTCACCGCGCCGCCGTCGGGGCGCACCCGCGACCACGAGGTCGAGAAGCGGTACGTCTGCAGCCCCAGGTTCTTCATCAGCGCGACGTCGTCGCGGTACCGGTGGTAGTGGTCGCACGCCACGTCGCCGTTGTCGCCGTTGATCACCGCTCCGGGAACGCGAGAGAACGCGTCCCAGATCGATGCGGTACGCCCGTCCTCGAACGCCGCCCCCTCGATCTGATAGGCCGCCGTCGCGGCTCCGAACAGGAAGTTCTGGGGGAAAGCACGGGTCATGGAGTCATCCTTTCACCGCGCCCGCCATGATGCCACTGACCAGCTGCTTGCCCGCGACCACGAAGAGCACGAGCAGCGGGAGGGTCGCGAGCACCGCACCGGCGAGCACGATCGAGTAGTCGATGTAGTAACCGGACTGCAGCTGGCTGAGCGCGGTCTGGAGGGTGGGATTCGAGGGAGAGAGCACGATCAGCGGCCACAGGTAGTCGGTCCATGCGGTCATGAACGTGAAGAGCCCGAGGATGGCCATCGCGGGGCGGGCGGCGGGGATGCCGACCGTGAGGAAGGTGCGGAACTGGTTGGCGCCGTCGACGCGCGCGGCCTCGATCAGCTCGTCGGGGATGACGTCGACGAGGTACTGCCTCATGAAGAAGACGCCGAACGCGGTGACGAGCGTCGGCACGATCACGGCCCCGATCGAGCCCGTCCAGCCGAGCTCGCGCATGAGCATGAACAGCGGGATGATGCCGAGCTGCGTCGGGATGGCCATGGTCGCGATCACGAACACCATCAGCCCGTCGCGACCCTTGAAGCGCAGCTTCGCGAACGCGTAGCCGGCGAGGGTCGAGAATGTCACGACCGAGATCGTGATGATGCCCGAGATCAGGAACGAGTTGCCCAGCGCCAGCCAGAACGGGATCGCGTCGAACACCTTGGCGGCGTTGGCGAGGAAGTTGCCGCCCGGGATCAGCGGCAGGGTCTCGCCGCGCGTGGCGTTCGTGCCGCTCGCGACCACGACCGACCACCACAGCGGATAGACGCTGCCGATGACGAACGCGGCCAGCAGGCCGTAGGTGAGGAAGCCGGGACGGCTGCCGATGCCCGCGTTGCCGAGGGCGCTGCCCCGGCGACGACGGATCTTCTCGGGCACGCTCAGTGCCATGGTCGCGGTCATCGGGCGTCCTCCTCGAGGGCGGCGGTCGCACGGGCGCGACGGCGGGTGGCGCGGTTGCGCCCGGCATCCCCGGTCGAGATCCGGCGCGAGATCAGGAAGTTGATCACGCCGATACCGACGATCAACAGGAACAGCAGGATGGCGACGGCGGATGCTTCGCCGAGATCGCGCCGGAAGAAGGCGAGTTCCCACAGGAACAGCACGGTCGTCTGGAACTGCCGGTCGCTGCCGCCGATGCCGCCGGCGGTCGAGACGTCGAACAGCCGCGGCTCGGCGAAGATCTGCAGCCCGCCGATCGTCGCGGTGATGATGACGAAGATCAGCGTCGGGCGGATCGTGGGGATCGTGATCGAGAAGAAGCGTCGGGCCGCACCCGCTCCGTCGAGGGCCGCGGACTCGTAGAGGTCGCGCGGCACGGCCTGCATCGCCGCGAGCAGGATGAGGGCGTTGTATCCGATCCAGCGGAAGTTCACCATCACCGCGATCGCGATGTGCGAGAGCGCGGTGTCGTGCTTCCACTGCTGATCGGCGATGCCGATGAGATTGAGCAGGTTGTTCGCGAGACCGTCGGCCTCGTTGAAGATGCTCGAGAAGATGATCGCGACGGCGACCGGGGTCACGACGAACGGGATGAGCACGCTCATGCGCCAGAACGTCGGCGCGCGCAGGCCGCGGTCGAGCAGGTACGCGATCGTCAGGGCGACCGCGAGCTGCGGGATCGCCGACAGCAGGAAGATGCTGAGCGTGTTGAAGATCGAGTTCCAGAACATCGCGTCGCCGAGGATCTCGACGAAGTTGCCGAAGCCGACGAACCCGCCCTCGCCCTTCAGCAGATCCCACTCGTGCACGGCGACGTACACCGTGTAGAGCAGAGGGAAGAGACCGACCAGCCCGAACAGCAGGAAGAACGGCGAGATGTAGAAGTACGGCGAGGCGTTCTGGTCGAATCGCGAGACGCGATGGCGCCAGGAGCGTTTCGGCGGAGCATCCGCTGTCGGATCGGATGCCGCCACCCGCTGCTGCGCGGGCGGTGCGGTGAGAGTCATGGGGTTCCTTGATCGGTGGGCCCTTCGTCTCGCTCCGCTCGCTCAGGGACCGGACACACCGGTCCCCGCTCGCTCAGGAACCGGACACACCGGTCCCTGAGCGAGGAGCGCCAGCGACGAGACGAAGGGCGAAGGGCCGGTCAGCCGACCAGGTCGTTCAGGAGGGAGATGGCCTGATCCCAGGCGCCCTGGGTGTCGGTCTCGCCACGGTCGAGCGCGCTGAGCGCCGGGCCGAAGACGTTCTCCTGGATCACCGAGTCGTCGGCTCCCTTGAACTGCGCGACCACGCCCTTCGCGCGCTCCGCGAGGATCGCGCCGGTGGGGGCGTCGTTGAAGAACGCGTTCGGGGTCGCGTCAGCGGCGAGGGTCTCCTGCGCCGTGATCGTCGAGGGGAAGTTGCCGGCGGCGGCCGACTGCTTCACCTGCTGCTCGGGCTGCGTCAGCCAGTCGGCGAGTTCGGCCGCGGCCTCCTTGTGCTGCGAGGACTCCGGGATCGACAGGAACGCACCGCCCCAGTTCGCCGCTCCGCCGGGGAAGACGTCGGCGAAGTCCCAGCCGGTCGACGCGTCGCCGCCGCCGGCCTCGACCTGCCCCTGCACGACGCCGAGCATCCAGCCCGGGCAGACGAAGGTCGCGAAGGTGCCGTCGACGAACGACTTGCCGCCGTTCCAGTCCCACGCGGTCTGCGCGGCGGACTGGCCGCCCTCGGTCGCCGCGCCGAGCAGCTCGAAGCGCTCCTGCAGCTCGTCGTTGCCCTCGACGTTCAGCTCGCCGTCGGCGGTGTAGTAGCCCTCGTCGAGCTGGTTGACCATGGCGTTCCAGACGAAGCCGGAGTGGTCGTACCAGGCCTTGCCCGTCTTGGCCGTGTAGTCGGCGCCGACCTGGAAGTAGTTCTCCCAGTCGCCGTTCAGCAGCTCGGCGACGGACTCGCGGTCGCTCGGAAGACCGGCGGCCTCGAACGCGGCACCGTTGTAGCAGATGCCCGAGGGGCCGATGTCGGTGCCGTAGCCGATGACGCGGCCCTCGGCATCCGTCGCCTGTCCGTACTTCCAGTCGACCCAGTCGTCCTTGCGGTCCTCGATGCCGTAGTCGCGCAGGTCGACGAAGGTGTCGGAGACGTCCATGACGGCGCCGAGCCAGCCCTCCTCGATCGCGACGACGTCGCTGAGGCCCGAGCCCGCCGCGATCTTGGTGAAGGCGTCGGTGCGGGCGTTGCCGCCGGTGTCGATGTTGGTGGCTTCGATGGTGATGTTCGGGTGGGCGTCCTCGTACTCCTTGTACAGGTCGTCGTAGCCGAAGGTGCCGAACGTGGTGACGGTGAGGGTGATCTCCTCGTCGGCGTTCGAGCCGCCCTCGTCTCCGCCGCCGGTGGAACAGCCGGCGAGGGCGAGGGCCGAGACGGATGCCACGGCTGCGGTCGTGAGGACCCGATGGCGGGCGCGTGCGTTCACAGTTCACTCCTTTGTGAGGTGGTGCGGTGGTGGTGCGGGTGCGGTGGTGCGTCGGGATGGTGCATGAGCCGTGGGCTCCTCGATGGGAGCGCTCCCATGACGTTTCCGTCACGATATGGGAGCGCTCCCATGGTTGTCAAGAGCATCCGTTTTCGTCACCGTCGAGACCGGGAGTACCCTTGCTCAGTGCCCGAAGCCGAACTCTCCCCCGCCCTCGTCCGCGCCCAGTCGCTGATCCGCAACGTGCCGGACTACCCGGAACCCGGCATCATCTTCCGCGACATCACGCCGCTGCTCGCCGACGCCGAAGCCCTCCGCGTCACGACCGAGGCCATCATCGAACCGTTCGCCGGGCAGTTCGACGTGATCGCCGGCATCGAGGCCCGCGGGTTCATCCTCGCCAGCGCCGCCGCCATCGCCGCGGGCACCGGACTCATCCCGATCCGCAAGGCGGGCAAGCTGCCCCGCCCCGCGGCATCCGTCGACTACGCCCTCGAATACGGCACCGCGACGATCGAGATGCACGACGACCTGCCCACAGGCTCCCGCGTGCTGCTCATCGACGATGTTCTCGCCACGGGCGGCACCCTCGCCGCCGGCCGCAAGCTCGTCGAAGAGCTCGGCAGCCACGTCGTCGGCATCTCGGTGCTCTTCGAGATCGACGGCCTCGGCGGCCGCGAGCTCATCGGCGATCTGCACACCGTCTTCCACGCCTGAGCCGCGCTCCTGTACGCCACGCCCGGCGGCGAATCCGCCCCGAGACGTGGCGGTAGACTGGACGCGCCTTCCTGCCCGCGACTTCTGGAGCCGTTCATGCCCACCATCGTCGTCGACGTCATGCCCAAGTCCGAACTGCTCGACCCGCAGGGGAAGGCCGTCTCCGGAGCGTTCGCACGCCTCGGCGTCGAGGGCTTCTCCGATGTCCGCATCGGCAAGCGCTTCGAGCTCACGGTCGAGGGCGAAGTCACCGACGAGCTGCTCGCCGAGGCGACCCGCATCGCCGACGAGGTGCTGTCGAACTCCGTGATCGAGGACGTCGTGGGCATCGAGGTCGTCGAATGACCGTACGCATCGGGGTCGTCACCTTCCCCGGCTCGCTCGACGACCGCGACGCGCAGCGCGCCGTGCGCATCGCCGGCGCCGAGCCCGTCGCCCTCTGGCACGGTGCGCACGACCTCGAGGGTGTCGACGCCCTCGTGCTGCCCGGCGGCTTCAGCTACGGCGACTACCTGCGGGCAGGTTCCATCGCCGCGCTGTCGCCGATCATGGCCGAGGTCAAGGATGCCGCAGCCAAGGGCATGCCCGTGCTCGGCATCTGCAACGGGTTCCAGATGCTCGTCGAGTCGCACCTGCTGCCCGGCGGACTCATCCGCAACAGCCACCAGCACTTCATCCGTCGCGACCAGAAGCTGACGGTCGAGAACTCCGACACCGCGTGGACCAACGAGTTCCGTCGCGGGCAGGAGATCATCATCCCGCTCAAGAACGCCGACGGCGGCTACATCGCCGACGAGCAGACCCTCGACCGCATCGAGGGCGAGGGTCTCGTCGCCTTCCGCTACTCGGGCGTCAACCCCAACGGTTCGCTGCGCGACATCGCCGGCATCACGAACGAGGCGGGCAACGTCGTGGGGCTCATGCCGCACCCCGAGCACGCGACCGAGGCCGGCTTCGGCCCCGACACCGCGGCGGCCATGCGCTCCGGCATCGACGGCATCGCCTTCTTCACGAGCGCGATCGCCGCGGTCGCCCGCGTCGCCGCGTAACTTCTTCGACGAAGGGGGCGGATGCTTCGGCATCCGCCCCCTCTCTTTTGCTCCGACACCCTTCCGGGGTGTCCTCCCCGGCTTTCGAATCGCTCACTTTTCGGTTCTCGGCACCCGAAAGTCGCAAGGTGAGCGATTCGAAGGCTGAGGCAGATGTCGGAGGGATTCGACCGCAGCGTCCGGCATCCGTCCTTCGAGCCCCGGAGTGTCGCCACCCATCGCCGTCGGCGACGCGGGAGGGTTTTTGAATCGCTCACCTTGCCGTTTCCGGCACCCGAAGGTCGCAAAGTGAGCGATTCAAAAGCGGGATGCCGCCACTCAGTCGGCCGGGAGGGCGAAGGGGTTGTCGCCGGCAGCGGCGAGCAGGTACCAGGCGGTGGCGCCGGTGTGCAGGCTCGCGTAGTAGAGGTCGCCGAAGCCGGAGTCGAGGCCGTCGGTCGAGGTCGCGACGATTCCCTTGCCGTCACCGTTCTCCGCATCGCGCTGACCGAGGCGGATGCTGTCGAGCAGCATGTCCGCGTAGGCGGCATCGCCCGCGGCATCGCGCAGCTTCAGGGCGAGGGCGAGGTGCCCGGCGCCCTCGAACCAGACCTTCGAGGTGTCGACGTCACTGATGCCGGGGCCGGTGTACGGACCGTCGGTGCCGATGAGGTTCGCGAGCGTCCAGTCGAGCGCAGCGTCGTAGCGGGGGTCGCCCGTGGCGATCGAGGTCCAGGTCTGCGCATCGAGCGGGATCGGGCGCGTGTTGACCGTGCTGCCGTCGAGCAGCGTGCCGGTGTCGACGTGCCCGTCGGCGCTCTGCATCGCGGCGACGAAGTCCGCGGCCACCGCGGCGCGATCGGCCCAGACCGTGTCACCCGTGAGCTGGGCGAGCTGCCCGAAGAATCCGGCGATGTCGGCGTTGTGCTCGGTGGACTTCCAGAGGAGCGAGTCACCGGCATCCGTCTGCCCACCGGTGTAGCCGTAGGGGGCGCGCACCATGTCGGCGGTGTTCGTCTGGATCCAGTTCGCGATGTCGAGCGCACCGTCGAGGTAGCGCTGGTCGCCGGTGGCGTGGAAGAGGCGGGTGAGGGCGAGGCCCGCCCAGGCCTGGTTGCCGGTGAACGTGCCGGGTCCGGTGATCTCCATGCGGCCCTGACGGATGCCGTGGGGCTCGTAGTGCGTGCGCACGCGCCCGTCACCGATCGGGTCGTTTTCCTGAACGAAGAGCAGGGCCTCGCCGATGCTCTCGGCACGGCGGATGTCGTCGGGCAGTCCACGCGCGGTGTAGGCGATGATGACGAGGGCGTCGTCGTAGACGAACGACGGCGTGAAGTCCCAGCTCGGGGTGGTGAAGAACCCGCCCTCGTAGCTGCGCGGCAGGCACATGCCCTCGCCGTCGCAGAACTGGTCGGTGCGCGCGTCGAGGAACTCATACGCGAGGGCGATCGACACGGAGGGCTCCGGTGCAGTGGGGTCGGATGCTTCGTCAGTGGTGGTCAGGTCGCCGGAGGCTGCGGATGCCGCGCCGGCGAGCACAGCGGTGGCGACGAGCGCGACGGCGACCGTCCAGCCGATGGCGCGGCGTGGGGGACGAGACATGCGGGGGACCTCTCGCAGAGGACACGTGTGCGGGGGATCACACGGGCGACCCGAGGGTCACGCGAAGATCATCTCAAATCCGAGCGCGAGAGGGAAGGGGATTTCTTACAGTTTCTGCTCGTGTATGAGAAAGGATTTCAGGGGCGGGGGATCACTCGTTGTCGTTCCAGAAGCGGGGCGTGCCGTCATCGTTGAACCCGAAACTCAACGGCACTGTCGGGTGTTCGGTCTTCCGTTCGTCGTGGAGCTCGATCGGATCGTTATCTGCGAAGCCAGGGACCTGGTCTCGAACGATGTCGAGGTAATCGCCCGGCTCGCAGGTGCTCGTCGCCGAGACCGTCACCGCGTCGAACACCTCGCCGGGGCTGATGTCCACGATCAGAAGATCGACGTATTTCTCCGGATACTCCGCTTCGACCACGACATCCGCGATCTCCCCCGAATACCCCCGCGTCTTGATATCCGACCAGCCGTTCTCGTCCAGCCACGCCGCCACATCCTCCGCCAACTCCAGGGGCGTCCCGTCTAGCCGCCACCCCTCCGGCGTGCGCCGCGTCAGATCGAACTCGTACCTCGACGCATCCCCCGGGCACGCCCACGGCGCATCCCCGTACGCACTTATCTGCCAACCAGCATCCAAGATCTCCAACTGCACAGCGGCGACAGCGTGCTTATACGCGAAGTTCACCTCACGCGCCTGCTCGAACAACTCTTCGTCCGTCATCGGGGCCCCACATCCACTCAGACCGAATGCGAGGAGCACTGCTGACACAGCAACAAGAGTCGCCCTCCGAGACCGCGTCACTCGCCGTCGTCCCAGAACCGTCGCTTGCCGTCTTCGGTATGCCCGAAACTCGGCGGCGCCGTCGGATGCTCCGAAGCCGGCAACTTCTCACGCTCACCGTCACCAGGACGCCGCATGGTCGAGATCGTATGCGCGTCACCGGGTTCGCATGTGCTAGTCGCGTAAATCGTCACGGAATCGAATGCCTGTCCCGGGCTGATATCGACGACCAGAAGATCGACGTACTTCTCCGGATACTCCGCCTCGACGACAACATCCGCGATCTCCCCCGAATACCCCCGCGTCTTGATATCCGACCACCCGTTCTCGTCCAACCACGCCGCAATCTCCTCCGCCAACTCCAATGGGGTGCTATCGAGTCGCCACCCTTCCGGTGTCGTTCGCGTCATCGCGTACTTGTATTGATCGCCCCCACATTTCTTCGGCGCATCACCGTAATCCCAGATCTGCCACTCACCGTCGAACACACTCACCTGCACGTCCGCAACCGGAGCCTTGTACGCGAAGTTCACCTCACGCGCCTGCTCGAACAACTCTTCCTCCGTCATCGGGGCCCCGCATCCACTCAGACCGAATGCGAGGAGCACTGCTGACACAGCAACAAGAATCGCCCGCCGAGACCGCGTCACTCGCCGTCGTCCCAGAACCGCGGCGTGCCGTCATCGTTGAACCCGAAACTCAACGGCGCTGTCGGTTGCTCCGCCTTTCGATCGTCGTGGAGCTCGATCGGATCGTTATCCGCGAAGCCGGGGACCTGTTCTCTGACGAGCTCGCGCCAGCTCCCGGGCTGGCACATCGACGTCGCCGAGACCGTCACCGCGTCGAACACCTCCCCCGGGCTGATATCCACGATCAGAAGATCGACGTACTTCTCCGGATACTCCGCCTCGACGACAACATCCGCGATCTCCCCCGAATACCCCCGCGTCTTGATATCCGACCACCCGTTCTCGTCCAACCACGCCGCCACATCCTCCGCCAACTCCAATGGGGTGCTATCGAGTCGCCACCCTTCCGGTGTCGTTCGCGTCATCGCGTACTTGTATTGATCGCCCCCACATTTCTTCGGCGCATCACCGTAATCCCAGATCTGCCACTCACCGTCGAACACACTCACCTGCACGTCCGCAACCGGAGCCTTGTACGCGAAGTTCACCTCACGCGCCTGCTCGAACAACTCTTCCTCCGTCATCGGGGCCCCGCATCCACTCGTCATCAACACAGAAGCGATCATGATCGCCGCGATCGATCGGCGTCTCGACCCACTCATCCCCGCACTCCGTCCGCAAGGACGATCGCGTCGGCGAGCTCGACGACCGTCCGCTTGAACGACTCCGAGCGCGGGTCGAGGTATCCGATCGCCTCGTCGTCGAGAAGATGAAGAAGCATCGGTCCCGGAACGATCGGTGAGGGCGGCACGACGATGACGCCGTCGATCCGGTAGTACCACTCGGTGCTCGCCTGAGAGTTGTGGCCCTCGACGCGCATGCCCCACTCGCCTTCGCCGCTCCCGTAGCCATCGACCCACCCGCCATCGGAACTGAATTCCTCAGCTCCGGCTACCGTGCGCGGGTCGACGTCGTGCGTGGAGAGCTCCACGCGTCCCACCGGCGCGATGATGTCGTCATCGGCGTGTGTGACGAACAGGTTCAGTTCATTGCGCCGGATGAGATTCTCCAGATCGCGCGCCGTACTCTCGGTGACACCGGCCGAGCCGTAGAGCCAGGCGTTCTGCACGAGCCCCGGATTGCTCACGATCATCTCGGTGCCCATCGTGGTTCCGAGGGAATGCAGGCCGAGGTCGAGCTGGACGCCGGGATTCGTCGCCGCGAACCCGTGCAGGAGCTGCGCGAGCCGCTCCGCCCCTTCCTTCGGTCTCTCCAGTCCCCAGACGTTGCCCGGCGTTCCCGAATCCCATTCCATGAAGAGGACGACCGCGGTGTCGGCCGACGAACCACGCTGCAGAAGCTCCTGTGCTGTAGTGCGCTGCAATGCCGCTGCACTCTCCGCTCACTCATCGACCTGCCCCGTGTCGGTAGCGATGCCATGAGTGAGCGTTGTGATCTGGTCAGCCGAGTCGACATCGCCGAATCCGAGGCTCACTCGTGGACTCGCGTCATTCGTCTCGAGGAAGAGCGACAAGAGATCAATGTCGGGGTTGTTGTTCTGCCCGCCACGATTCAGCAGATCCTGTACACTCTCCAACTTCGCCCGCTGATCCTCCGTCAACTCCCCATCGAGCAGCCGCCCCAACTCCGCCCGATTGAACTGATCCTTCGCCCCCGCGGGGATGCCGTTGAGGTTGCCGATGAGCGCGGGCGCCGATCCGAGCAGCACCGCGAGTGGACCCGACGTCCACGCCCCGTCGTCGCCCCGAACCGAACCGTTCACGAGCTGATCCCAGAGGTCGCCCGCGCGCTCGACGTCGACGAAGCCGACCGTGCCCGCGAAGTCCGGATGCGCGTCGAGCCACGTCTTCACCTCGTCGGGGTTCTCCCGACCGAGCGCCGCGATCCGGGCCGCCACGGCATCCGACATGTCTCCCCGCAGTCGGTCGGCCAACGACTCATCGTGCACGGGACCGCCCGGGTAGGGCGCGGAGGTATCACCCCAAGAGCTCTGTGTGCTGGTGACCGGCACGCCCCAGGCTCCGCGCGGATCGTCTCCTCCACTGATCCCCTTCAGATCCGAGGCGAGGAAGTCCTCGGCCGCTTCGACGTCGATACGGAAGACGCGGATGTCGGCTTCGAGGGCGATGACGGCATTCTGCGCATCGTTCCAGGCATCCGTGGCGTCGGTCTGCGCCTCGCCCGCGAGCCGCGTCGAGTCGGAAACCGGGTCGGTCTCGTACGACCGCCAATACGCGGCATTCGCCGATTCGAGCCCGGACTGCGCCGTCTCGTGCTCCTGGTTCACGGTCACGATGCGGGCTTCGAGTTCGTCGCGCCGCTTCTGCAACGCGGGGATCGTGGTCGCCGTGAACTCGTCGAGCACCCGGCGTGCCGACTTCATCGCCTCGAGAAATTCCGCCGCAGTCGTCGCGGGACCGTCGAGCATCGTCTCTGCGATCCCGGCGTCTTCGACGACGAACACCTCGGGCAGTCGCTTCCACTGGTCGTTCACCTCGTTCGCTGCGTTGGCGAGGGTGCTTGCGGCGGTGAACACCTGGGTCCCCAGCATTTCGAGCGTCGTCGGGTCGAGCAGCAGCGGCAGTTCGCTGCGTACCGCGCTCATAGGACGACGTCCACACCGAAGCTCGCCGCGACGAGATCCTGGGCCATCTGCTCATCGCCGGTGACGATCACCACGGTGGCATCGCCCACCCCCTTCGCCGATGCGCTGATCGAGTACATGACGGCGCCGGGCACGATGCGGCGGTCCTCCATGAAAGTGCGCCAGGCGTTCGCGACCGCTCGTCGCCCGTCGACCGTCAGCGATGCGGGCCCGTCCGCCGCCGCACTGTCAATCTCGCGATGCGCGGACTGGAAATCCCCGCCGAGTGCATCCAGCGCCGCCATCAACCCGAGGACCCCGTCCGGATCCACCCGATAGTCGACTCCGGCATCCGCCTGAATCCTGCTCACCCCGACCCCCTGTCGCTGCGCACCGCAGGTCGGTGCCGAGCCAGCGTAGCGACGGGGAGAAAGCCCGAACCGGTATACCCAAATCTGTGGATAACCGGCCAGGCCTCGCGCGGGCTACACGGTCATCGCCGGAGGCCACACCCCGATGATCGCCGCCATCACGACCACGGTCACGAGCTCGTGCCCGATGTTCATCGTGGTCAGCCGCGTCGACCGCCCCTCGAAGGCGTCGTGCGTGATGAAGCGCGCCGCCGTGAAGCCCGCCCACAAGGTGACCGCCGTGATCACGGCGCCCCAGAACCAGGATCCGCCGTAGAAATGCCAGGCGATGGCGGATGCTCCGGCGAGCACCCACGCGGTGATGAAGCTCACGATCACCGTCGTGATGATCGGCCAGACCGCGGTGGCGGCAGGGCGATCCATGTCAACGTTCGCGAGCTTCGACCAACGGGTGCCGAAGACCTTCGGCGAGTACCAGATCGAGCCCACGATCATGCTCGAGAGGGTGGCCAGCAGAACGGCCCAGTAGTTGACCTCGGGAACCATGGCGACGCCTCCTTGTGATGGTGCCGTCAGAGTACTCCCGGCCGGCGACGTGCGAGCGAATGCAAGCGCTTGCACTAGGCTCGGGGGATGCCTGAAATCGAACAGTTCGCCGCGCCCGGATCCGAGTGGTGGCGCAGCGCCGTCATCTACCAGATCTACCCCCGCTCCTTCGCCGACGCCTCGGGCGACGGCATCGGCGACCTCCCCGGCATCACCAGTCGGCTGGACTCGCTGAAGGACCTCGGAGTCGACGCGATCTGGCTGAGCCCCTTCATGACCAGCCCGCAGCGCGACGCCGGCTACGACGTCGCCGACTACCGCGACGTCGACCCGCTCTTCGGCACCCTGGCCGACTTCGACACCATGCTCGAGGCAGCCCATGCCCGCGGCATCCGCGTGATCGTCGACCTGGTGCCCAATCACTCCTCCGACCAGCACGTGTGGTTCCAGCAGGCTCTCGCCGCAGCCCCCGGCAGCCGCGAGCGCGCCCGCTACATCTTCCGCGACGGCAAGGGCGAGAACGGCGAACTCCCCCCGAACAACTGGGAGTCGGTCTTCGGCGGCGGCATGTGGCAGCGCGTCACCGAAGCCGACGGCACGCTCGGCCAGTGGTACCTGCACATCTTCGACGCCACCCAGCCCGACTTCGACTGGACCAACGAAGAGGTGCGCGAGGAGTTCCGCTCCATCCTGCGCTTCTGGCTCGACCGCGGCGTCGACGGGTTCCGCGTCGACGTGGCGCACGGCATGATCAAGGCCGACGGCCTGCCCGACTACACCCCGCCGACGGACGCCGACTCGATGGGCGGTGGCGAGGCGAACGTGCCGTACTGGGGCCAGGACGGCGTGCACGACATCTACCGCGACTGGCACAAGCTGCTCGCCGAATACGACGGCGACCGCGCCCTCTGCGGCGAGGCCTGGCTGCCGACCCTCAAGAAGACCTCGCTGTGGGTGCGCCCCGACGAGATGCACCAGACCTTCAACTTCCCGTACCTCATGACGGCGTGGGACGCGAAGGCGCTCGGCGACGTCATCCGCGAATCGCTCGACGACTTCGGCGCGGTAGGCGCCCCCAGCACCTGGGTGCTCTCGAACCACGACGTCGTGCGCCACGCCTCACGCCTCGCACTCACCGTCGACAACCCGCAGGGCGAGGGCATCGGACCTGAAACCCCGAACAAGCCCGACGCCGTGATCGGCCTCGCCCGCGCCCGCGCGGCGACGACCCTCATGCTCGCGCTTCCCGGCTCGTCGTACCTCTATCAGGGCGAGGAACTGGGCCTGCCGGAAGCCATGGAGATCCCCGACGAGTACCGCCAGGACCCGACCTGGTTCCGCACGAAGCACGAGCGGTACGGACGCGACGGATGCCGCGTGCCGCTACCCTGGGAAGCGGACGCCCCGGCCTTCGGCTTCAACGAGACCGGTCTGTCGTGGCTCCCGCAGCCGGACGAGTGGGCGACCTACGCGCGCGACGTCGAGGCCGCCGACCCGAGCTCCACGCTCTCCCTCTACACCGAGCTGCTGGCGCTGCGCCGGTCGCACGGCTTCGGATCGGGTTCGCTGATCTGGGAGGACTTCGGTGCGGATGCCGTCGCCTTCCGCCGCGGCGACGTGCACGTGGTCGCGAACCTCGGCACCGCACCGCTCGCGCTGCCGGCCGACGCGACGTTCCTCGTGAAGAGCCAGCCGTTCGCGGGGTCGGGCCTTCCCGTCGACACGACGGTCTGGTTCACGCGGGGCTGACCCGCTCTCGCCGGGGTCGCGCTCGCGTGCGGCCCCGGCATCCGATCTTCCCTTTCGAAAGGTGGCGCGATGGCGAGCATCGACGACGTGGCACGACTGGCCGGTGTCTCGACGGCGACCGTCTCACGCGCGCTGAGCGGGCGCGGCAAGGTGTCGGACGACACCCGGGCGCGGGTTCTGGGCGCCGCCGAGAGCCTCGGGTACGTGGTGTCGTCGCGCGCGTCGAGCCTGGCCTCCGGGCGCACCCGCACGGTCGGCGTGATCGTGCCGTACCTCGATCGCTGGTTCTTCAGCACCGTGCTGTCGGGGGTGTCGTCGGCGCTCATGCGTGCCGGCTTCGACATCACCCTCTACAACATCACCCCCGATCGCGAGACGCGGCGGCACGTGTTCGACACCTTCCTGCGACGCCAGGGAGTGGATGCCGTGATCGCCGTGTCGATCCGGCTCGACGACGACGAGACGCGGCGGCTGCTCGAGCTGGGATTGCCGATCATCGCGATCGGCGGACCGCATCCGACGCTCGACACGCTCACGGTCGACGAGCTCGGCATCGCCCGCCTCGCGACCGAGCACCTGATCGGGTTGGGGCACCGCGAGATCGCGTACATCGGAGCCGGACCCGAGTTCGACAACGAGTTCCACGTGCCCACCAACCGTCGCCGGGGATTCGAAGAGGCGCTGGCCGATGCGGGCATTCCGGTCGACCCGTCACTCGTGGTGGCGGCGGACTTCACGATCGCGGGCGGACTGCGCGCCGCGACGCAACTGCTGACGGGCGACGGTTCGCGGCCGACCGCGGTGTTCGCGGCATCCGATGAGATGGCGATCGGGGCGATCCTCGCGGCGCGGGATCACGGGCTGCGGGTGCCGGAGGACCTCTCGGTGATCGGCATCGACGGGCACGAGCTCGGCGAGATCTTCGGGCTGACGACGGTCGATCAGTTCCCGCTGCAGCAGGGCGAGCGGGCGGCCGCGACGGTGCTCGCGCGACTCGGTGTGGGCTCCGTGCCGCCCGCCGATCTGCCGTTCGTGCTCACGGAGCGGGGTTCGACCGCGGCGGTGTGAGGCGGCATCCGTCGTCCGTCTTTCGAATCGCTCACTTCGTCGTTTCCGGCGCTCAGAACTGTAAAGTGAGCGATTCGAAATCCGGGTACGTAACGGGTGCCGGAGGCGTGCGGTTCATAACTCCGGAGAGAACGCGCGTTCCGGGGAGTTTCGGGCCGGAATCGGGGCGGCGACGCCCGATTCTGAGGAGTTATGCACGGGCGGTCGCGGATGCCGCCACCACCAGCCTTTCGAATCGCGCACTTCGTAGACTTCGGGCTCTCAAAACTGCAAGGTGAGCGATTCGAAAGCCACTCGGGCCCGCGTCAGGGCCGGTGCGGGATGCTGTGGAAGGTGCGGTCGACGTAGACGAGGGGGCGGCCCTGCGGGCCCGAGTACACCTCGAGCACCTCGGCGATCACGACACTCGAGGTTCCGACGGGCACGGTCTGGATCGCGCGGCAGCGCAGGGCGAAGCGCGCCGCGGGCAGGTACGGCTCTCCGGTCGGGAGGGTGCTCCACTGCTGCTCGGGCGTGAAGCGCTCGGAGCCGCTGACGGCGAAGCTCTGCGCGAGGGCGGAGTGGTCGTCGTCGATCAGGTGCACGACGAACGTGTCGGCCGAGAGGAGTCCCCCGGCGCTGCCGGTCGCGCGGGTGACCGAGAAGACGATGGCCGCGGGGTCGACGGCGACGGATGCCACGCTCGACGCGGTGAGTCCGACGGGGCCCTCGGGGGTCGCCGCCGTGATGATCGCGACGCCCGCGGGGTGCGTGCGGAACGCGGCCTTGAGCCCCTCGCCGACGGCGGTCGGGACGGGGATGCCGGTGCCGGTCGATGCCGGAACACCAGACGCCGGGGCGCCGGGAACGGATGCTGCGGTGCTCACTCGGCACCCTCCTGCGGGGGAAGTGCGGCGATCAGCGGGTGGTCGTGCGCGATCATGCCGACCTTGGCCGCGCCCCCGGGGGATCCGACCTCGTCGAAGAACTCGACGTTGGCCTTGTAGTAGTCCTGCCACTCGTCAGGCAGGTCGTCCTCGTAGAAGATCGCCTCGACCGGGCACACCGGCTCGCACGCCCCGCAGTCGACGCACTCGTCCGGGTGGATGTAGAGCGACCGTTCACCCTCGTAGATGCAGTCGACGGGACACTCGTCGATGCACGCGCGGTCCTTGACGTCGACGCACGGCAGGGCGATCACATAGGTCATCAGGGCTTCCTTCGGGTCAGCGTTCCACGCTAAAACCTCAAGTACACTTTAGGTCAAATCCGCGGGGCCCGGCTCGGCGGGCTCCGAGCCACAGCATGCGGGAGGACGACGATGGCCTCACACCCCGACCCCGCGCACACCGCCGACGAACCGCTCTCGATCGGCGAGATGACCCGGCGCACCGGGGTCGCGGCATCCGCCCTGCACTTCTACGAGTCGATCGGCCTCATCGCCTCGTACCGCACCCCCGGCAACCAACGCCGCTACCCCCGGCACATGATCCGGCGGGTGTCGCTGATCGCGGTGGCGAAGCGCCTCGGCATCCCACTGGCCGACGTGCAGTCGGCCTTCGCCGACGTGCCGCTCACCGAAACCCCCAGCCACGACGACTGGCAGCGCGCCTCGCGCCGCTGGAAGCGCGCGCTCGAGAAGCGCCGCGAGGGCATCGAACGGCTCGAACGCGAACTGACCGGTTGCATCGGCTGCGGATGCCTGTCGATGAAGGCGTGCGGTCTGCTGAACCCCGATGACGCGCTCGGCAGCCTCGGCGCGGGTCCGCAGCGTCTGCAGGAGGACCATCCCGCCGGATGACCTCGTGTTGCACTCGAACGTGCGGGCGGATGCCGGGGAGCCATAGCGTCGCGGTAGACCCACCCGACAGCAGAGAGCAGAGCATGAGCGCTTACTTCGACAGCGAAGCCGACAAGACCTACACGAAGGTCTACAAGGAGCACACCCCCGACATCCTCGCGGCGTTCGCGGCATTCGACAGCGCCGTTTTCGCCCCCGACGAGTCGCGAGCGATCCCGCTGAAGTACCGCGAACTGATCGCGCTGGCCGTGGGCATCACGACGCAGTGCGTGTACTGCATCGACGCGCACTCGCAGAAGGCCGTCGCGGCCGGTGCCGACGAGGCCGAGCTGGCCGAGGCCGCGTGGGTCGCGACCGCGATCCGTGCGGGTGGCGGCTTCGCGCACGGACGCCTGGCGTTCAAGCTCGCCGAGCCCGCTCACCAGCACCAGCACTGAGAGCCGCGCGCATGCCCGACTTCGCCCCCGACAAGCAGTGGATCGTCGTCGACACCGACACCGGGATCGACGACGCCCACTCCCTGCTCTATCTACTGGCCCAGCCCGACGTCGAGATCGTCGGCATCACGACGATCTACGGAAACTGCGCGGTCGAGGACTCGGCCCGCAACGTCGCGTACGTGCTCGATGTGGCGGATGCCCCGCGCATCCCGATCTACCTCGGCGCGAGCGGTCCGCTCGACGGCGACCCGTCGATCGCCTGGTTCGTGCACGGCCACGACGGCCTGGGCGACCGCGGCTTCGAGCGCCCCGAGCCGACGCTCGAGCAGGAGTCTGCGGCCGATTACCTCGTGCGCATCGCGAACGAGCACCCGGGACAGATCGACCTGCACCCGCTCGGACCGCTCACCAACATCGCTCTGGCGCTCGAGAAGGACCCGGAGCTGTTCCTGAAGTTCCGCTCGGTCGTCATCATGGGCGGCGCGGGTCCGTACCCGGCACCCGGCACCCCGACTGTGACCGACGCGAACACGAACAACGACCGCGCAGCCGCGGAGGCCGTGTTCGGCGCCGTGAACAACGGCAACGTGATCATGGTCGGCGTCAACGTGACCTCGCAGGCACTGCTCGAAGAGGACGTCACGGCGCTCCTGCTCGGCTCCGACCTGCCGGCCGCGCACTTCGCGGGCACGATCCTCGACGCGTACAACGACTTCTACCAGTACAAGTGGGGGCGCCGGATCTCGGCCGCCCACGACGGACTGTCGTCGGTGATCCTGCACCGCCCCGAGATCGTGACGGGCTGGATCGAGGGTCCGGTCGACTTCACCCCGGCCGCGGGTTCGCTCGCGACCCGGGTCGCGCTCACGAGCGACGGCCTGCCGCTGGTGTGGGGCACACCAGCGGGCGCCTCGACCCGTGCGGTGACCTCGTTCGACCTGACCGAGTTCCGCCGCCGCTTCGTGCACGCGCTCGCCTACGGTCGCACGCGCCCGGGGCTCGACCCGGCCGGTCGCACGGCGCCCGCGGGCTGGCCGAACTCCGGCCCGTCGGGAGCGACGGCCCCGGCGACGGCCGCCGACGGAACGGACTGACGGATGCCGGAGGATCTGCTCGCGTTCACCTCAGTCGCCGACGTCGGGTACGCCCGACCGAACGCCGCCGAGATCGACGAGGTCATCGCCCGCATCGCCGCCGAGTCACCGGCGCGCGATCACGACCGCGACCCCGAGCGGGGGCTCCGCGCCGACGTGCGCGAGCTCGCGCGCCTCGGACTCACGGCGGCGCGCCTGCCGGTCTCGGCCGGAGGCGCGGGGCTCACGTACCCGCAGCTCGTCGACCTGCAGATCCTCCTCGCCCGTGCCGACGCGAACGTCACGCAGAGTCTGCGCACGCACTTCACCACCAGCGACCGCGCCGCCCGCGCGATCGCCCGCGGCGAGACGGATGCCGCGACCGACGACATCGCCGCCGGTCTGCTCTTCGCCGGGGCGACCACCGAGGGCGCCGGAGAGATCGGCACGGTGGGAACGACGCTGCGCAGGGACGCCGACGGCATCCTGCGTCTGAACGGCCGCAAGGCCTACGCGACCGGCACCGGCTACGCCGACCGGATCTCGGTGCTCGCCTCCGACGAGGACGGCCGCCACCTGGTCGCGGTCGTGGCAGCGGATGCCGAGGGCGTCGTGCTGTACGACGACTGGGACGGTGTGGGCCAGCGCCTCACGACCTCGGGCACGGTCGCGTTCACCGATGTCGTCGTCGACCCGGCGCGCGTGCGCGTGGGCGAGGGGTCGCGCACCGACCGGCTCGGCAACCTCGACGCCGTGCTGCAGCTCACGCACCTCGCGACGCTCGCGGGCATCGCGCTGCGTACGCGCGACGATGCGATCGCGTGGCTGCGCTCGCGCACGCGCAACTTCAGCCACGCCTCGACCGCGGTGCCCGCTGACGACCCGCAGCTGCAGGAGCGCATCGGCACACTCGACGGTCTCGCTCAGGCAGTGGTCGCATCCGTGCGCGCCGCGGCGGCACTGCTGGGGGCCGACCTCGACCGCCCGCTCGACGAGCAGACCGGCGACGGACACCTCGCCGTCACCCGCGCGCAGATCACCGTGCCGACGCTCGTGCTGCAGGCCGCGCAGAGCGTGTTCGACCTGGGTGGCGGCTCGCTCGTCGACAGCCGCCTCGCGCTCGATCGGCACTGGCGCAACGCCCGCACGCTCAGCAACCACAACCCCGTGCACCTCAAGGCCCGCGCGCTCGGTGAGCGGGCGCTGGTCGGCAGCGACCTGCCCGAGATCTGGTACGTGGGCACGGGGCGGCTCGCGGCAACCGTCCCGGCATCCGCACCTGCACCCACCCCCGCCGACGTGAAGGAGCCCGCCCGATGACCCGCCCCCTCGTGATCGGAGCGAACGTCTACGACTACGGGACGGATGCCGGTGCCTGGCGCGCCCCGGGCGAAGACCCGTTGCGCGTGTTCGGTGCCGACTTCTGGCGCGATGCCGCCCGCACGGCGGAGGACGCCGGCATCCACGCGATCTTCCTCGCCGACACCCCGGGCCTCGCGTCGAACCCGGCGATCCGCCCGAGCCGGCTCCTCGAACCCCTGGCGGCGCTTGCCACCGTCGCCGCCGAGACCGAACGTCTCGGCGTCATCTCGACGGTCTCGTCGAGCACGAACGATCCGGTCGAGCTCGCCCGCCGCTTGCTGAGCGTCAGCGCGTTCAGCGGCTCGCGGTTCGGCTGGAACGTGGTCACGGGCGTCACCGGCCCCGCCGTCACCGACTTCGGATACGACGCCGACCCCGGGCGTGAGGAGCGCTACGCCCGCGCCGAGGAGTTCGTCGATGCGTACACGGCCTTCCTCGCCGCCGTGCAGGACGACACCGAGTATGTGCACGAGGGCGAGTACTTCGGCGACAGCATCCGTCGCGGCGATCTGGGCGTCGACCCCGCGATCCGCGCCCTGCTGCCCGACGTCGCACCCCTCGTCGTGCAGGCCGGCGGCTCGCCGCGTGGGCGTCAGCTCGCCGCCGCGAGTGCCGAGGCCGTGTTCGCCGCCGAGACCGTGAAGGAGACCGCGGCCGAGAACCGGCTCGACCTGCGGCGCCGCTCGGCAGAACTCGGGCGGCCCGCGCCACTGGTGCTGCCCGGCATCCACCTCGTCGTCGGCTCGACCGAGGAGGAGGCCGAGCGCCGCTTCCTGACGATCCACGAACGCAGCCCCGACGGCTACGTGCTCAAGCGCTTCACCGCGATGTTCGGCATCGACGGCTCGCGTCTCGACCTCGACGCCCCGGCCGAGGGCGAGATCCAGCGACTGTCGGGCGACCCGTCGGCCGCGCCGATCGGGTTCCGCAAGGCGATCGCCGCCTACGGCGCTGCCGGCAACCTCACCGTGCGCGAGCTGCTGCGATATTTCGCCGGCTTCGGGCACCAGCTCTTCGTCGGCTCGCCCGAGCGGCTCGTCGACATCATGACCGACTGGGTGGAAGCCGGCGCCGCCGACGGTTTCAACCTGCTGTTCGACACCAACCCGTGGGGCCTGCGCGAGTTCGCCGAGCACGTGACGCCGGTGCTGAAGGCGCGTGGTCTGCTCGCCTCGCCGGGCGATGTGCCGTTCACCCGCTGGATGAGAGAGGCCCGCTGATGACCCGTGTACTGCGCGTCGACGACGCCACCCTCGCCGCCTTCGCGGTTCGCTCCGGAGCGGGGCGCGCATCGCGGGCTGCGCTCGGTGCGGAACTGGATGCCGGTGCCGACGTGCTGCTGCTCGGCGATCTCGCCGGCCCGGGGCCGGATCGCACCGCCGCTGCGGGGGCGCTGCTCGCGATCACGCAGCGGGTCGTCGTGGTGCCGATCATCGGTGAGCGGCAGCATCCGATCAACCTCGGCCGGAACATCGCTACCCTCTCGAACCTGCACGGGCGGCGGGTCGGGCTGGCCGGGACGTCGGCGCCGGAGCTGGCGCTGATCTCGCGACTGTTCGAATCGTGGCCGCTCGATGCGATGGTCGGCGACAGCGAGGCCGGGGTGTACGTCGATGATGCGCGGATCGTGCGGATCTCGGACCCGGAGTTCCCCTCGATCGGTGGGCCGCTGACGGTGCCGGTCGATGTGTCGGACAAGCCCGTGACGGTGCTGCTGTCGCCTTCGGGGTCGGCCTCGCCGGGGGTCGATGTGGTGCTCTCCGGCGACGAGGTGCCGGTGTGGGGAACGGCTCCCGTGCTCGGTGACGACGGTGATGCGGATGCCGTGGGCGCCCGCGCCGCGTTCGGCCTCGGGGCGTCTGCGTCCATCGCCTCCGGAACGCCGGCGTTCGCCGGGTCGGGGCGCTTCGACCAGGTCTGAGCCCTTCGTCTCGCTGCGCTCGCTCAGGAACCGGGCGGGCATCCTCCCTCTCGCTGCGCTCGCTCAGGAACCGGTTGGGCACCCTTCCTCTCGCTGCGCTCGCTCAGGGACCGGTTCCTGAGCGAGGATGCGCAGCGACGAGACGAAGGGCACCACCCCACGGCATCCGCAGGTCAGTGGTACTCGATCTCGCTCACCGGGACGAACTCGTCGAAGACGTCGTCGCTCGCGCTGTACTGCTCGAGGTACGTCGGCAATCCGTTGTCGATGAAAAGCAGCAGACCCTCCGTCCCCCGCCACCCATCGAGCACGACGCGCGCGCCGGTGCTGGGGTACTCGCCGGAAGCATCACCGAGATCGATCGAGGGGCAGCGACCGCATCCGCATCTCCCCCACGCGCGCACGTCGTCGACGGTCGCGAGCAGTGCCGCACGCTCGCTCGCGCCGAACGAGCCGGACGAACCGGCGGAGGGTTGCGCGTGCGTGATCATCGCGACCAGTACCTCGCGCTCGCGCGCGCTCAACTCGCGGCCGTTCGGGGTGTCCATGTCTAGGGAGGATACCGGGGCAACGCGGGGCGGGCCCTTCGTCTCGCTCCGCTCGCTCAGGAACCGGGTGAGCGAGGCCATCGCGCGGCCATGCGCAGATGTGTAGGCGTTTCGGATGCCTGGACGTAAAGCATCCGAAATCGACGCACATCTGCGAAACGCGAAAAGCGCTACGGCCTCCGGAAGCGTTCCAGCACCCCGCCCTGGCCGTACTCGCGGCGGAAGATCCCGCGGCGCTGCAGCTCGGGAACGACCTGGTCGACGAAGTCCTCGAGCCCCGACGGGAACAGGTCGAGCATGATGTTGAAACCGTCGGCCGAACCCGCGCGGAACCACTCCTCCATCGTGTCGGCGATCTGCTCGGGCGTGCCGGCGAGGAACCGCTGCCCGTAGCCGCCGAAGTCGCGCAGCAGGCGGCGGATCGTGGGCTGCTCCGACCGGATGCGCTCGATCAGCACGCGGCGGTACGCGGCCGACCATCCGGCATCCTGCGCCTCGGCATCCGCGAGGATCTGCGCGGGCACCGGCGCGTCGAGGTCGAGTCCCGAGAAGTCCGCGCCGAGCGCCTTCGACAGCTCGTTGAGGCTGTAGGTCGCGGGGGCGAGGTGCTCCCAGTGGTCGAAGCGGTCCCAGGCCTCCTGCTCGGTGCTGCCGATCACGACCGCGAGCCCCGGGAAGACGCGCACGTCGTCGGCCGAGCGCCCGGCCTCGACCGCGTACGAACGGATCTTCTGACGGTGCTCGGCCGCGGATGCCGGGTCGTGGTCGACCGAGTAGACGCCGTCAGCGACGAGCCCCGCGAGGCGCCAGCCCGGCTCCGACCCGCCGGCCTGCACGATCGCCGGGCGCTCGGGAACGAGGGCCTCCATCTCGAGCCCGGCGTGCACCGAGAACGACCCCTCGTGGTCGACCACGTCCGACGTCCCGGCGGTCTCCCACAGCCGCTTGATGACGGTGACGAATTCCTCGGCACGGGCGTAGCGCACCGCGCGCTCGGGCACCTCGGTGATGCCGAAGTTGCGCACGGCCTCGACGTCCCAACTGGTGACGGCGTTCCACGCGAAGCGCCCCTGCGTCGCGGTGTGCAGCGCCCACAGGCGGCGGGCGAGTTCGACCGGCTCGTTGAGAGTGGTGGATGCCGTCGCCACGAAGCCGAGGTGCTCGGTCGCCGCCGCCATCGCCGGCACGAGCACGCCCGGGTCGAGGTACTGCACCGGACGGCTGCGCGGGTCGGTGATCGCGGGGCGGTCGGCGAGGAAGATCGCGTCGACCAGACCGCGCTCGGCGACTCGCGCCACGTTCTGCCAGTGCGCGAGGTCGACGATCGCGTCGGGGCGGATGTCCGGTGCGCGCCAGGCGGCGGGCCGCTGCCCGACCCCGAGCACGTTGATATTGACCGTGAGCAGGCGGTTCTCGTCGCTCATGACGCCTCCGTCTCGCTGCCGCGCTCGAAGCGGGCGGATGCTCCGGGGAGCTCGTACAGGGCCGGCGCGGGCAACCGCAGCCGGGCGCGCAGGGTCTGCGGTTCGGCATCCGCCGAGGCGTCCGCACCGTCGGCGATGACGGGCAACGCGCTCGCGATCGCGAGCAGTCCGTCGATGTCACTCACCGCGTGGCCGGTTGCGAGCGCGTGGCCGTCGGCATCCGCGTACGGGAGCACCCAGGCGTCGTCGCGCACGAGCAGGTCGACGTAGCGGTGCACGTCGTCGAATCGGCGCGACGACACGAACACCGGCAGGTGCTGCGGACTGCTCGGCACGTTGAGCGGACCGGCCGTCGGGTACGCGCCGTCGGCGTTGATGCGACGGATGCTCTCGGTCTGCGCGAAGTGGCGGGCACCGGCATCCGCGGCGATCGACTCCTGCGGCCAGGTGCGCAGCAGCTGCTGCACCACCCGGATGCGGTCGCGCTGCTCCTCGATCTCGGTGGCGCCGTCATCGAGCACCCAGGCGGTGCGTCCGCCCGAGAGCTGCTCGAGCGAGGCGATGCGCCGGGCGAGGTTGTAGGGGTGGCCGGTGAGCGACAGGTCGCCGGTGCCGACGGCGAACCACGCCGACGGCAGGCGGTGCAGCAGCGTCGCGATCGCGACGGCTGCGTCGAAGTGCGCACCGGGGCGCTCGTCGAACTGGAACAGCACGGGTTCGCGGCCGCCGAACGCCGCAGCCACCGCGTCGAGCGAGCGCGGGTCGGCGGTGAGGCGCGCGGCGAGCGCGGCGTCGAGCCGGACGACGGTCAGAGGCCGGATGCCGTCGGCGATCGACTGGGCGACGGCCACCTCGCGCTCGGCCGGTTCGGCGATGCGGTCGATCGCGTAGATCTCGCGGTCGGCGATCGCGCGCAGCCGGTGCAGCACCGGGTTGTGGGTCGAGAGGGTCTGGGCGTTGCGCCAGAAGCGGTCGAGGCGCAGCGACTGACGGAGGTTCTGCGCCTCGGCGACAGCGTCTGAATCACCGTCGAGCAGCGCCGGCAGCGTCATCAGCTTGTCGGCGGCCTCGATCACCTGCGGCACGATCGTGGCCTGCGCCTGGAAGACGGCGTTGACTGCATCGTCGGCGAGGGTCTCGGCATCGGCATCTCCGGCGATGATCGCCTGGTGCGCGATCTCGCTGAGGCGACCGATCTCACCGAGCGAGGCGCGCGCCGAAGCGACGAGCGCGCTGATCCGCCCGTATCCCTCGAGCACGAGGATCGGCGAGCCGCCGTGCGCCCGATCGATCTGATCGATGAGATCGGATGCCGCAGCACGAGCCCCTTCACCGATGCCGACCAGCACGGCGAGCAGGATCATCTGCTGCCACCCCGGCGTGCCGAGGTGCTGCGTCTGCCACGGGGCGACGTCGTCGGGGTCGACCGGTGCGCCGTCGAGCACGGTGGTGCCGCTCGCGGTGGCGCGCTGGCCGAAGCCGGTCCAGTCGTCGAGGAGCGTGACGCCTTCGGCATCCGTCTTCAGGGCGGCGATCACGAGGTCGCCGGCATCGTCGACCGCACTGTACTCGAGCCAGTCGGCGTAGCGGCTGCCCGTCGAGTAGAACTTGCGGCCGGTGAGGCGCGGGATGCCGGTCTCGGTCGACAGGCGGGTGGTGAAGACGCTCGGGCCGGACCCGTCGGCCTCGGTCCAGCCGCCGCCGATGATCGAGCCCGCGGCGACGCGGGAGATCCAGCGGTCGCGGAGGGCACCGGCGGGCGACTTCACGTGACGCTCGGTGGCGAGCACGTGCGTGCGCCAGGCCTGCGCGAGGTTCGAGTCGGCGGCGGCGATCGCGAGCAGGGCGTCGAGCAGGTCGAGCACGTTGCCGCCGAGGCCGCCCTCGGCGACGGGAACGCGGATGCGGCCGAAGCCGGCAGCGGCGAGACGGGTGAAGAAGCTCTGCGGGAGCTCGGGGGCATCGGCGATGCTCGCCTGGCGGATCTCGTCGAGGAGCGCCGGGATTCCGGGGGTTCTCCGCGCCCAATCCAGGGAGCCGAACGGACGGGAGGTCATGGCTTCAGCGTATCCAGCGCCGGGGTCGACGGGCGGCCCTGTTAACGCGCATGACGTTCGGGACGGATGCCGTTCGCTACAGTCGGAGCATCCCGCCCCGCTCGTCTCGCGAGCATCTTCTCCGAGGAGCATCATGTCCGCCCCCACCCTGCCATCCGACCGCGCCGCCGACCTCGGGGCACCGTGGAACGACGGCGCCGGTGCCCGGGCCCTGGGGCTGGTGCTCGACCTCGCCGCGCTGATCGCCGAGGTCACCGAAACGGGCGCCGCGCAGACCGCCGCACGCACCCGCCGCCAGCAGCACGGCAACAGCGAGCGCGCGGCCGACGACCCCCAGTTCCTGCGGGTTCTCGCCGATTCCGCCGCCCGTTCGGCCGTGGCGTCTGCCGCCGCGGAGTCGGTGCTGCGGCGTGCTGCCTCGGGCGAAGCATCCGTCGCCGATGCTGAAGCCGTGGCCGCCGGCCTGCTGCCGCTGGCCGGCGATGCCGTGCGCGCGCTGTTCGAGACGCTCGGCGCCTCGGCCACACTTTCGGAGCACGGCCTCCACCACTTCTGGACGAGACTCCACGACCTCGAGGCGCGTTAGCGCCCTTCGTCTCGCTTCGCTCGCTCAGGAACCGAAAGCTTCGGTCCCTGAGCGAGGAGCGAAGCGACGAGACAAAGGGCCCTCACTCCGCCGCGCTGCGCTCGGACCGCTGCCGTTTGCTCCACCCCGGGAGCTCTCCATATCGCCCCTCGATCAGCAGTTTCTTCTTCGCTCGAGACCACCCGTGGATTCGCCGCTCCCATCCGAATGCGTCGTCGATGCGGGCGAACTCCGAATACCAGACGAGCCGAAGCGGTCGACGCTTGCGCGTGTAGTCACCACCTTCGCCGAACTCATGTTGGGCGATGCGGTATTCGAGGTCGATGGTGCTCCCCGTATAGAAACTCCCGTCGGAGCATTCGAGGATGTAGACGAAGGGCATCCAGCGACGGTAGTTCAGAACGGCCTCATGCGGATGCCGTTGTCCACAGGCCCTTCGTCTCGCTTCGCTCGCTCAGGAACCGGTGTCGAACGACGTCAGGTGTAGAGGGAGAGGGGCTGGCGGATGCCGAGGAGGAAGTCGGCGCCGACCTCGAGCTTCTTGTAGTCGATCGGGTCGTGGAGCGAGTGCGTGCGGATGTTGCGCCAGTGCGCGTCGAGCCCGATCTTCGACGCGGTCGAGCTCGAACCCGTCGCCTCGAACACCCGGTGCGCGACGTCGGTCGCGGTCTCGCTCGAAACGACCTTGAGCTGTGCGACGCGGATCGCGATGTCGCCGCGGGCCTGCTCGTCGACCTCGGCACCGCGGGCGATCACCGCGTCGTATTCCTCGTCCACCCGGTCGGCGAGTGCCTCGACCGCCGCGACCTGCGCCACGAGTTCGCCGTAGAGGCGCTGCACGAAGGGGTCGTCGCGGTAACGGTCGGCTCCGCTGAGGAACCACGCGTTCGGTCGTGCGTTGGTGAGCTCGCGCGCCTGGTCGAGGGCTCCCTGCGCGATGCCGAGGTACAGGTTGCCGAACAGCAGCTGCACGGCGGGCGTCAACAGCGCCTGGAACCACTCGTCGGTGCCGAACCCGAGCAGATGCTCGCGCCCGACCGGAGCATCCGCGAATCGCACCGAGTTGCTCGCCGACAGGCGCTGGCCCAGGAAGTCCCAGTCGTCCTGCACCTCGACACCCGGATGCCCGGCGGGCAGTACGAGGAATGCGAATCGCCCCTCGTCGGGCCCGGAATCGACCACGGCGTTCACGAGGATCACGTCGCCCACCGACGAACCCGTCGAGAAACGCTTGGTGCCCGCCAGCCGGAAACCGTCGCCGTCGGGAGTGAGCGACAGCGTCGGATCGACGGGGTTCACCGAGTCGCCCCAGAGCCACGTGCCCTCGATCGACCGGCGGTACCAGTCGTCGCGCTCCTCAGCGCTCGCTACCAGGGCGATCGTGGCCGAGTTGGCGTAGTGGTAGCCGAGGAGCTGTGCGATGCCGGCATCCACCCGGGCGATCTCGCGTACCGCGAGGAACGCCGACGACCAGTGCCCTCCCCCGCCGCCCAGCGAGGCCGGGTCGAGCAGGGTCGTGAGTCCGGAGCGCTGCAGCAGCGCCGACTCGGCGCGCGGCACGGCCCCGGCGCGTTCGCGGGCGAGCACGTCGACCGCGAGCTCTTCCGCCACGGCCCGCGCGACCGAGCGCCAGTGCGCGTTCTCCTCACGGGTCGCGACGCCGGTCCACTGGCTGCGAGCGGTCACGGCGCGACCGCCGCGGCATCCGAAGCATCCGAACCGCCGGAGAGGTATGCGCTCACCGCGGCGAGCGCCGAGTCGATGTCGGCGATGAGGTCAGCGACCGTCTCGATTCCGACCGAGAGCCGCACGAGCCCCTCGTCGATGCCGAGCTGCGCCCGCAGCTCGGGCGTGAACGACAGGTGCGTCGTGGTCGCGGGGTGCAGCACCATCGACCGCACGTCGCCGATGTTGGTCATGCGGCTGAACACCCGCAGGCTGTCGATGAAGATTTCGGCGCCGGCCCGCCCGCCGCGCACGGTCACGGCGAACACCGACCCGCTGCGCCCGTCGAGGGTGCGCTGCGCGATCTCGTGCTGCGGGTGCCCCGGGAGCCCCGCGTAGTCGACGTACTCGACCGCCGGATGCTGCGCCAGGAACTCGGCGATCGCGCGGGAGTTCGACACGTGCCGCTCCATGCGCAGCGACAGGGTCTCGATGCCCTGCTGCAGCAGGAACGCGTGGAACGGCGAGAGCGCCGGGCCGAGGTCGTTCACGATGCCGCCGCGCACGAAGTACTCGTAGGCGCGGGGCCCGTAGGTCTCGAGCGCGCTCGGCACGCCGGGTGCCGGCGAGTCGGTGATACCCGGGTAGGAGCGCGGGCTGCCGGCCCAGTCGAAGGTGCCGCCGTCGACGACGATGCCCGAGATCGCCGCGCCGTGCCCGGTGAGGAACTTGGTGCCCGAGTGCACGACGATGTGCGCGCCCTGTTCGAGAGGACGCACGAGGTAGGGAGTGCCGATCGTGTTGTCGACAATGAGCGGGATGCCGTGGCGCTCGGCGATGCGGGCGACCGCGGCGATGTCGACCACGTCGTTCTTGGGATTCGGGATGGTCTCGGTGAAGATCGCCTTGGTGTCGGGGCCGATCGCAGCCTCCCACTCGGCCTCGTCGGTCGGGTCCTGCACGTAGTCGACGCCGACGCCGAAGCGCGCGAACGAGCGACCGAAGAGGATGCGCGTGCCGCTGTAGATGCTCGCGGTCGAGACGAACCGGTCGCCGTTGCCGACGATCGACAGGATCGCGGCGCTGATCGCGGCCTGCCCCGACGACACGACGATCGCTCCGACGCCGCCCTCGAGCGCGGCGATGCGGCGCTCGGCGACCTCGTTCGTCGGGTTGAGGTTGCGAGAGTAGATCTGTCCGTCCTCGCCGCCGAAGCGACGCGTGCTCTCGTCGAACGAGTCGAAGCGGAATGCCGCGCTCAGATAGATCGGCGCGATGCGCGACCCGTGGGCCGGTTCCTCGAACTCCCCCGCGTGGATCTGGCGGGTGTCGAAGCCGAAGCCCGTCCAGTCGTACACCGGTTCGAGCACTTCGTGCGGGACGGATTCGGGACGGATGCCTTCGCTCATTGCCCCGACGCTAGACAACGCGCGCGAACGGCGCGCGCCCGGGCGTCATGATCGGTCACAGACCGGCGGCCCGCGACGGCGAACGGATAGCGTCGCGACCGTGAGCGCTGCCCTTTCCCGCACCCTGCCGACGGATGCCGTGACGCCCCCGGGATTCCCGCTGGCGGCGGCCGCGGCATCCGCGTTCCCGGCGTCGATCCCTGAGTCGGGCGATTCGCCCGCGGCGGTGTCGTGGCGGTTCCCGGCATTGCCGGATGCCGTGGCGGATGCTGCGCGCACCGCGTTCGGTGTGGATGTCGTATCGAATGCCGAGGCCGCCGACCCGCGCGATCTGCCGGCCTTCGCAGCGATCTTCGCGCAGGCGCGCGCCGAACAGATCGTGCGGGCGCTCGCGCGGCGGACGAACCTCGTGCTGCCCGCGGCATCCGCGCTGGTGATCGGTGACGGCGCGGTCGCCGACCGTCTCGCGGCGACGCTCGGCGGCGGGGGATCGCGAGTGCTGCGTGGGATCGCCGATCCGGTCGCGCGTCTGCGCGCCCACCTCGCCGGAGCGCGTCTCGTCGACTCGCCGTGGCCTGCCGCTGACCTGGTCCTGACGACGGGAGAAGGCCACGCCCCCGTCGACCCGGCATCCGTGACCGGTGTGCTGATCGATGCTGCGTCGTCATCCACCGGGCGTTCGAATCGCTTGAATGTCGGTTTTCCCGCCGTCGAGGCGGCAAAGCAAGCTATTCGAAAGCCAGTGGTGGTGCGGGAGTATGTCACGCAAGTAGGGGAAGGCACCTGGGTGGTGGAGGCGCCGGGGGTGTTCGAGACGCTCGGTCAGCCGAGTCGGGTCGCCGACGCGCTCATCGCGCTGTCGATCCTGACGGTGCGCGGTCGCTGGGTCCCTGAGCCTGTCGAAGGGCCCCACCCCGAGAGTCGGGGGCGCTTCGACAAGCTCAGCGACCCAGGTGCGCGGCCCAGCAACCCAGTTGCGGGGCTCAGCGACCTCGTCATCGCCGACACCCTTCTCGCCCGGCTGGTGCTCGCATGACCGGGCGCATCGCCGACCCGACGCTGTGGCGCGAGGGCACCGAACGCATCGCGTGGGCGCGGCAGTTCATGCCCGCCACCACGGCGCTCGCGACCGAGCTGCGCGAGAGCGGGCGGGTGCGCGGCATCCGTATCGCCGTGTCCGACGTGCTCGAACCGAAGACCGCGACCGTCGCCCTGCTGCTCGCCGAGGCGGGCGCCGACGTCGCCGTCACCTGCGTGGGCCGCGACACCGACGATGCCGTCGCCGCAGCGCTCGTGCACGCCGGCATCCCGACCTACGCGCACCGTGGCGCGACCGATGCCGAAGACCGCGAGAACACCCTCGCGTTGCTCGACCACCACCCCGAAGTGATCGTCGACGACGGCGCGGCGACCATCCGGCTCGCGCACACCGAGCGCCCCGGCATCCTGGCGTCGATGGCCGGCGCGACCGAGCAGACCACGAGCGGCGTGCGCCCGCTGCGCACGATGGAGCGCGAGGGCGCCCTGCGCATCCCGATCGTCGCCGCGAACGACGCTCGCACCAAGTCGCTGTTCGACAACGCGCACGGCACCGGCCAGTCGGTGGTGCTGGCGGTCGCCGATCTGCTCGACCAGCCCTGGGCCGGTAGCGATGTGGTGGTCGCCGGTTTCGGACGCGTCGGCACCGGCGTCGCCCGCCACGCCGCCGCCCCCGGCGCGCGCGTGACCGTGGCCGAAGTCGATCCCGTGGCTGCGCTGCAGGCGGCGTTCGCCGGGTACGCGGTCGAGCCGTTGGCGGATGCCGCTACCCACGCCGATGTGCTCATCTCGACGACCGGCATCGCGCACACCGTCACGGTCGAGCACCTCGAGCGCCTGCCCGAGGGCGCCGCGGTCGCGGTCGGCGGCGGCGCGTTCCAGGAGATCTCGCTGCTCGCCGCCCTCGACGCCGGCGCCGTCGAGACGTCGCGTCGAGGCGCGGTGTCGGTGCTGCGGCTCGCGAACGGGCGCAGCATCCGCGTGCTCGACGACGGGCACTGCATCAACGTGAGCGCCGCCGAGGGCAACCCGATCCAGGTCATGGACCTGTCGTTCGGGGTGCAGCTCTCGGCGGTCGACCACCTGCTCGCAGGGCGCGGAACCCTGACGCCAACAGTGCACATCCTGCCCCGTGCTGCCGACGACCGGGTGGCCGCGCTGGCGCTCGGCGCCTTCGGCGGAGGGCTGGATGCCGTCAGTCCCGCGCAGCGCGAATACCTGACGTCGTGGCGCCCCCGCGATGTCGAATCCTGACCCGAACGACCCGACCCGAACACCCGAGAGACGACCATGAGCGACATCACCCTCCACCGCGCGCGCACCGTGCTGCCCGTCGCTGCGCCGCCGATTGCCGATGGTGCCGTCGCCGTGCGCGACGGACGCATCGTCGCGGTCGGCGCCCACGACGCGCTCACCGTCGAGTTCGGCGACGCGATCGGCGAGCGGCACGAGTGGGACGGCAGCCTCACTCCCGGGCTCGTCAACGCCCACACCCACCTGCAGTACACCGACATGGCGGCGGTGGGCCGGGGGCAGTACCCGAGCTTCGAGACCTGGGCCCTCGCGTTCGAGAAGGGCTACCGCGTCGAGCACGACTGGGCCGCATCGGCCGCCGAGGGAGTGCGCCTGTCGATCGAGTCGGGCACGACCGCCGTCGCCGAGATCGTCACCGACCCCGAGGCGGGCCGGGCGGTGCACGACGCGGGGCTGCACGGCGTCGTGTTCTGGGAGGTCTTCGGTTGGAAGCGCGCCGCCTGGCAGCACGACGGCCCTGAGCGGGTGCTCGCCCAGCTCGACGCGCTCCCCTCCCCTCCCGCGACCGGGCTCTCGCCGCACGCGATCTACTCGCTCGACACCGACGTGTTCCGTGAACTGCAGCGGCTCGCCGAGGCGCACGGTGTGCGATTGCACATCCACGCCGCGGAGTCGGCATCCGAAGACGAGTTCGCGCGATTCGGCACCGGTCCCCTCGCCGAGCGCTGGCGCGGCCTCGGGCACTCCGATATGCAACTGCTCTCGGGGAACGGATCGGGCACCGGCGTCGTGCACTACCTCGACACGGTCGGCGTGCTCACGCCGCACTCGCACCTCGCCCACGGCATCTACGTCGACGCCGCCGACCGCGCCCTGCTGCGCGAGCGCGGGGTGTCGGTCGCGCTGTGTCCGCGCTCGAACGCCGTCATCGGATTGGATGCCCCGCCCGTCGCCGCATACCTGACCGAGGGCAACCCCATCGGGGTGGGCACCGACTCGCTGTCGTCGTCGCCCTCGCTGCGTGTGCTCGACGACGTCGCCGAACTGCACCGGCTAGCTCGCTCCCAGGGGTACACGGCCGACGACCTGCACGCGCGGCTGCTGCACGCCGCGACGGCCGGTGGAGCGCGGGCGCTCGGGCTGGCCGACGGGCCGGCGCCGGCGGGGACGCTGGTCGACGGGGCGCGGGCCGACCTGGCGGTGTTCGCGACGGCATCCGCTGATCCGCGCGATGCGCTGGCCGAGATCGCCGAGGGGGCGCCCGAGGCGCTCGGCACGGTGGTCGACGGGCGGATGCTGTGGGAGGCGGGTGTCTCGGGGCGGGGCCCTTCGTCCGAGTTCGAGGGAGTGCACGCATGAGTGAGGCGAAGCCACTGTTCTTCGGTCTGTACGAGCAGGCCTGCGTCGGCAACGGATCCGGGGCCGTGAGTCTGTGGACCCACCCCGACGACCGGCGCCTCGGCGCGCTCGACCTGCGCTACTGGATCGACCTCGCCCGTCGCACCGAAGAGGCCGAGTTCGACCTGTTCTTCTTCGGCGACGTGCTC
Organism: Microbacterium sp. NPDC008134; assembly: GCF_042957055.1. Classification (NCBI taxonomy): domain Bacteria; kingdom Bacillati; phylum Actinomycetota; class Actinomycetes; order Micrococcales; family Microbacteriaceae; genus Microbacterium; species Microbacterium sp. NPDC008134. Next base: position 338,541 of record NZ_JBIBHO010000001.1, on the reverse strand, counting down.
GGCATGTACGACACGCTCGGCGGCGGCCCCGCGACCGCGCTCGAATGGGGCGTCGAGCTGCCCGCGCACGACCCGCTCCTCCACATCCCGGCTCTCGCCGCCGTCACCGAGCGCATCGCGTTCGGCGCGACGGTGTCGACGACGTACGAGCATCCGTTCGCCCATGCCCGGCGTTTCAGCACGCTCGATCACCTCACCGCCGGCCGCATCGCCTGGAACATCGTCACCTCGTACCTTCCGGGTGCCGCCGCGAACTTCGGCCTCGACGTGATGGCGCACGACAGCCGCTACGACCGAGCCGACGAGTTCCTCGAGGTCGTCTACGACCTGTGGGAGCGCAGTTGGGACGACGACGCCTACGTCGGCAGCCGCGCCGAACGCCGGTTCGCCGATCCCGCGAAGGTGCACCGCATCGACCACGCGGGCGCGCAGTTCCGGGTGGCCGGGCCGCACGTCAGCCCGCCGTCACCGCAGCGCACGCCCTACCTGATCCAGGCGGGATGGTCGCCCCGTGGGCGCGAGTTCGCCGCCCGGCACGCCGAGCTGATCTTCGTCGGTGACTCCGACCCGCAGGCGATCCGCACGGGGCTCGCCGGCATCCGCGCCCGCGCCGCCGAACTGGGCCGCGATCCCGAGCAGATCCGCGCCGTCGTCGGCATGAACCCCGTGCTCGCGCCCACCCGCATCGAGGTGCAGCAGAAGCTCGACGGCTACCAGTCGCACTACAACGCCGACGCCCAGCTCGCCGCCTACGCCGGCTGGAGCGGAATCGACTTCGCCGCCTACGCCGACGACGAGCCCATCGTGAAGCAGTCGACGAACCACACGCAGACGAAGGAGACCCGATCGGATGCTCCGCCCCTCACCGCCGGTGACGTGCGACGCCGTTTCGCCTCGGTGACCGCCTTCGCCGACGATCGCTTCATCGGCACCCCCGACGAGGTCGCCGCGAACATCGAGGAGTTCGTCGAGGAGTCGGGTGTCGACGGGTTCCTGCTGCACCAGTACCTGTCGCCGGGGTCGCTCGACGACTTCTCGACGCTGCTCGCTCCCCGGCTGCGCGAGCGGGGCCTCTTCGGCGGGCGTCCGTCGGACGGCACGCTGCGCTCGCGGCTGCGCACCGACGGGGCGGATCAGTTGGGAGCGGACCACCCGGCCGGCGCGCGGCGGCGCTGAGGGTTTCTCGGGCGGGACCCTTCGACAAGCTCAGGGACCCAGTGTCCAAGACTGAGTCGCTGAGGGTCTCTCGGGTGGGGCGCTTCGACAAGCTCAGGGGCCCCGTACCGAGAACTGGATCGCTGAGCCTGTCGAAGCGCCCCCGCGTAACGCGCAGATTTCGCGGGAATGACGATCTGCGTCACATCATTTCGCCGTGTTTCCGAACCCGTGACCGCGGGCCCCCTCGTCCGAGAGACTCATGCCACGGGCATCCGCCCGACCTTCTCCCGACGATCGGTCACAGCCCGGTCGAGCTAAGGATCCCGCACCCTCATGAGCACCTCTCGCCCGCGCGTCACCCGGGTCGCGCTGTCGGCCGCCGCCGGCGTCGCATCCGTCGTCCTCCTCGCCGGTTGCACCGGTTCGTCCGCCCCGTCGAGCTCGTCCGGCGACGCCGACGACTTCGAGGGCGTCGAACTGACGTCGTGGAGCAGCATCGACTTCGACCCGTACCAGACGCTGCAGAAGGAGTACTTCGAGAAGTGCGCCGCCGACCTGGGCATCACGATCGACGCGCAGACCCTCTCGGGCGACTACACGACCAGCCTGCTGCAGGCCGCGAGCTCGAAGTCGCTGCCCGACATCGCCCTCGTCAACACCGACACTCAGCTGCCGACGCTCGCCGCACAGGGCGTGCTCGGCGACCTGAGCGAGCTCGGCATCACGACCGACGGCCTCGCCGAGCCGGTCGCCGCCCTCGGTCACTACGAGGACACCCTCTACGGCCTGCCGACGCAGGTCGAGGACTACTCGGTCTTCTACAACAAGGCGTACTTCGAAGAGGCGGGGATCACCGAGCTGCCCACCACGTTCGATGAGCTCATCGCCGCGGCGAAGGCCACCACGACCGCCGACCACTACGGCATCGCGCTGCCCGGCATCGCGGGCGACGGCTCGACGTCCTCCTACTTCCTGCCGTTCCTGCTGAGCGCGGGCGGCGACCCCGCCGACCTCACGAGCGATGGCGCGGTCGCGGCCGTCGACCTCTACAAGACGCTCGTCGACGACGGCAGCCTCTCGAAGGAGTTCGTGAACTGGGGCTGGGACGGCATCGACCAGTGGAAGTCCGGCAAGGCCGCGATCACGGTCTCGGGCCCCTGGAACCTCGTCGACACCAGCCTCGAGTTCGAGTACGGCACGTTCTCGGTGCCTGCCGGCACCAGCGCCGATGAGAGCAGCGTCGGACTCCTCGGATACGCCTACACCGTGCCGGTGCAGGGCGACGAGAAGCGCGAGAAGGCCGCCGCCGCTCTGATCGAGTGCCGCGCCTCGGAGGAGAACCAGGTCGACACGGCCGTGCAGGGCGGGTACGTCCCGGCGCTGACGGCGGCGCAGGATGCCTTCGTCGCCGAGGTCCCGGCCGCCGAGGCCTTCGTCACCCCCGTCGCGAACGCCTTCAACCCGGCGACGCTCGGCACCGAGTGGAGCGCCCTGCAGGCGAAGTACGTCGACGCGCTGCAGAACGCGACCGTCAACGGCGTGAGCGCCGAGGAAGCGCTGAGCAAGGCCGACCAGGGTTGATGACGACCGCTGCCACAGCGCCGAAGCGGCCGGGGACACCTGTCTCCGGCCGCTTCGGCCTGACTCTGGTGCGGCGACGGAACCTGGAGCTCTGGGCCTTCCTCGTGCCCGCCATCCTGTTCTTCGCCGTCTTCTTCCTGTTCCCGCTCGGGTACGGCGTGTTCATGAGCACGACCGACTTCACGACCGGCACCTTCATCACCGGTGAGGCGCCGTTCGTCGGGTTCCAGAACTTCATCGACATCTTCCGCGCGGATGCCACCGGCATCGCGATCGTGAACACCCTCACGATCACGGTCGTCGCCGTGGTGTCGGAGCTCGTGATCGGCCTCGCGCTCGCGCTGCTGTTCACGCGGCGCTTCCCGGGGAGCCGTTGGCTGCCTGCCCTCATCCTCATCCCCTGGCTGCTGCCCGCGGTTGTCGTCGCGACGATCTGGAAGTCGCTGCTCGCGGGAGACGGGGCGATCAACGACATCCTCGGATTCCTCGGCCTGCCCGGCAACGCCTGGCTCGCCGACCCAGCCACCGCCCTCGCCGCCGTGATCATCGTGACCGTGTGGGCGAGCCTGCCGTACTGGTCGACGATCCTCGCCGCGGCCCTCAAGCAGGTGCCGGTCGAGCACCTCGAAGCGGCATCCCTCGACGGCGCCGGGGCGTTCAAGCGCCTGTGGCACATCATCATCCCCAGCATCTGGCCCGTGATCTCGGTGCTCGTCGTCATGAGCGTCGTCTTCAACCTGTTGATCGTCGACCTCGTGCTCGCGCTCACGCAAGGCGGGCCCGCCAACAGCACCATGACCCTCGGTGTGCTCTCGTACCGCTCGGCGTTCAGCCTGTTCGAGTTCGGGCACGCGGGCGCCTACGGCATGCTGCTGCTCGTCATCAGCCTCGGCTTCGCCGCCGTCTACACCTGGCTCTCCGCCCGACAGGAGCGTGCCGAGCGATGAGCATCCGCACTCCCCGCCGCCGTCGCGGCTGGTTCTGGACCGTGCTCACGGTCTCGATCCTCATCGTCTACCTGTTCCCGATCTACTGGATGATCTCGGCATCCCTGCAGCCCGATGCCAACTCCACCGACACCGCGTGGTTCCCGACCGCCCCGGCCCTCGACGGCTACGTCACGGCCTTCGAGGACGGCGGCCTCGACGGCCTGCGCGTCAGCCTGATCACCGCGATCGGATCGGTGCTGCTCACGCTCGTCGTCGCCGTGCCCGCCGCGTACTCGCTGAGCCGGCTGCGGTCGCGGGCGGTGAGCCTCGGGCTCGTCATCCTGCTGCTCGCGCAGATGATCCCGAGCATCGTGCTCGCGAACTCCTTCTACGCGATGTTCAACACCGCGGGGGCGCTCAACACGTACATCGGACTGATCCTCGCGAATGCGACCGCCGGCATCCCGTTCGCGATCATCCTGCTGCGCTCGTTCATGCTGCGCCTCGACACCGAGGTGATCGAGGCATCCACCCTCGACGGGCTCGGCCCGATCGGCGCGCTGTGGCGTGTGGTCGTGCCGCTGTCGCGCAACGCGATCATCACGGCGGGGGTCTTCACGTTCCTCTTCGCGTGGGGCGACCTGCTGTTCGGCCTCACGCTCGTGACGAAGACCGACATGTACCCCGTGACCGTGTTCATCTACGCGCTGGCGAACTCGAACATGAACACGTGGGCGGCGACGATGGGCGCCTCGTTGATCGCGAGTCTGCCCGCGCTGGTGCTGGTTCTGGCGGCCCAGCGGTACGTGAAGGAGGGTGTGATCGCCGGCAGCGGTCGGTAGCGGCGGCATTACCTGGGCGGGGCATCCTCGGCTTTCGAATCGCTCACTTCGTCGTTTCGAGGCTCCGAAAACCGGAAAGTGAGCGATTCGGAACTGCCCCCGCTGGCACGAGACTTCCCGACCAGAGCACAGACGGTTCGAATCGCTCACTTGGTCGTTCCGGCGCCCGCAGAAGCGCAAAGTGAGCGATTCGAAAGACGGCGGACGGGCCGACCCGGGGTTGAACTCCGCAGAAGGAGGGCAGGTCAGACCGCGGCCGGCTCCGATTCCCGGGCGAGCAACCCGCCGAGGAAGCTCGCGATCGTGCGCGGCCCCGAGACCGCGGCACCCGCCTCGACGTCGGGGTTGTAATTCGTGTTGGTGTTCACGTCGTAGGTGACGAAGCGGCCGTCGACGGTCTCGATGAACTCGATGCCCGCGACGGTGATGCCGGCGTCCTTCAGGAACGCCAGATACTGCTGGACGAGCGGATGCTGCGCCGTGATCTCCTCGCGGATGCGGAACAGCGGCTCGGGCTCGACCCCGTCGGCGCCGGGCAGCGCGCACGCCTCGGCCGGGCACAGTTCGAAGCTCCCGGCGCTGGTGTCGACGCGCACGGCGTAGACGAACTCCCCGCCGGCGAACTCGACGCGCGTTACGAAGGGAGCCGCGGCGAACAGGTTCTCCTGCAGCAGCGTGATGCCGTCGGGCGAGGGCTCGAACTCCGGGCCGTCGACCCACGCGTCGAACTCGTCGTGGCTGTCGTGGCGGCGCACACCGAGCCCCTTGCCGCCCTGGTTGTGCTTGCTGATGAAGGGGGCGGTGAACTCGCGGGCCCGCTCCTTGAGCGCGGCGGTACCGAAGACGGCGATGGTGCGCGGCACCGCGATACCGGCCCGCTGCAGGGCGGCATGCTGCGCGGCCTTGCTGACCTCGAGCTCGAGCACCGGGCTGCCGTTCACGACGGTGCGACCGGAAGCCTCGAGCCACCGCAGCACGGCACGGCCGAACTCCTTGGAGTCGCCGTGGTCGCGCGTGTGCGCCGATGCGCTGAGCCGCGACCAGAAAACGCCGGCCGGCGGCTCGGCGTTCAGGTCGATCGACCCGTCGGTGAGCAGCCATTCCTGCGCGGGCACGCCCTCGGCCTCGAAGGCCGCGGCGAACGGCGGGAACCATTCGGCGTTCTCGTGGATCACGTACACGCGGGGCTCAGCAGTCATACCCTCACGCTAAATCACCCCGCCCACCCGAGGGCCGGTCGTCGTGATGCAACGTAATGCGCGCTACCCCTCGCCGCCGAGCTGTCCGGTCAGCCGCCCGTGGAACGCCCCGCTCGTCTCGTTCAGCCCGACGAGTTCGACGGTCGTGCCGTGCCGGGCGTACTTCGTCTCGATCGCGTCGAGTGCGGCGACGGTCGAGGCATCCCACACGTGCGATTTCGACAGGTCGATGACCACGCGCGCCGGGTCGTCGGCGTACTCGAACAGCGTCGTGAGGTCGTTGCTCGACGCGAAGAACAGGGCCCCGTCGACGACGTACGTCGCGACCTCGCCATCGTCGGAGACCGTGCGGGTGACCGACACGACGTGCGCCACCCGGCGCACGAAGAGGACGGATGCCGCGATCACCCCGGCCACGACCCCGACCGCGAGGTTGTGCGTGAGCACGACGGCGACGACGGTGACGATCATGACGAACGTCTCGCTCTTCGGCATCCGCTTCAAGGTCGACGGACGGATGCTGTGCCAGTCGAACGCACTGATCGAGATCATGATCATCACGGCGACGAGTGCGGCCATCGGAATGGTCGAGACGAAGTCGCCGAACACGACGACGAGCAGGAAAAGGAAGACCCCGGCGAAGAACGTCGAGATGCGGGTGCGGGCGCCGGAGCGCACGTTGATCATCGTCTGACCGATGACGGCGCACCCGCCCATGCCGCCGAAGATGCCCGAGAGCATGTTCGCGGCGCCCTGCGCCCAGGCTTCGCGAGTCTTGCGGGAGTGCGTGTCGGTGATCTCGTCGACGAGCTTCGCGGTCATGAGCGATTCCATGAGCCCGACGAGGGCGACGCCCAGCGCGTACGGCGCGATGATGGTGAACGTCTCCCATGTGAACGGCACGTTCGGGATGAAGAGTTCGGGCAGGCTGCGCGGCAGGGCTCCCTGGTCTCCGACGGTCGGAACGTTTATCGCGAACACCAGCACGACGGCGGTCACGATGATCACCGAGACGAGGGGCGCCGGAACGAGCTTGGTGATCTTGGGCATGAAGATCATGACGAGGATGCCGAGGGCGACGAGCGGATAGACGAGCCACGGCACCCCGATCAGCTGCGGCACCTGGGCGCTGAACACGAAGATCGCGAGCGCGTTCACGAACCCGGTCATGACACTTCGCGGGATGAAGCGCATGAGCTTGGCGACGCCGAGCACGGCCATGAGCACCTGGAAGACACCGGCGAGGATGACGGTGGCGATGAAGTAGTCCATGCCGTAGGTGGGCGCCACGGGTGCGATGACGAGCGCGACGGCGCCGGTCGCGGCGGTGATCATCGCGGGGCGTCCGCCGAGGAACGAGATGGCGATCGCCATGATGAACGACGAGAACAGGCCGACGGCCGGGTCGACCCCGGCGATGACCGAGAACGAGATCGCCTCGGGGATCAGCGCGAGGCCGACGACGAGACCCGCGAGCACCTCGCGCGTCAACAGGCGGGGGCTCTTGAGCGCGGTGAGTACGGAGGGATTTGCGCGATAGCGCGCGCGGTCGTCGACGGAGGTCACGGATGCTCCAGAGGGGGTGGATGGGCCCGAGTCGGGCCGATCCACTCTAAACCTGGCGAGCTCGTGTGCTGCCGTCGGGCTGCGGAGCCGATTCCGGCGTGGCCCCAGGAGGGCCTGTTCCGCGGCGGATGCTGCGACGACTCCCCGAACACCCACGCGACGAGACACTGGCAGAAGACCGGTCATTCCGTGATGCAGAGTTTCGAACCCGGCGAGGACTGGTTCTAGGATTTCCGCGACGAAGCCGCATTCGATGGCCCGTCGCTCGCGGCCCCGACGAGCCATCCTGAATCGCAGGCCGTTCCGGGTCCGAGCGATCGTCTTCCCGCCGACTGGATGGATATCCTCAACCGCAGAGGGCGCTGAGGGGCCCGCCGAATGTGAGGTCGCCCCACCAAGGCGCGTATCGACAGGGCATCCCTCATTCAGGCACGGCGACCTACGTTGGGACGCATGGATGACAACGGAACCTCCCACGAGGACCGCACGAGCCTCTCCGACCTCCTCGCCCTCCTGAACGCCGGTGAGACCATTCCCGGCGGCTCACCCGGTCACGCCGTGATGCATGAGACGAGTCAAGAAGCGCTCCGCGTCGCCGGCGAGCTCAACGCCGGCTATCACGAGCCGAGCCGAGTGCGAGAACTCCTCAGCGCGCTGATCGGCGAGCTCGTGGATGAAACGGTCACGCTGTTCCCGCCGTTCACCGCGGACTTCGGGAAGAACATCGCGATCGGTAAGCGCGTCTTCATCAACTCCGGATGCCGTTTCCAGGACCAGGGCGGGATCACGATCGGCGACGACTGCCTGATCGGCCACAACGTCGTCATCGCCACCCTGCAGCACGGCCTCGACCCCCGCCGACGAGGCGACCTGCTCCCCGCACCCGTGACCATCGGCCGGAACGTCTGGCTGGGGGCGAACGTCACCGTGCTCCCCGGCGTCACCATCGGAGACGATTCCGTCGTCGGCGCCGGATCAGTGGTCACCAAGGATGTTCCCGCGCGGGTGATCGCGGTCGGCTCCCCCGCTCGGGTCATCCGCACCATCGAGTAGGACAGCGAGCCCCCGGTTCCGCGCCGCGATCGCGAGCCATATCGAGACCGTCAGCAAGGACGAGAAGTTCCAAGAGGGCCCGGGTGTCGGGTCTCCGGTCTACAATAGAGGGCATAGCCCCCGACGCAGCGCACGAGAGTGTGACGGTCGGGGTTCATTTTTTCGCCCACGGTGCTGACAGATAACGTCTGCACCGTGCCCTGAATGGGGTGAATCAGCGGGAGGACTTCCGCCCCCCCTAGTTGCTGATCCCGCGCTTCGAGATGGGAGTGGACGTCGCCCGCACCATCAACGTCGCCGGCGCCGCGTACTCGTTTCAGCTCGGCGGAGGGCCGGCGTTCCTCGCGGGCGCGCAGCAGTCCGGAGCGCAGACCTCCCGCACCGGATACGGGATGCTGCTCGGACTCGGCTGCGGCGGCGGCATCCTCGTCGTGATCCTCGTCACCGTCGTCACGCTCGCGGTCATCGGCCTCTGACCCCGCCGAGCCACCCCCTGACGCACGACCGACCCCTTTCCGCACGTCACGGGAGGGGGTGGCTCGCCTTTAAAGGGGTGGCTCGGCGCTGAATAGTCGCGGATTCTCTCCCCCGCGGTGTCACACGTCGATCAAAAGATCATATTATTGGCGTGGTGAGGGCGCCTGCCCTCAATGAGACTCCGACGATGGGCCCCTCATGAAGATCCTCGCGCTCGAAGCGAGTACGACGTCCGCGAAAACGATGGTGTTCGACGCAGATACCGGCGAGATGAGTGTGCGCAACCGCCGCTTCGAGGTGGAGGGGCCCGACACCGCCGTCCGCGAAGGCGACTCGATCTATGCGCAGTTGATGGCGCTCGGGCGCGAGAGCGCGGCCGGTCACCAGATCGACCTCATCGTCTTGAGCGGCACCTGGCACGGCCTGACGCTTCGCCGCGCCGACCTCTCCTCCGTCAGCCCGGTCATGGAATGGCCGTACACAGGTGCGCAAGATCTCTGCGCGAAGCTCCGCCAAGACGATGAGCTCACCTGGTGGTTCTACGAGCGCACCGGCTGCATGGTCAACGCGATCTACCCGGTGTTCAAGCTGCAGTATCTGCGCGAGCAGGGCATCGATCCCGACGGCCTCATCGCGATGGACCAGTCGACCCTCAACTTCGCACGCATGACCGGTGAGATCTGGTCGAACCCGGCGCTCGCCTCCGGCACGGGGATGCTGCGCGCCGACGGCACCGGCTGGGACACCGAGGTGCTCGAGCGCTTCGGCCTCGGCGGCGTGCGACTTCCCGAGTTGCACGAGACCACGGACACCGCACCACTGACCGCAGAGGCGGCGACGCTGCTCGGACTGCCCGTCGGCATCCCGGTGCTGACCCCCGGCCCCGACGGCGGCCTCAACCAGGTGGGCGACCTCGCCATCGAGCCCGGCGACATGACGTTCTCGATGGGCACGAGCGGGGCGCTGCGGGTGGCCACGCGGCATCCGTCCTTCTCCCCGACCCTCAGCACCTGGTCGTACCGCTCGCCGCTCGGGGCGCTCAGCGGTGCGGCGACCTCAGGGTGCGGCAACTGCGTCGATTGGGCGCGCGACCGCCTGTTCGGCGCCTCGACCGACTACGCCGAGATCGAGCCGCTGCTGTCGGCCGATCGCGTCGACACGCCGGTCTTCATGCCGTTCCTGTTCGGCGAACGCAGCCCCGGCTGGCAGGATCAGCGCCGCGGCGGCTTCCTCGATCTCACGCCCCAGCACTCGCGCGTCGACATGTACCAGTCGGTGCTCGAGGGCATCGTGTACTCCCTCTTCCACTGCTACAAGGAGCTCACCGCGCTCGGCGGCGTGCCGCGTCGCATCATCCTCTCGGGCGGCGTGCTGTCGTCGCCGTTCTGGACGCAACTGGTCGCCGACGTCTTCGGTGTCGAGATGCAGGTGTCCACCCAGCAGCACACCTCGATCGTGGGCGCGGTGCGGATGGGACTGCTCGCGACCACCGGTTCGCTGAAGCATCCGGCGTTCGATGACACCGAGGTGCGCACGATCACGCCGCGCCTCGAACGCCGCGCCCAGTACGACGCCGGCTTCGCCCGGTATCTCGACCGCTACACCCGAACCGTCCCCGGATCGGAAGGAGCCCGCGCGTGAAGATCCTCGTGACACCGACCTCGCTCTGCCGCGACCCCGAAGGACCCGGCATCCAGCGCCTTCGCGCCGTTTTCGACGAGATCGTGCTGAATCCGCACGGACGTCCGTTGACCGCCGAGGAGCTCGTGCCGCTGGTCGGAGACGTCGACGCGATCGTGGCGGGGCTCGACGAGTACACCGCTGAGGTGTTCGCCGCCGCCCCGCGACTGCGCGCCCTCGCCCGATACGGCGTCGGCGTCGACCGGGTCGACCTGGATGCCGCGGCGGGGCACGGCGTGAGCGTCGCGCGCACCCCGGGTGCGAACTCGCTCGCGGTGGCCGAACTCGCGGTGGGACTCGTGTTCGCCGCCGCCCGCGGCATCCCGTTCCTCGACGCCAGCGTGCGCTCGGGCGGCTGGCCACGCCAGGAGGGGCGCGAGCTCACCGGCGGGGTGTTCGGGCTCATCGGCTTCGGTGCGATCGGCCGCCTCGTGGCGGAACGTGCCCGCGGGCTCGGGATGACGCCCGTCGCCTACGATCCCATGCTGCCGGATGCCGTCTTCGAGGCCGCCGGCGTCGAGCGACTCGACCTCGACACGCTGTGCGAGCGATCCGACGTCGTGAGCCTCCACGTGCCGCTTCTGCCGGAAACCTCGCACATCCTCGACGCACGCCGCCTGGCGCTGCTGCCGGAAGGCGCGATCGTCGTCAACACGGCTCGGGGCGGACTGCTCGATGAGGCGGCGGCGCGTTCCCTGCTCGATGAGGGGCACCTGCACGGCGTCGCCATCGACGTGTACGAGGCCGAGCCGCCGTCGAGTTCGCCGCTGGTCGGTCACGACCGCGTCGTGTCGACGCCGCACGCCGGAGGTCACACCGCCGGTGCGGTGCGCCGTATGACGGATCAGTCGATCGACGCGGTCATCGAGATGATCACGGGCGGCACGCCCGAGGGACTCGTCACACCAGCGCCCTGACCTCCGACAGCACCGCGTCGACGTACCGGCGCGTGTGGTGTTCGGCCGCTTCGGCATCACCGCGCGCGATGGCGGCAGCGGTCTGCACATGGTTGTGCAGCGACTCCTCATACGGGTCTGCGGGAGTGAGGCCGAGATCGGTGCGTCCGGTGATGACGGCGGCGATCGCGGCCTTGTTCGCGGCCAGCATGAGGTTGCCGCTCATATCGAGGATGAGGTCGTGAAAAGCGACGTCGGCTGAGAGGTACGCCTCGGATGCCCCGCGGCCGGCTTGTCCGTGCTTCTCGAGCTCTGCGGCGAGCCGGACGATCTCGGCGCGCTGCACATCGCTGCCGCGGACGGCCGCCAGACGGGCCGCGATCGGTTCGATCGCGGAGCGCATCTCGTTCACGACGACGATCTGCTGGGCGCGGCGCGGCGAGGCGAGCTGCCAGCCGATGAGCCGGGTGTTGAGCGCACTCCACTCGGAGGGCGGGCGCACGGTGAGCCCGACACGGCGCCGCGACGCCAGCATCCCCATGGATTCGAGCACGCGGACGGCCTCGCGGATCACCGTGCGCGACACCGCGTACCGCGCCTCGAGGTCTGCGAGCGTGAAGACGGTCCCCGGCGCCAGCTCGCCTGCGGCGATGCGCAGCCCGAGGGCGTCGAGCACCGAGCCATGAGATGCCTGCGCCATGACGTTCTCCCATTGATACGATCACATGTTGCAAAAGATACGATTTTTGTGAAAAGCTCGCACTGCTCCGCCGACGCTCGGTGGGAGTAGATCGAATCCTAACGCGGGACGCCCGAACGGCTACGAGGCCAGGGATCCCGCTACTCGACATCAACGGAGATACCGATGGAAGATTGGACCCAGACGCTGGGTGCCGGACCATTGCTGCTCATCGCAGCCGGAGCGATCGCGCTCATCCTCGTGCTGATCATCGTCTTCAAGGTTCACGCCTTCCTGACCCTGATCATCGTCTCGCTGCTCACCGCAGTGGCCGCGCAGGTGCCGATCGCGGCGATCAGCGAAACACTGACGAGTGGATTCGGTGGCACACTCGCCGGGGTCGCACTGCTGGTCGCCCTGGGAGCCATGCTCGGCAGGCTCATCGAACATTCCGGTGGTGCGAAGGCGCTCGCCGACCGCTTCGTCGAGATCTTCGGCGAGAAGCGCGCACCGTTCGCACTCGGTATCGCATCGCTGGTCCTCGGTTTCCCGATGTTCTTCGACGCGGGCCTGATCATGATGCTGCCGATCATCTTCGCGATCGCGCGCCGCGTCTCGAAGAACAACGTCCTGATCTTCGGCATCCCGGCGGCCGCGGCCTTCTCGGTCATGCACGTGTTCCTGCCTCCGCACCCCGGCCCCGTCACCGCAACCGAAGCATACGGCGCGAACCTCGGCCTCGTTCTGCTCGTCGGCCTCGTCATCGTCTTCCCGGTCTGGTACCTCTCGGGTTACCTCTGGGGCAAGTTCGTCGCCGCCCGCATCCCGCTTCCGGTTCCCGAGCTGTTCGGCGAACTCGACCATGACCAGCCGAAGAACCCGCCGAAGGCGTCCACGATCATCTGGTTGCTGCTGCTGCCGATGTTCCTCATCTTCCTCAACACCGGTCTCACCTCATTGGCATCGGCCGGCATCGTCTCCAGCGACGACCTCTGGGTGCAGGTGCTGGTGCTTGTCGGCAACTCGTTCGTGGCACTGCTCATCACCGTGCTCGTCGCGACGTTCGTGCTCGGCTCCCGCCGCGGCGAGAACGGCTCCGCGATGGAGAAGATCGTCGACTCGGCCCTCGGCCCCGTGTCATCCGTCATTCTCATCACCGGCGCCGGTGGCATGTTCGGTGGCGTTCTGCGTGCGTCGGGCATCGGCGACGCCCTCGCCGACACGCTGAGCGACCTCGGCCTGCCGATCATCTTCGCGGCGTACATCATCGCCGTCGTGATCCGCCTCGCGCAGGGCTCGGCGACCGTCGCGCTCGTGACGGCGGCGGGGCTCGCTGCCCCCGCCGTGCTCGCCGGCGACTTCAACGAGCTGCAGGTCGTCGCGATCGTACTGGCCACCGCCGCAGGCTCGGTGTTCGCCGGTCACGTCAACGACTCGGGCTTCTGGCTCGTCGGCCGCCTCATGGGCATGGACGTGAAGACCACGCTGAAGACCTGGACCGTGCAGCAGACGATCGAATCCGTCGCCGCGTTCGTCCTGGTGCTCGGCATCTACGGCCTCGCGTCGCTTCTGTAGCACGCACGTCGCACGAAACGGGGCGGGTCGGGCACACGCCGGGCCCGCCCCCGTTCTTTCCATCCGCATCACTTCCGAGAGGATTCTCATGTCTCAGCTGTTCGACGTCACCGACCGCCTCGCCCTCATCACCGGGTCGTCCCGCGGCCTCGGTCGCTCCCTCGCTCTCGCTCTCGCTCGTGCGGGTGCGCGCGTCGTCGTGCACGGGCGCGATGCGGATGCCGTCGAAGCGACGCGCCTCGAAGCCGAACGGCTGAGCGGTCGCCCCGCGCACGCGCTCGTGTTCGACGTCACGGATGCCGCGGCCGTCGAGCAGGCGATCACGGGCCTGTTCGAGACCGTCGGCGTCCCCGACATCCTCGTCAACAACGCGGGCGTACAGCGTCGCGCACCGTTCACCGAGTTCTCGGTCGCCGACTGGGACGACATCGTCGCGGCGAACCTCTCCGGCGTCTTCTACGTGGCCCGCTTCGTCGCGCCCGGCATGGTCGAGCGCGGCAGCGGCAAGATCGTCAACATCGCGAGCGTGCAGTCGCAGCTCGCGCGGCAGACCATCGCCCCCTACTCCGCCACGAAGGGCGGCGTCGCACAGCTCACCAAGGGCATGGCCGCCGACCTCGCGCGCCACAACGTACAGGTGAACGCGCTCTCGCCCGGGTACTTCGCCACCGAGATGAACCGCGCGCTCGTCGATGACGACGCGTTCAGCGGCTGGCTCACCCAGCGCACGCCCGCCCAGCGCTGGGGCGACTTCGCCGAGCTCGACGGTGCGCTCCTCTTCCTCGCCTCCGACGCGTCCAGCTTCGTGTCGGGACAGAACATCTTCGTCGACGGCGGCATGACCGCCGTCGTCTGATCCGATCACCACCTCTTCTCACCCGGGAGCACTCATGCGCGCAGCCTTCATCGAATCCGCGAAGAACATCGTCGTCCGCGACGTGCCGACGCCCGAGCCCGCCGAGGGGCAGGTGCGCGTGCGCATCGAGTACGTCGGCATCTGCGGCTCGGACCTGCACTACTACTACGAGGGCGCGAACGGCGCGTTCGTCGTGCGTGAGCCGCTCGTTCCGGGCCACGAGGTGTCGGGGCACGTCGACTTCGACCCGAGCGGCGAGCTCGCGGCCGGCACGCCGATCACCGTCCACCCGGCGACGTTCGGGACGCCGAGCGAGAAGATCGCCGACGAGCCGCACCTGTGGCCGGGTGGTGCCTATCTCGGCAGCGCCTCGACGTGGCCGCACACGCAGGGCGGGCTGTCAGAGTTCTTGATCGTCGACCGCGGCATGCTGCGGGTGCTCCCCGAGAGGCTGCCGGTGCGCCGCGCAGCACTCGCCGAGCCTCTCGCCGTCGCCCTCCACGGACTCAGCAAGGCCGGGGATGTCGCGGGGCAGCGCGTGCTCGTGACCGGCTCCGGCCCCATCGGTCTGCTCGCGATCGCGGCGGCGGTCGCGGCGGGCGCTGCAAAGGTCCACGCCACCGACGTGCTCGAGGGTCCGCTCGCTCGCGCGAAGGCGCTCGGTGCAACCCGGGTGTTCGACGTGACCCGCGATGAGGTGCCCGAGAGCGCCTACGACGTCGTGCTCGAATGCTCCGGTGTCGCACCGTCCGTGTCGACGGCGCTGAAGGCGGCACGTATCGCCGGCACGGTCGTGCAGGTCGGGATGGTTCCCAACGAGCCACGTCCGATCAACATCGCGCCCTTCATCTCGAAGGAACTGCGCTGGTTCGGCACGTTCCGGTTCAACGACGAGATCGATGCGGCGGTCGCTCTGCTGTTGGCGCAGCCCCGCATCGAAGAGGTCGTGACGCACGAGTTCGCCGCCGACGACATCGAGGCGGCGTTCGCTGCGGCACGCGATTCCCAGGCATCGGGGAAGGTGCTGGTCTCCGTCTGGCGCTAGTCGGACCGGCCCCGACCGGCCGGTCACAGACTCTGCCGAGCCACCCCCTTGAATGCGAGCCACCCCCTTCCGCACGTCGCGGAAGGGGGTGGCTCGCGCTGAAAGGGGTGGCTCGGCGCCAGGAGCGGATGCCGTTACGACTGACGTACCCGACGGCGAATCACCAGCGCGGCGCCGAGCAACAGCGCGACGACCGCGGCCCAGACGGCCGGCAGCAACAGCTCGCCACCGGTCTGCGCGAGTGCGTCGCCTCCGGCATCCGCGCCCGCACCGGCACCCGGAGCCGCCGTCACGGTCACCGCGGCGGTCACTTCGGAGCCGTCCGGGAGGATCACGACGAGCGTGTGCGCACCGGCCGCGACGGATGCCGGGATCGTGACGGTCGTCGAGAACTCACCCGCGGCCGACGCGGTCACCGAGCCGAGAGCCACCGGCGTGGAGCGCAGCTCGAGCCGCAGCTCTGCACCCGCGTTGAAGCCGGCGCCGCTGATCTTCAGGCTGCCGCCCGCGACCACCGTGGTCGATCCGAGCACGACGGCCGGAGCATCCGAACCGGGCTCCTCCGCCGCCGTCACGGTCACCGCGGCGCTGGTCGCCTCGGCGGGCACGTATCCGTCGAGCGTGCCGCCGACGCGCACCGAGAGCGCACGACCCTCGAGACCCGCGGGGATCGCGAACGTCGCCGCGGTGGCGCCGTCGATGGCCTCGCCATCGGCCAGCCACTGGTACGAGAACGCGGTTCCCGCGGTCCACTCGCCGGGTGCGGCGGTGACCTCGGCGCCGGCGACGGCCGCGCCGGCGATCGTCGGCGTGCCGACGACGAGCTCGCCCGGCTCGGCCGCAGCCTGGCACGCCTCGCCGCAGATCACGAAGTCGGACTGCAGGGCCTTGTGATCGCTGGTCCACAGCGTCTGCGGGGTGAAGATCTCCTCGTCCGACACGGGCAGGGCGCGGGCTCCGCGCACGATGTCACCCGTCGGGCCGACGATGCGCGTGCCGGTCAGGCTCAGGCGGTCGTCGGGAGCGAAGAAGATGTAGTCGATCCGGTCGCGCTCGTCGGCCTCCGGTGCCCAGGCGAGCTGCGAGACGTCGACGTTCGGGGTGTCGGCCGGCCACGTGAATCCGGGGTGGGTCACGGGGTCGGGGTAGGCGGCGCGGTACGCGTCGACGAGGCCACCGTCACGCAGGATGCTGGTGGTCTGCCAGGGAGCGACGACGCTGTTGTGGTCGTAGAGGTTCGCCGTGGCTTCGGTCCAGTCGAGAACCGAGGGCTCGTTCATGTCGGCGCCCATGATCGTCAGGCGTCCGGCGGTGCGCTCGGTCGCCATGTCGGCGGACAGCGCGGCGGCGGCGGCCGGTCGCCCGGAGGCCTGGTTGGCGGCGAGGATCTGCGGCACATCGGTGACCGGGGCGCTGAGCTTGTTCCAGCCGCGCCACTCGGTCGGGAATCCGGAGCCGAGCACGTCGCCCGCGTATCCACGGGGCAGGTACGTGGCGTAGTAGCGGTACTCGAGGTGGCCCGCGTAGGCCGCGACCTGGGTGTCGCCGACCTGCACGATCGCCTTCATCCATCCGCCCTGCGTGCCCGCCACCGTGACGACGCCCGCATCGACGATCGGATAACGCGAGATGACGCCCGCGCTGCCACCCGTGGAGTGGTAGTCGAACCCGAGGTCACGGGCGATGGCAGCCGTGCCGCGCTGCGCCTCCTCGACGAAGATCAGGTCGGCGCCGATCTCGTCGAGCATCGTGGCGTCGGTGGTCTTGCCCCAGAGGTTCATCTGCACGACCGACAGGTCGATCGGCTTCGTGGGGTCGACCTCCGGGCCCTCGCCCGGCTCCTCGGTGACGGGTCCGCCGGCGACGGTGAACGCCACCGGCTCGCTGACGCGTGAATAGCCGTCGTTGTAGAGGTACTCGACGCGGTAGTCGCCCGCCGGAAGCGGGTTGCCCGACCGGTCGTTCGCGGGCAACTGCACCGAGCCGCTCGGGCCGGGAGCGTACGCCCAGGCCATGCCGCACTCGCTGCACGGCTCGGGACGGGAGGCCGGGTAGATCGCCAGCCAGTTCGTGGCGCTCGGGCGATCGGTCGAGTACTCGACCGAGAGGGTTCCCCCGACGGCGACGTCGGTGGCGGCGAGGGTGACCTCGGATGCCGCAGCGGCCGAGGCGGGCACCGCGGTCAGCAGGGGCGACACGAGGATCGCTCCGGCGGCGACGAGCGCGGCGAGCAGGCGGGCGCTCCGACGGGGGCGCACCACGGGGGGAGGTGACGAGGACATGTCTGGCGTGATCCTTCCGGGAACAGGGTCGGCGTCCCCGACGGGACGCCCCTCGGAGGTCGAGATCGCCTCCTGGATGCGACAGAACAGTCGGAAGGTGACGTGACGATGAACGGGGCCGGTCCGGCCGGGGACGGATGCCGCGGGGCCGCCGAATCGGAGCGCCCACGATGCACAGTTGTACAGACGGCTGCTCGGCCGCCCCGCGGATCAACCCGGGTGGCGCGAGAGCGAGGATCCCTGCAGGGAGACGTGCATCTGGAACGACATCGCGTCGGGGAGGTACCGGTCGTCGCCGGCTTCGATCGCGCGCCCGTCCGAGGAGTAGCTGACGCGGTGCACCCGCAGCAAGGGACTCGCCCGCCGCACGCCGAGAAGCTGCGCATCCTCGCTGGGCGCCGCGATCGCGTCGATCGTGTGCTCGCCGTGCGCCATGCGCACACCCCGCGACTCGAGCGCCCCGACGACGGAGGGTTCGTCGGGCGAGAGGTCTTCGACGATCGGCGCGATCCACGACGGGTACACGGTGCGCTCGAGCATGACGACCCGCCCGTTCAACGACCGCAGACGCACGACCTCGAGCACCTCGCCGATCCCCTGACCGCCACGGAACTGCCGCACCTCGGTCGCGGTCGCCGCGCGGCGCTGCTGCGTGAGCACGTGCCCTCCCGGCTCCATACCGCGACTCGCCGCCCACTGCGCGAACGAGCGCATCTCCGAGAAGCGCTGACTCTGCGCCGCCGTGCGCACCAACCAGCCCGAACCCCGCCGAGGGGCGATCGCACCCTGCCGCGCCATGAGTACGAGCGCATTGCGCACGGTACCGCGCGAGACCTCGTAGGTCGCGGCGAGCTGCGCCTCGGACGGCAGCATCCCGGCCGCGTCGAACCCGCCCTCGGCGATCCGGATCGTCAGGTCGCGGGCGATCTCGCGATATCGATGCACGACGCCAGGTTATCCGCCGCCGATCACCGTCGAACCTGCCGAAGAACGCAATCAGCCGGCATCCGAATTGCAGTGCACGGGCGTTGCGATCGAGTGTTACGTACCCATCGAATAATGGGCGAAACCGTTGGCCGCCCCCTTGTCGAGGAGACACGATGAAGACGTATCGAAGGAGAACCGCCCTGCTCGGAGCGACGATCGCCGCCGCTCTGCTCATCACCGCCTGCACCCCCACCGCCAGCGATCCGTCGTCCGAGGCCGGTGATCCCGTCGCCGGCGGAACCCTGCACTGGGGTCTCGGAGCGCAGCCCGCCGCCGGAGGGGTCGACCCCATGGTCGCCGCCGCGCTGGCGGCGCAGGTGATCATGGATCAGTCGTACGAGACCCTGCTCACCAAGGCCGACGACGGAACCATCGAGCCGGGACTTGCGACCTCCTGGGAGCAGGTCGACGACCTCACCTGGGTGTTCGAGCTGCGCGAGGGCGTCGCCTTCGCCGACGGCACGGAGTTCACCGCCGACGACGTCGTGTACACGTTCGAGACGTACCTGACCGCCCAGACGGGCAAGAAGGCCTACCTCGCGAACATGGAGAGCGTCGAAGCCACCGGAGACCTCGAGGTCACCTTCCGCCTGTCGGCGGTCGACGGGACATTCCTCAACGCCGTGTCCGGCTGGCAGACGATGTTCATCGTCGGCCGCGACGGCTACGGCAACGCGACGGAGGAGGAGCGTCAGACCCGCACCTACGGCACCGGTGCGTTCCAGGTCGTCGACTGGCAGGACGGCGTGAGCCTGACGCTCGACAAGAACGAGCACTACTGGGGCGAGGACGAGCCCTACCTCGACCAGATCGTCTTCGACATCATCCCCGACGAGTCCACGCGTCTCGCGGCCCTGCAGTCGGGCTCGATCCAGGGGGCGTCGTTCATCGACGCCCTGACGGCGGATCAGGCGGCCTCCGCCGGATACACCCTCGGCGAGCGCTCGTACACGCAGGGCGTCGGCATCTACCTGAACCCGGGCGACGGACCGCTGTCCGACATCCGCGTGCGGCAGGCCGTCTCCCTCGCGCTCGACCGGCAGGCGCTGGTCGACACCGCGGCGCTCGGCAACGGGGCGATCTCGCTCCTGACCCCTGCAGGTGACCCGGCCTCTCCCGAGATCACCGACTCCACGCCCCTCTACACGCGTGATCTCGATGCGGCCCGCGCGCTGCTCGAAGAAGCCGGCCAGCCGAACCCGACCATCCAGCTCTCCTACTTCGGAGACGTCGCCGCGTCGCAGCATCCGATCTACGAACTGATGCAGCAGCAGCTCGCCGAGGCGGGCATCACCCTCACCCTCAAGGCCACGCCGCAGGCCGAGCTCGCGCCGATCTACACGACGGGCGAATCGTTCGTCGACATGGTCGCGTTGCCCGGCAGCTACCGCCCGGACCCGGCCCTCTACTTCGACGGGTTCCTCTCGGAAGCCGGTCTCTACAACCACTGGCGTGACAACCCCGAGGCCGACGAGGCGCGTGATCTGCTCGCCCAGGTGCGCGCCGAGAGCGACCCGGATGCCAAGGCCGAACTGGTGGAGCAGCTCACCGACGAGGTCGCCGAGCAGGTGCTGGTGCTGATGCCGCTGGCACTCCCGGTCTATTCGGAAGTGTGGGATTCGACCAAGCTGATCGGATACGACTCCGACCCGTACACGTCGATGCACAACCTGATCGGCAGCTGGCTGCAGCCCTGAGTCCGGTCCCGACCGTGAGTACGCCCTAGGAAAGGAACCCCGATGAACGCTCCGGCGCATCCCCTCGTGATCGACGGGTGCAATCCCTCGCGCTGGGATGCGCCGGGCGTGCTCGAACATCTGGTGGAGGGCGGCGTGACCGCGATCAACGCGACGACCGCGATCTGGGAGGGCTACGCCGACACGCTCGACGAGATCGCCCGCTGGCAGCAGCGCTTCCGCACGCGCGCCGACCTGATCCGCCCCGTCCGCACGGCCGACGACGTCCTCCGCGCCCGCGAGGAGCGGCGGGCCGGGATCATCCTGGGGTGGCAGAACGTCGCCCCGATCGAGAACGACCTCGACAGGATCGAGGTGTTCCAGATGCTGGGGGTGCGCATCATCCAGCTCGCGTACAACGTGCGCAACCTCATCGCGAACGGATGCTTCGAGCCCCACGACGACGGTCTGAGTCTGTTCGGCGTGAAAGCCGTGCAGAGGATGAACGACTGCGGCATCCTCATCGATCTCTCGCACGTGGGCGACCGATCGAGTCGGCATGCGATCGACGAGTCGCGGCATCCAGTCGCCTTCACCCACACGCAACTGCGGGAGTACTTCGACACCCCGCGCAACAAGCCGGCCGAGCTCGTCCGCGCGCTCGTCGAGCGCGGCGGCGTCGTCGGCGCGAACGCCTTCCCGCAGTTCCTGCCCGGTGGGTGGGATGCCGACCTCGCGGCGTACATCGACGGCATCGAGCGGTTGATCGAGGTCGCCGGCATCGACGCGGTGGGCATCGCGAGCGACTTCTGCGAGGGCCACGGGCCGGAGTTCTGGGACTACCTCGGCCACGTGCACGGCACGACCGCGATGTGGCAGATCGATGCCCCGCTGGAGCCGACCGTGCGCGGCATCCGCGGTTCCGTCGACACACCCCTGATCACCGCGGCACTGCGCGACCGCGGCTACTCCGACGACGAGGTCGGCAAGGTGATGGGCGGCAACTGGCTCCGTCTCTACCGCGAGGTGTGGGGCGACCAGCCCGCCGCGGAACCCGCTCTGCCACACTGACACCCATGACACGAGTCGTCTCGGCCCTGCACGCTGTGCGGCTGGTCGCCGAGCGCATCGACCCTCTGGCGCCCGTCAGCGTCGGGCAGCTGTCGGCGCAGCTCGGCCTGTCGCTGAGCAGCACATCGAGGCTGTGCGCCGAGCTCGCGTCGATCGGTCTTCTCGAGCCGTCCGCCGAGTACGGGTCGTACGGGCTGGGGCTCCGCGCGATCCGGATCTCCGGTCGCGCCGCCGCCCCGACCGCCCGACAGGTGCAGCTCGCGCTCGCCGAGGCGGCGCGCGTCACCGGTGACACGGTGTGCATCGCGGCCGCGGTGCGCGACGGCATCCGCATCGTCGCGTCCGTCGAGTCGGGGTGGACGCTGTTCGTCCCGGCCGCGGTCGGCTCGCGGGTGGACGACGGCGAATCCGCGATCCGGTCGGCGATCGACACGTCGTCGACCGCGAATCGTGCGCGCCTCTTCGAGTCCGTCGTCGGCGTGCGCACCGAGGTGGCGGCTCCGATCCGCGACCGCACGGGGCGGACGATCGCCGCCGTCGCCGTGCGGCTGCCGCGCAACCGGTCCCGGTCGGCGGCGGCACGCGCCCGTCGCGCGGTCGACCAGGCGCGGGAACGGATCGAAGCCGGGATCACCCAGGTCGGAGAGTTCCGGGAGCGGGCACGCGACTCGGCCGCTCGTCGCCGGGGACCCGAGGAACTCTCCACGCTCGAAGCCGTCGCTCTTCTCCTGGAGCACCTCGCGGAGGGGGCCGACGTCCCGCGAGAGCTCTGGCGCGCCGTCGGCATCTCCGCCGGACGTGGACAGCGCCTGATCGATGCCGCCGAGGGGGCGGGCGTCGTGCACCGAGACGCCGACGATTCCGTGCTGCGCCTGAGTTGGTCGGTGCACGGGTGGCACCGCGCTGCGGTCACCCCGATCCTCACGACGCGCGGTGATCGGCTCGTCGCCGAGACATCGCAGGCGACCGGACACAGCGCGTTCCTGACCGTGATGCGCCGTATGCGCAGCGTGACCCTGGTCGAGAAGCTCGCCGAGCAGCCCGATGGCCTGGTGATGGCGCCGTGGCTCGGTCGACCGTGTCCCCTCGAACTCTCCGACGGCGGCCCCGCCCTGCTGCTCGACTACGGCATCGAGGCGATCGCGACACTGATCCCGGGCGACACCCCGCTCGCCGCGCTCGAGACGCTCCGCGACGGCATGTGGCAGATCGCCCGAGACGGCGTGCTCTCCCGGGAATCCGCCGAGGAGGCCGGGCAGATCGGCATCACCGCCCCCGTCCGCGACTCGAGCGGGCTCGTCGTCGCCGCCGCCTGCATCGTCGGCACCACCGGGGCGGTCAAGGCGAAGCTCGGCGAGGCGCGCGCCGCAGCGGTCGCCCTCGCGGCGCGGGTCTCCGAGCAGCTCGGGGCCCACGCACTACTGGGTCCCTGAGCTTGTCGAAGGGCCCACCGACGCACCCATCACTCCACCGTGAACCCCGCCCCGAGCAGCTTCTCCTCGCGCGACGACGGGCCGACCAGCAACGCGAACTCGCCCGCCTCGACGACCCGCACTCCCGCGGCATCCACGATCGTGCAGTCGGCCACCGGCACCTCGATCCGCACGCGCGCCGACTCCCCCGGTGCGAGGTCGACCTGACGGAAGGTCTTGAGCTCGCGGTCGGTCCAACTCACGCTCGTCACGGCATCCCGCACGTACACCTGCACCGTCTCGCGCACCGGCCGCTCCCCGGTGTTCGTCACCGTCACGTGCCCGACGACGACGTCATCGCGTCCCAGCGCCGAGCGCTCCAGCGCGAGGTCGGCATACGACACCGTCGTGTACGAAAGCCCGTCACCGAAGCCCCAGGCCGGAGCCTGCGTGAGGTCGGCATAGCGGTCGCCGTGCTGTCCGCGGATCTGGTTGTAGTAGGTCGGCTGCTGGCCGACGTGACGGGCGAAGGAGATCGGCAGGCGGCCCGAGGGTTCCACCTGACCGGCGATGATCTCGGCGA
Organism: Microbacterium sp. NPDC008134; assembly: GCF_042957055.1. Classification (NCBI taxonomy): domain Bacteria; kingdom Bacillati; phylum Actinomycetota; class Actinomycetes; order Micrococcales; family Microbacteriaceae; genus Microbacterium; species Microbacterium sp. NPDC008134. The sequence continues at coordinate 314,994 of NZ_JBIBHO010000001.1, read as the reverse complement.
TCGCGCGACCGCCCTGCATGCCCGGGCTCGCGGCCCAGATCACGGCGGCGGCCCGCGAGACGGATGCCGGCAGCACGAGCGGCTTCGACGCCATGAGCACCACCACGACGGGTGTCCCGGTGGCGATCACCGCGTCGAGCAGGGCGTTCTGCCCGCCGATGAGTTCGAGGGTGGCGGTCGAGCGCCCCTCGCCGACGAGTTCGATCCGGTCTCCGACGACGGCGACCACGACGTCGGCCGCCTCGGCCGCGGCGACGGCTTCGGCGATCAGCGCCTCGTCGGGGGCGCACGGCTTCACGATGCGCGGGCGCGGCTGGCCGTCGGGGAACAGCGCGCCCTGCGGGTCGTCTTCGAGGGTGAGGATGTCGGCGCCCCGGGCGTGCGAGATCGACCACCCGTCGACCCCCCACAACCCGTCGAGCACGGTCGTGATCATCTCACGGGGCTGCCCGTCGAGCCATCCGGCCTGGCCCGATCCACCGGCCCAGTCGCCGAGCTGCGTCTGCGCATCGTCGGCGAGCGGTCCGACGACGGCGACCTTCGTCGGACCGCTCGCGTCGAGTGGCAGCACCCCGTCGTTCTCGAGCAGCACGATCGACCGGCGCGCGATCTCGAGGTTGAGCTCGGCGTGCGCGACGCTGCCGACGACCGTGTCGAGATCGTCGCGTGGCAGCCGCGGGTCTTCGAACAGCCCCAGCTCGAACTTGAGGGTGAGGATGCGCGCGGCGGCGGCATCGAAGGCATCCGTCGGCAGCAGCCCGCGCTCGACGGCCTCGATCGCGCCCTCGTAGAACCCGGGCGTGGTCATGATCATGTCGTTGCCGGCGCGTGTCGCGGCGGCCGAGGCGTGCGCGTAGTCGGGCTGCACGTGCTGCTCCCACACCATGCGCCCGACGTTGTCCCAGTCGGTAACGAGTGTGCCGGTGTAGCCCCACTCGCCGCGCAGCACGTCGGTGAGCAGCCAGTCGTTCACCGTGATCGGCACTCCGTCCATCGTCTGGTACCCGAGCATGAACACCCGGCATCCCTCGCGGGCGACCCGCTCGAACGGCGGCAGGAACCACGAGCGCAACTTGCGGCGCGAGATGTCGGCCTCGCTGGCATCGCGCCCGCCCTGCGTCTCGGAGTACCCGGCGAAGTGCTTCGCGGTGGCGAGGATCGCGGTGGGGTCGTCGAGCCCGTCACCCTGGTAGCCGCGCACCATCGCCGAGGCGAGCTCGCCGATGAGGAACGGGTCTTCGCCGAACGACTCGTCGACGCGGCCCCAGCGCAGGTCGCGGGCAATGCAGAGTACGGGAGAGAAGGTCCAGTGGATGCCGGTGACCGCGACTTCCTCGGCGGTGGCGCGGGCCACGCGCTCGACGAGCTCGGCATCCCACGACGCGGCCATGCCGAGCTGGGTCGGGTAGATCGTCGCCCCCGGCCAGAACGAATGGCCGTGGATGCAGTCCTCGGCGACGAGCAGCGGGATGCGCAGCCGGGTCCGAGCCGTCAGGTCGTTCGCCTGCAGGATGCGTTCGGGCGAGGTGTGCAGGATCGACCCGGCGTGACGGCGCAGGATGTGGTCGTCGAGGTCCTCGCGCGCGTCGAGCTGCAGCATCTGCCCGATCTTCTCCTCGAGCGTCATGCGGTCGAGGAGGTCGGCGACGCGCTCGTCGATCGAGAGGGCGGGGTCCTGGTACGGCAGTGCCGTGGTGAGGGTGGAGGAGGTCATCACTTCGCGTTCCGGGTCAAGAGGGTCGAGGAGTTCTGCGTGGTCGTATCGTCTCGGGTCGAGCTGGGCGGAGCATCCGTGTTCGCCATCGGGATGCTGCGCACCGCCGTGACGGCGTCGTTCACGTCGAGGCCCTTCTTCTTCATCGCGCGCGCCCGCTCGCCCGCCGAGCGCAGGCGCGGGTTGACGTATTCGTCGATGCCGAAGTTGATGAGCGAGAGCGCGACGCCGATGATCGCGATGCAGAGCCCGGCGGGCACGTACCACCACCACAGGCGCGGGAAGGCGCCGTTCTGCTGCGCCCAGAAGAGGATCGTGCCCCAGTTGAGGTTGTTCACCGGGATGACCCCGATGAACGCCAGCGTCGTCAGGCCCAGGATCGCCGCGGTGACGGTGCCGACGAAGCTCGACGCGATGAGCGCCATGAGGTTCGGCAGCATCTCGACCGTGATGATCCGGCGCAGGGGCTCGCCGTTGGCGCGCGCCGCCTGGATGAAGTCGCGGTTGCGCAGCGACATGGTCTGCGCGCGCAGGACGCGCGCGCCCCACGCCCACCCGGTGAGCCCGAGCACCGCGGCGATGAGGATGAGCGGCGGGTTCTCGAACTGCGACGCGATGATGATGATCAACGGGATGCCGGGGATCACGAGGAACACGTTCGTCAGCGCCGAGAGCGACTCGCTCTTCCAGCCGCGTACGTAGCCGGCGATGACGCCGATCGTGATCGCGATGACCGTGGCGATCGCGGCCGACAGGAAGCCGACCACGATGACGCCGCGGGTGCCGAAGATGATCTGGCTGAGCACGTCCTCGCCCATGTGCGTCGTGCCGAGCCAGTGCTCGAACGACGGCGGCTGGCGCAGCGCCGAGCGGTCCTTCTGGGTGGGGCCGTAGGGCGCGATCCAGTCGGCGAGGATCGCGATCAGCACGAACGCGCCGAGGATCACGAGCCCCGCGATCGACTTGCGGTTTCCGAACATCGCGAACGCCTGCGCGAGCTGCGAGGCGAAGGTCTTTCGTTCAGCGGTCATCTCAGGCCTCCGTCTGACGGGTGCGCGGGTCGAGGTACGCGTAGACGACATCGGCGAGGATGTTGGCCGCGAGCACCGAGAGCGTGATCACCAGGAAGACGCCCTGCATGAGCGCGAAGTCCTTGGCGTTGGTGGCGTCGAGCAGGAGCTTGCCGAGGCCGGGATAGCTGAAGACCATCTCCATGACGATCGTCCCACCGACGATGAACCCGATCGAGAGCGCGAAGCTCTGGATCTGCGGCAGCACCGCGTTGCGCGCGGCGTAGGCCCAGAGCACGCGCCGGTTCGGCATGCCCTTCGCCTGGGCGACGGTGATGTAGTCCTCGTCGAGCACGGTCAGCATCATGTTGCGCATGCCGAGCATCCATCCGCCGAGCGACGCGATGATGATCGTCATCGCCGGCAGCGTGCCGTGCATGATCACCTGGCCGATGAAGTCGAGGCTCCACTCGGGCGACTGCCCCTTGTCGTAGGCGTGCGACGAGGGGAACCACTTCAGGGTCGACGAGAAGATGGCGATCGCGATGAGGCCCAGCCAGAAATACGGGATGGTGTTGAAGAAGGTCGTGATGGGGATGAGCGCGTCGAGTCTGCTCCCGCGCTTCCAACCGACGATCGCCCCGCCGACGGTGCCGAGCAGGAACGAGATGATCGTCGCGAGACCGACCAGGCCCAGTGTCCACGGCAGGGCGGCGGCGAGCACCTCGCCCACCGGCCGCAGTCCGTGCAGCGTCGAGATGCCGAGGTCGCCGCGGAACAGCATCCCCCAGTACTCGATGTACTGCTGCCAGATCGACTTGTCGCTGTCGATGCCGAGCAGGATGCGCAGCGACTCCGCCGCCTCCGGGCTCACGTTGCGGTTGCGCGCGAGATACGAGCTGACCGCATCGCCCTTCATGAACCGCGGCAGGAAGAAGTTGATCGTGATCGCGGCCCACAGCGTGAACAGATAGAAGCCCGCGCGTCCGACGAAGAACCGCCAGGCGACCGGGCGTCGCCCGCGCTCGGCCGTCGTCGCGGTCGTGCCGACCTCGAGAGCGTCCTGCGCGACGAGATCGTTGTCGTCGAGCTGGGGGAATGCGGTGCTCACTGGGCGCCTCCGTTCGGGGATGCACTCGCGGATGCCGAGGCGAAGTGCTTCTCGGGATCGGGGGATGCCGCGCGCAGCTCGCGCGTGTAGGGGTCCTGCGGGTCGAGGATGACCTCGTCGGCCGTGCCGTGCTCGACCACGCGTCCCTGGTTCAGCACCATGATCTCGTCGCTGAAGTGACGCGCGGTGGCGAGGTCGTGCGTGATGTAGAGCACGCCCAGCCCCTCCTCGCGCTGGAGGTCGGCGAGCAGGGTCAGCACACCGAGGCGGATCGAGACGTCGAGCATCGAGACCGGTTCGTCGGCGACGAGGATCGACGGACGGGAGGCCAGGGCACGGGCGATCGCGACCCTCTGCCGCTGGCCGCCCGACAACTCGTGCGGGCGGCGATCGATCACGGCATCCGCATCGAGCCGGACCCGGGCGAGCAGGCGTCGCACCTCGTCCTCGGTCTCGTTCTTCGGCACCACGTCGTCGAGGCGGATCGGGCGCTCCAGGTGATAGCGGATCGAGTGGTAGGGGTTGAGCGAGGCGAACGGATCCTGGAAGACCATCCGCAGTTGTTGGCGGTAGCGGCGCAGGCCCCTGCCCCGGCGGGGCACGGGCTCGCCGTCGAGCAGCACCCTCCCGCTCGACGGGGTCTCGAGCTGGGTGAGGATCTTCGCGATCGTCGACTTGCCGCTGCCCGACTGACCGACGAGCCCGAGCGTGCGCCCCGAGTCGAGCGTGAAGCTCACGTCATCGAGCGCCGTGATCTGCCCGGCACCGCGCACCGTGTAGGTCTTGGTGATGTTCTGGAACTCGAGGGTGGTCATCGCACCAGCACCCCTCTCTCCCCGGTGAGTCGGGGGAACGACGACAGCAGCGTGCGCGTGTACTCCTGCTGTGGATTCCGCCAGATCTGCTCGGCAGGAGCGAGCTCGATGATCTCGCCCTCGCGCATGATCGCGATGCGATCGCTGATCTCGAGCAGCAGCGGCAGATCGTGGGTGATGAAGATGACCGAGAAGCCGAACTCGTGCCGCAGTTGCGAGATCTGCTTCAGGATCTCGCGCTGCACCAGCACATCGAGGGCGGTGGTCGGCTCGTCCATCACCATCAGTTGGGGTCGCAGGGCCAGCGCCATCGCAATCATCACGCGCTGGCGCATGCCGCCCGAGAGTTCGTGCGGGAACGACCGCACGCGCTGACGCCCGACCTTCACGATCTCGAGCAGATCCTCGGCCTCGGCCCGTCGCTGGCGGCGGTTCATCTCGGGACGGTGGATCTCGAAGACGTCCTCGAGCTGGGAGCCGATCGTCGCGACCGGGTTCAGGGCGTTCATGGCGCCCTGGAACACCATCGACACCTTGTCCCAGCGGAAGCGCTGCATCGCCTCGACACCGAGGGAGTTGATGTCGACATCGACGCCCGAGACATCGTGGAAGGTGACGTCGCCACCGGTGATCACGGCCGGCGCCCGCAGCAGGCGCTGCACACCGTACGCGAGCGTGGTCTTGCCGCATCCGCTTTCGCCGGCGAGACCGAGGATCTCGCCGCGCTGCAGTTCGAGGGTGACGTTCGTGACCGCCGCGACCGGCGGATCGACGTCGTACACGACCGAGAAGTCGCGCACGGTCAGGAGGGGGTCTGGCATGGGGGTCCCTTCGTGGGGTGCTGCGTGGGGGGCCCTTCGACAGGCTCAGGGACCCAATACCGGACGGCGGAGGCCGGGGCCCTTCGACAGGCTCAGGGACCCAGTGGGTGGCTGAGCCTGTCGAAGCCCGGCCTCCTCGTCGCGATTACTCGGCCGGCTTCAGCTTCGTGAGGATGAGCACGATGTTCTGCTGCGTCGGGTCACCGGACGCGTAGGGGTCCTCTTCCGAGGGCCATCCCACGTAGTTGCGCGTGTTGAACTGGCCCAGCAGCGGGTGCGCGCCGAGCGGGATCGCCGGCACCTGCTCGACGAAGATCTTCTGCAGGGTGTCGAGGGAGGTGGTGCGCTCCTCGTCCGACGAGGCGTTCGCGTAGGTGTTCAGCGCCTCGGTCGCGGCGGGGTCCTCGAAGCGGCCGAAGTTGAATCCTGCGATGCCCTCCGGGGAGATCCATCGCGGGTCCATGGTCGAGGTGTAGAGGCCGTAGGCCGTGCCGCTGTCTTCGAGCCAGTGGATGATCGCCGAGAACGAGCCGTCGTCGCGGGGTCCGGCCCAGCCACCCCAGTCGGGCATGTCGATCTTGACCTCGGCGCCGATGGACTCCTTGACGTCCTCGGCGATGAGCTCCTGCGCGGTGTTCCAGTCGCTCCACCCCGAGGGCACCGAGAGCGTGAACGAGACGGGGGCGCCGTCGGGGTCGACCAGGGCGTCGCCCTCCCAGGTGTAGCCCGCGCCCTCGAGCAGGTCGCGCGCCTTCTCGGCATCCACCTCGTAGTTCTGCCCGGCGAACTCGGGCTGAATCTCGTCGTCGAGGATCGACGACAGACCCGTCACCGACCACACGGCCTCGCTCGCGCCCTCGCGGGCGATGTCGACGTAGGCGTCGCGGTCGATCACCCAGGCGAGGGCCTGGCGGAAGGCCGGGTCGTCGAACGGCTTCTCGTGCAGGTTCATGAACAGCGTCGCCGAACCGGTGGTCGGGGCGACGAAGTACTTGTTGTGCTCGGGGTCGACCGAGAGGAACTGCTCCTCGATCTGCGGGATGAACGCCTGCGCCCAATCGGCCTCGCCCTGCGCGAGGGCCGTGGTCAGCGCGGTGTTGTCGCCGTAGGAGACGTAGTGCAGCTCGGGCACGGCCAGGTCGCCGCCCCAGTAGTCGTCGCGCGCCTCGAGGGTGACCGACTCGGTCGACCAGTTCGACAGGGCGTAGGGGCCGGTGCCGACGAGGTCGTCGCCCGTGACCGGGTCGGTGGCCGGCTCGTCGAGGTTCTCCCAGATGTGCTTCGGCACGATCGGCACGTGCAGCACGCGGGCCTGGTTGACGTACTTCGACTCGCCGAAGGTGAGGGTCACGGCGTCGCCGTCGACGGTCGCCCCCTCGAACTTGAGGCCGGCGGTGTCGAGCGCGGGAGTCGAGACGAGCTCGTAGGTGAAGACGATGTCGTCGGCGGTGAAGGGCTCGCCGTCGCTCCAGGTGACGCCCTCGCGGGGCACGACGGTCAGCTGCGTGTAGTCGTCGTTCCACTCGATGCTCTCGGCGAGCCAGGGGGTGACGCCGCGGTCGCCGGTCTGGTTCACGAGGCCGAGGGTCTCGAAGATGACCTTGCCGTACCCGTACTTCGAGGCGGCGGAGTCGCCGACGTAGGGGTTGTTCGACTCGGTGGTGATCGCGCCGTCCGGCTTGGCGATCGTGAGGGCGGCGGAGCCTGACCCTTCACCGGCATCCGACGATCCACCGGACGAGCATCCGGCGAGCGCGGTGGTGCCGAGCGCGGTGACCGCCGCGAGGGCGATCAAGGACCTACTGAGCTTCATTGCTTCTCCTTGGGGGCACGGTCTTTGTGCTGTGTCGCCGTCGAGCGGTCGGTGATCAACGGCCTCGTGATTTGCTTACTGGCGAGAAAGTAAGCTTCCGTGAGGTTACCTACTGGTGAGTAAGATGGCAACCCTGAGCACGAACGACGGGGGTCACGTGAACGAGAACAGCGAGAAGTCGCGGGTGCGTCCGGCGACCCTGGCCAAGCGCGAGTCGATCCTGCAGGCCGCCGTCGAGATCTTCGGCAACAAGGGATCGACCAACGGCACCCTCGCCGACGTCGCCGAGCAGGTGGGCATGACCCACGCCGGCGTGCTCCACCACTTCGGCTCGAAGCAGAAGCTGCTGCTCGAGGTGCTCGCCTACCGCGATCAGGCCGACGTCGCCGACCTCGCCGAGAAGCACATCCCCGACGGGCCCGAACTCTTCCTGCACCTCGTGCGTACGGCCTTCGCCAACGAGCTGCGCCCCGGAATCGTGCAGGCGTACACGGTGCTCTCGTCGGAGTCGGTGACCGACGACCACCCCGGACGCGAGTACTTCGAGGAGCGGTACACGACCCTCCGCCGCGAGGTCACCGCCGCGTTCCACGAACTCTGCGCGCAGGAGGGAGTGACGGCACCCGACACGATCGCCGCGGCATCCTCCAGCATCCTCGCCGTCATGGACGGCCTGCAACTGCAGTGGCTGCTGCACCCCGACCTCATCGAGCTCGGCGAGACCAGCGCCTTCGCGATCCAGGCGATCGTCACCGCCGTGCTGCGCCCCGGCCCCGCCCTCGACACCTACGTCTCCGGGGCCTGACCCCGAGCCCTCCCCCCGGGACGGCATACCGGCCCGCCGGATAGGCTCGGGCCATGACGATCGATCTCGAAGCGCTCTACGTCGACCTGCATCAGCACCCCGAGCTCTCCTTCCAGGAGACCCGCACCGCCGGCATCGCCGCCGGTCATCTGCGAGACCTCGGCCTCGAGGTGCACGAGGGCGTCGGAGTGACGGGCGTGGTCGGCATCCTGCCCAATGGCGACGGACCCACGGTCTGGGTGCGCGCCGACATGGATGCGCTGCCCGTGGGCGAGCAGACCGGCCTCGCCTACGCGAGCACCGCCACCGGCATCGACCCCGCCGGCAACACCGTTCCCGTCATGCACGCATGCGGCCACGACATGCACGTGACCGCGATGATCGGCGCCGTCGAGAAGCTCGTCGCCGGGCGCAGCGAATGGTCGGGCACCCTCGTCGTGCTCATCCAGCCCGCCGAGGAGTACGGCGCGGGCTCGCGCGCGATGCTCGACGACGGCCTGCTCGACATCGCCCCGAAACCCGACATCGTGCTCGGCCAGCACGTGACCCCGCTGCCCGCCGGCACCATCGGCGTGCGCCCGGGCACCCAGATGGCGGCATCCGACGGCCTCACCGTCACCCTGCACGGCCGTGGCGGGCACGGCTCGCGCCCGCACTCCACCATCGACCCGATCGTCATGGCCGCGGCGACCGTCATGCGCCTGCAGACGATCGCCTCGCGCGAGGTCGACCCGCGCGACGTCGCTGTCGTGACCGTCGGCTCCATCCACGCCGGACTCAAGAACAACATCATCCCCGCCGAGGCGAAGCTCGAGCTCAGCCTGCGCTACCCGAACGACGAGATGCGCGACCGTGTGCTCGCGAGCGTCGAGCGGATCGTGCGCGCCGAGGCCGCGGCATCCGGAGCCGAGCGCGAACCCGAGATCCGCACCGACCACACCCTCCCGCCCACGATCAACGATGCGGATGCCACGGCCCGCGTCACCCGGGCGCTCAAGAGCGTGCTCGGCGAAGCATCCGTCGTCGACCCCGGAATGTTCACCGGCAGCGAGGACGTCTCGTGGTTCGCCCGCGACACCGGCGCACCGCTCGTGTTCTGGTTCTGGGGAGGTGTCGACCCCGCGACCTTCGCGGCGGCGATGGCCGGCGGCACGCTCGACAAGGACATCCCGACCAACCACTCGCCGTACTTCGCGCCGGTCATCCACCCGACGATCGAGGTCGGCGTGACGGCCCTGACGACCGCGGCGCGCGAATTCCTCGACTGAGGCCGGCGGGCGGGCCCCAACTCAGGACATTCGCCGCCGAAAGCCCTGTTTCGTGCCCGATTCGGAACGTCTGGGCCTGTTTTTCCTGAGTTGGTGCCACCCGACCCGCGCATAACTCCGGAGAAATCGCCGCCTCCCGGCCGGTTCGACCCCGAAACCGCCCGGAACGGTCGTTCTCTGAGGAGTTATGAACCGCGCAAAGGCGCGACCGACGCGCTCAGCCGCCGATCGCGTTCATCCCGCGCGCCGGCTGCAGGAACGACGGGTCGTCGATCGCGTGTCCCGGCAGCTTGCCGAGGATGCACGAGCGCAGCAGGTCGGCGATCTGATCGTCGCGCTGACCGGGAACGGATGCCTCGCCGCGCAGCAACGCGGTGAGGTCGTACTCGTCGTTCGAGAACAGGCAATTGCGCAACTGTCCGTCGGCCGTGAGGCGCAGGCGGTCGCACGCACCGCAGAACGGGGCGGTGACCGAAGCGATGACGCCGACCTCGTGCGGTCCGCCGTCGATGCGCCACTTCTCGGCGGGCGCCCCACCACGGCCGGGAACCGGCTCCAGCGACCACCGCTCGCCGAGCGCGGCGAGGATCTCCTCGCGCGTGACCATGGTCGAGCGGTCCCACGTGTGCCCGGCGTCGAGCGGCATCTGCTCGATGAACCGTAGCTGCGCGCCGACGCCCATCGCGAACGCCACGAGGTCCGCGAGCTGGTCGTCGTTGACGCCGCGCATCGCGACGGCGTTGAGCTTGAGCGGGCGCAGATCGGATGCCGCGGCCGCCGCGATCCCCTCGAACACGTCGTCGAGCCGGTCGCGCCGGGTGAGGTCGGCGAAGCGCTGCCGGTCGATCGTGTCGATGCTGATGTTCAGTCGCGTGAGGCCGGCATCGATGAGGGCAGGGAGCTTCTGGGCCAGGCTGATGCCGTTGGTGGTCATCGCGACCTCGACCGGGCCGTCCTCCCCCTGGATGCGCGAGATGCGCCGCACGACATCGACGATGTCGGGCCGCAGCAGCGGCTCGCCTCCGGTGAGCCGGAAGGTGCGGATGCCGAGGGCCGCCGCCACCTCGGCCACCTCGACGATCTCGTCGGTCGAGAGGATGCTGGTGCGCGCGAGCCACTCGTTGCCCTGCTCGGGCATGCAGTAGGTGCAGCGCAGGGAGCAGCGGTCGGTGAGCGAGATGCGCAGATCACGGTGCACGCGGCCGTGGGTGTCGACGAGTCCGCGCGGGTCGATCTCCGTGCGTTCGCGGGGCTGGGCCTCGGGTGCTCGGCGGCCGATCACGACCGGTACGGCCGTCATCGCTCCCCCTCGATCCCCATCATCCTCCGAGACTAACCCGTGGAATACCGGTCGGGGCGGGTATGGCAGGGATCGGCGGGCGATTGCCAGGGCGGCGTCAGAACGGTGCCCGCCCAGACGGACGGGCACGAACTCAGCCCGCGACGAACCGCACCGCCCCCGGATCGACCCGGAGCCGCACGGACATCCCGACCGCCATCCCCGCAGCCTCCGCCAGTGGAACGTCGACGACCACCGCCTCGGTGCGCACCCGCACCCCCGCGACGGTCGGCTCGAGCGACGTGATCACTGTCGACCAGACACCGGCATCCGATATCTCGGGTCCGACCACCCGCACATCGCCCGGACGGAAGACCGCGGCCAGCGGCGCCCCGTCGGTCGCGGCGAGCGCCTGCGACGCGGCATCCGCACTCGCGACCCGCATATCGCCGCCGCGCCACTCCCCTTCCGAGGCGACCCCGGCGAGGCGGTTCATCCCGGCGATGCTGGCGACGAAAGCGGATGCCGGTGACGCCAGCACCTCGCGCACCGCCCCGCTCTGCGTGACTCGACCCGCCTCGACGACGACCAGCCGATCGGCCAGTGACACGGCGTCCTCCGCGTCGTGGGTGACCGCGACCGTCGTGGTGCCGGCGAGCTGTTCGCGCAGCATCCGCCGGATGCCGCCCGCGGTCTCGGGGTCGAGGGCGACGAGCGGCTCATCGAGCAGCACGGCCCGCGGCGAGGCGGCGAGCGCGCGGGCGACAGCGACCCGCTGGCCTTCGCCGCCCGAGAGCTCGCGGGGCATGCGACCGCCCGATCCGGGCAGGCCCACACGATCGAGCCATTCGTCGGCCGTGGCGCGCGCCTCGCGAGCGGCAATCCCGGACGACCGCAGACCAAATGCGACGTTCTCGCGCACGGACAGATGCGGGAACAGGCGGGCGTCCTGACCGAGCAGCACGATCCCGCGGTGCATCGGCGCGATCTGCACGCGCGGCGACGAGACCCGGTCGACGGTCGCGCCGCCGACCGATATCTCACCTGCCGACAGGGGCACGAACCCGGCGAGCGCCTGCAGCAGCGTGGACTTGCCGGCGCCGCTCGGCCCCATCACGGCGACGGTCTCGCCCGCGGCGACCTCGATCGCGACGTCGACCGCGAAGTGCTCTCGCGGCACGACGACATGCGCGCGCAGCCCCGTCGTCGCGCCGCGGGCCGACGAGCCGACCTCGCTGATCGCTTCGCCGCTCATCGCGCGGCCCCCGGTCGCCAGCCCCGAACGAGGAGAAGCACCGCGATGGCGGTCGCGAGCAACAGCAGCGCGAGTGCGACCGCCGCCCCCTGCGTGACGCCCGCACCGTTGAAGGCCGTGTAGATCGCGAGCGGCATGGTCTGGGTGACGCCTGGACGGTTACCGGCGAACAGCGCGGTCGCCCCGAACTCGCCGATCGCCCGGGCGAAACACAGCACCACACCCGCGACGATTCCCGGGGCGGCGAGAGGGAGGGTGATGCGGCGCAGGATGGTCCACCGGCCGGCCCCCAGCGCGGCGGCCGTGCGCTCGTGGTCGAGACCCGAGGTGCGCACGGCTCCCTCGACGGCAAGCACGAGGAACGGCAGCGCGACGAACGTCTGCGCCAGCACGACGGCGGGCGTGCTGAATGAGAGCCCCAGCCCGCCGAACCACCCCGCGCGACCGAACAGATAGAGGAGCGCCACACCGCCCACCATCGGCGGCAGCACGAGCGGCACGGTCACCGCCGCACGCAGAACGGCCGCGAGCCGCGGCCCGGAGCGCGCGATGTACAGGGCGAGCGGCACGCCCACCGCGATGCAGAGCACCGTGGCGATCAGCCCCGTACCCAGCGAGAGCACGAGGGCGGAGCGCGCGGCATCCGATGTCACGTCCGCGATGAAGGTCGACCAGTCGACTCGGGCGATCAGCGCGGCGAGCGGCAGGATCAGGAACGCGAGTCCGATCGCCGCGGGGATCGCGAGCGCGCGTGGCGCATAGCCTCGCGCGCCGGTGGCGCTCACGGCTTGCCGAAGCCGAAGTCCGCGAGGATCGCCTGCCCGGCGTCCGAGAGCACGAAGGCGACGAAGGCGGCCGCGGCATCCGGGTTCGCGGCCCCGTCGAGTGCGGCGATCGGATAGTGATTCACGACGTCGTCGGCGTTCTCGGGCACGATCGACTCGACCGCGTCGTTGCCGATCACGTCCGTCGCGTAGACGAGCCCGGCATCGGCCTCGCCGGTCGCGACCTTGGTGAGCACGGCGGTCACGTTCTGTTCGAGGCTGGCGGCCTCGACGGTGACGCCGGCCGCATCGAGGAGCTTCGCGGATGCCGCACCGCACGGCACCTCGGAGGCGCACAGCACCGTCGTCACGTCGGCCAGATCGGCGAGGCTCTCGACGCCGGCGGGGTTTCCGGCGGGCACGGCGATGACGAGCGTGTTCGAGGCGAACAGCTCGGGGTCGATCGCCGCGTCGCCGGCCTTGTCCATGTTGGCCTCGTCGGCGGACGCGAACACGTCGGCCGGTGCTCCCTCGAGGATCTGCGTCACCAGTGTCGACGAGCCGTCGTACACCGGCACGACGGTCACGTCGGGGTGCTCGGCGGTGAACGCCGAAGCCAGCGTGTCGAACGCACCCGTGAGCGACGCCGCGGCGTAGACCGAGATCTCGCCCTCGAGCGTGTCGGCGGCGGCATCCGTGGGCGCCGGTTCGTTCGCGCTCTCCGCGGCGCACCCGGTGAGGGCGAGCGCGACGGCGGCGAGCACGGCGACGGTGGAGCGGCGGAGCGTGCGGTTCATGTCAGCCCTTCGGGGTTTCGACGACGACGTGCGTCGCTTTGATGGATGCCGTGGCCAGCGAGCCGACGTCGAGACGCAGTTCGCGCGCAGCCTCCGCCGACATCAGCGAGACCACGCGGTGGGGTCCAGCCTGGATGTCGACCTGGGCCATCAGCCCGTCGATCTGCACCCGGGTGACGATGCCCGTGAAGCGGTTGCGGGCGCTGGAGTGCCCCTCGTCGGCGGCGTCCCTCTCGGCGGCGAGCGCGAGGGTGCGGGCGGCGAGCGCGTCACCCGGGATCTCGGCGGGGACTGCATCGGTCACCGGCAGCAGCCCCTGGTCGATCCACCGGCGCACCGTGTCGTCGCTGACTCCGAGGAGTTGCGCGGCACGGGTGATGCGGTAACTCTGCATGCGGCCAACGATACCGCAGAAGCGGAGTTCTGCGACTGAAATCTCCGCGCATGCGGCGAAGACCGCTCTGTCGGGAGCCGGGCATACGCTGATCACATGGACCCGCTCGTCGCTCCCGCCCCGGCCCTCGATCCGAGCGAGCTGGTGCGCACCGCGCGCCACGCCGTACTCGCGGGCATCGGCGAAGAGGGTCAGCGGCGGTTGAACGCCACCCACGTCGCGGTCGTGGGGGCGGGCGGGCTCGGTTCCCCCGCACTGCTCGCGCTGGCGGCCGCGGGCATCGGCACTCTCACCGTCATCGACGACGACGCGGTCGAACTCACCAATCTCCAGCGCCAGCTCGCGCACCGCGTCGACGACATCGGCACGCCCAAGACCGCGTCGGCTGCCCGAGCGATCACCGCCCTCGCCCCGCAGACGGTGGTCGTGCAGATCGCTGAGCGGCTCGATGCCGAGAATGCCGGACGGATGCTGGCGGGCACCGACATCATCGTCGATACGAGCGACTCTTTCGAGACGCGTCGAGCCGTCGCCGCGGCATCCGAGGCCCTGGGCGTTCCGCTCGTGTGGGGGGCCGTGCAGGAATGGCACGCACAGGTGACGGTCTTCTGGTCGGATCCGCCCGCAACGGATGCCGTTGTGCTCGGCGACCTGTTCCCGATCGGCACCGAGGGCGAGCCGCCCAGCTGCGCGCAGGTCGGCGTGCTCGGCGCGCTGTGCGTGCAGGTGGGCGGGATGCTGGCGACCGAGGTCGTGAAGCTCATCACCGGTGCCGGCGACCCCCTGCTCGGACGCCTCGCCGTCATCGACGCCCTCGCGGGCCGACAGCACGAGATCGCGATCCATCCGGCGGGCCCGGCGCGCGTCGCGACGGAGGTCACCGCGTGAGCGCCGCGCCCGGCGGCCGCCGCACCGTCGAGGAGCAGCTCGCACGCGTGCTCGACGCGGTGCGCCCGCTGCCGTCGGAGATCCAGTCGATCCGTGCGGCGGCCTCCCGCACCCTCGCCGCCGATGCCACCGCCGCGCACGACATCCCCCTGTTCGACAACTCCGCGATGGACGGCTTCGCCGTGCGATTCGCCGATGTCGCGACGGCATCCGCCGATACCCCCGTCGCCCTGCGCGTCGTCGCCGATCTACCGGCCGGCGTCTCGGACGACCCGGCGCTCGCCTCCGGCGAGACGGCCCGGATCATGACCGGCTCTCCGACGCCGAGCGACGCCGACGCGATCGTTCCCTTCGAAGACACCGCGGGCGGTCTCGCCGACTCGCTCGGCGAGGTGCGGGTGCTGCGTGCGCCCGCCAAGGCGGGAGCTTTCGTGCGCCGCCGAGGTGCCGACCTCTCCGCCGGAGACTCGGTCGTGCGGGCGGGCGAGCGGCTCGGCGCGTTCCAGGTCGCCGCGGCCGTCGCCGCCGGGATCTCGGAGGTCACCGTGACGCGCGCTCCGCGCGTGGCCGTGGTGTCGACGGGCAGCGAGCTGCTCGCTCCCGGCGACTCGGCAGCGCGTGGTCGGATCCCCGATTCGAACGGCCCGCTGCTCGAACTGCTCGTCGGCGAGGCGGATGCCGACGTCGTCCTCGTCGCCCGCGTGGCCGACGAGGCGGATGCCGTGCGCGCGGTCACCGCCGAGGCCGTCTCCCTCGACGCCGACGTGATCGTGTTCACGGGTGGAGTGAGCGCCGGCGCCTACGAGCCGGTGCGCGGAGCGTTCGACGGGGGCGGAGAGGTCGAGTTCGCGAGCGTCGCGATGCAGCCCGGCAAGCCTCAGGCCTTCGGCGTGCTCGATTCGGGGGCGCTCGTGTTCGGCCTGCCCGGCAATCCGGTCAGCGTGGCGGTGTCGTTCGAGGTGTTCGTGCGTCCGGCGCTGCTGGCTCTGCAGGGCCGGACCGCGATCCATCGCCCGCGCACGTCGCTGATCGCGGATGCCGCGTGGTCCACGCCGCCCGGCAGACGTCAGTACCTTCCCGCCGTGGTCGATCTGGTCGCGGGAACAGTGCGCCCCGCCACGTCCGGGGGATCGGGGTCGCACCTGGCGGGAGGACTCGCGCGTGCTCGGGCATTCGCGATCGTTCCCGCAGACGTCGAGGCCGTGGCCGGCGGCGATCGGATCGATGTCATGCTGGTTGAATGAGCTTCACGCACCTCGATGCCGCCGGCCACGCGCACATGGTCGACGTCACCCTCAAGCAGCCGACCGTCCGCACCGCCACAGCCCGCGGTTTCGTGCGCTGCAGCGCCGAGGTCATCGCCGCTCTTCGCGACGGCACCGCCCCCAAGGGCGACGTGATCGCCGTCGCGCGCATCGCCGGCATCCAGGCGGCGAAGTCGACGGCATCTCTGCTCCCCCTCGCCCACGTGATCGGTGTGCACCGGGCGAGCGTCGACCTCGAGATCGTCGACGAAGGCGTGGAGATCGAGGCGACCGTCGGCACCGCCGACCGCACCGGCGTCGAGATGGAGGCGCTCACCGCGGTCTCGGTCACCGCGCTCGCGGTCGTCGACATGGTCAAGGGGCTCGACCGCTCGGTCGTGATCGAGAACGTACGCATCACCGCGAAGTCGGGCGGGCGCTCGGGCGACTGGGTGCGTCCGGGCGTGGCCGCTTCGGGCGAGGCATCCGCATGACCCGCGTGCGCTACTTCGCCGCCGCGGCCGAGGCTGCCGGGACGGATGCCGAAGAGCGCAGCGAACTCACCTTGGACGCGCTGCGGGCGGCGGCGGTCGCCGAGCATCCGGCCCTCGCCGGCATTCTTCCGCGCTGCGCCGTGCTGGTCGACGGCGTACGCACCGACGACGATCGCCCGCTCGACGGGGTCGAACTCATCGACGTGCTGCCGCCCTTCGCCGGCGGCTGAGCCGTCGAGTTCCGCGGGGCGGGGCCCTTCGACAAGCTCAGGGACCCGGTTTCCGCGAAGGGTCAGCCCCCGATGCCCTTCCACGACGACGTGCCGTCGGCCTCATGCTGCCGCTTCCACACCGGCAGGTCGCGCTTGATCGCCTCGATCACCTCACGGCACACCGCGAACGCCTCCGCCCGGTGCGCCGAGGCGACCGCGATCACGACCGCCGCATCCCCCACCGCGAGCTGCCCGATCCGGTGGCTCACGGCGACGAGTGCACCCGCGCCGCCCTCGACCTCCTCGGCGATGCGCCGCAGAGTGACGGTGGCATCCGGGTGGGCGCTGTACTCCAGACCCACCACGGGCGAGTCGGCGTCGGGGTCGTTGTTGCGCACGCGCCCGACGAAGGTCGTGACCGCGCCGAGGCGCGGGTCGTCGACCGCGGCGAGGTGCGCGTCGAGGTCGAGCGGGTGCTCGACGATCGCGGCGATCCGGACGTCGTTCATCCGTGGTCCCCGCCCGCGAGCTGGTCGACGATGTGCTCCGCGACCGTCAGCACGATCGGGATGCCGGATGCCACGGCGTTCGTGGATCCGGGAAGGTTCACCACGAGCGCTCCGAACGGATCGACGACGCCGGCGAGGCCGCGCGACAGCACCGACTTCGGAGTGTCCACGAGGCCGTGGCGCCGCAGCTCCTCGGCGATCCCGGGGAGCTCGCGCGTGAGCACCGGCCGCGTGCCCTCGGGGGTCTCATCACGCGGGGCGATCCCCGTGCCCCCGGTCGTGATGATCAGCTTCGCGCCGCGGCCCAACGCCCGCCGCAGCGCATCGGACACCGAGTCCGCGCCATCGGCCACGATCTCGGCATCCGGGCAGTGCCACCCGGCCTCACGCAACAGTCCGACGGCGATCGGCCCGCCTCGGTCCTCGCGCTCTCCTGCGAACGAACGGTCGGACACGGTGATCACGCAGGCGGGGAGCGACGTCATCCGTCCACCCTAGGGCGAGAGCGGCTACCCCGCACCGCTCAGTTCACCCGCACGAGCGAGCGCTGCCAGCCCGACGAGCCGTTCGGTGCGATCGGCGCGCGCTCCTCGATCTGCGTGTCGCCGTTCTTGTTGATCGCTCGCACGGCGACGTAGTGCGTGCCGGGCGTGGCGTCCCACTCCATGAACCACTGCACCCAGGTGTCGTCGTTGATGGCCTTCGACAGGGTGACCGGCGTCCACTCGCCGTTGTCGATGCTCACCTCGACCCGCTCGATCCCCACGGACTGCGCCCACGCGACGCCCGCGATCGGGATGCGACCGGCGTCGACCGCCTCGCCGAGCTTCGGAGTGTCGACGCGCGACGAGAACTTGATCGGCGCCTCGGCGCTGTACCCGCGCGGTGTCCAGTAGGCCTCGTCGTCGGCGAAGGTGGTGACCTTGAGTTCGGTGAGCCACTTGGTCGCCGAGACGTAGCCGTAGAGCCCGGGCACGACCATCCGCACGGGGAAGCCGTGCTCGAGCGGCAGCGGCTCGCCGTTCATCGCGACCGCGAGGATGGCGTCGAGGTTGTCGTCGGTCAGCGATTCCAGCGGCGTGCTGGCCGTATAGCCGTCGACGCTCCGCGAGAGCACCATGTCGGCACCGGACTTCACGCCGGCCTTCGCGAGCACGTCGCGGATCGGCACGCCGAGCCACTTGGCGTTGCCGACGAGTTCGCCACCGACCTCGTTCGAGACGCAGGTCAGGGTGATGACGTACTCGTCGAGGCCCATGTCGAGCAGGTCCTGGAAGCTCATCTCGACCCGCTGGTCGACCATGCCGTCGATCACGAGGCGCCAGGTCTCGGGGTCGATCGTCGGAACGGTGAGCGCGGTGTCGACGCGGTAGAAGTCTTCGTTCGGCGTGAAGAGGGGGCTGACGCCGGGAACGTCGAGCTCGGCCCCGTCCGGAATCGTCACCGTGCTGTTCGGAGTGGGCAGCTTGAGCGCCTTGCGGATGCTCTCCACCGACGAGACCGTCATGCTCACGGTGCGCGCGGCGACGCCGACGACGACGGCCGAGATCCCGGCGATCGCCGCGAGGCCGAAGAATCCGCGACGGCTGACGCCGGCCTTCGCCGCCGGGGCCGCGAGGTCGGTGGGCGACGGCTTGGTAATCGGGGGCGTCGACGGGTCGGCGGCGGGCTTCTTCGCTGCGGCCGGAGCCAGCGCGGCCTCGCGCCAGCGGCGCAGGCGCCGGATCAGCAGCACGAGGATGATCGCCCCGCCGACCGTGCCGAGCACCGGCGGGAGGAAGGCGAGGGGGGTGACGCCGGCGCGGGTGACGATCGCGGCCGTCGACAGAGCACCCGCGATGACGATTACGATCACACCCAGAGGAGCGCGCACGAGCTGCAGGATTCCGCCGATCGCCGAGGCGATGACTACGGCGAGACCGAGTCCGGCGAGGAGCGCGATCTTGTCGTACTCGCCGAACGTGGCGATCGCGAACTCTTTGAAGGGCTGCGGCACGATGTCGATCACGAATCCGCCGACGGCGAGGATCGGGCTCGCGGTGCGGGCTACAAGGAGGGCGAACAGCTCGGCGACCGCGAGGAACACGGCCCCGCTGATCAGACCGGCGAGTGCCGCCCAGGCGATGAATCGCTTTCCGCTTCGGTGCTCGGCCATGGTCTCCTCCTGGTCCACGGGTGACGGTACTCCCGAACGATCGGAGTCACCACGTGTTGTTCGGAGTCGACTGCGGATCGGATGGGCCGCGGACTCAGACCTCGACGATGCGCGGAGGGGGCGGCGGGGCGAGCTGGCGCTTCGGCACGCCGTGCGCCTCGCGGTGCAGGCGCTCCATGCGGGTGTCGAGCTCGGCGGCGGCCTCGGCCGCATCGCTCAGGCTGTCGACGAGGTGCGAAGGCACCTGGTTCGAGAACTTGTAGTAGATCTTGTGCTCGAGGCTGGCCCAGAAGTCCATCGCGATCGTGCGGAACTGCACCTCGACCGGCACCGACAGCGCTCCCGTCGACAGGAACACCGGCACCTCGATGATGGCGTGCAGGCTCTTGTACCCGTTGGGCTTGGGGGTGGCGATGTAGTCCTTCACCACTCGCACGGTGATGTCGTCCTGCGCGGTGAGCAGGTCGAACAGCTGGTAGACGTCGGCGACGAAGCTGCACGTGACGCGCACGCCCGCGATGTCGGTGATCTCGGAGCGGATGAGCTCGAAGTCGGGCTCGTCGATGCCCTTGCGGGCGAGCTTCTCGACGATGCTGTCGGGAGACTTCAGCCGGCTCTTCACGTGCTCGATCGGGTTGTAGGCGTGGTCGTGGGTGAACTCGTCGCGGAGGATCGAGATCTTCGTCTCGACTTCGCGCATGCCGAACTCGTACTCGCGCAGGAACCGCTGGAACTGGTCCCGAAGGGCCTTGGTCTCCTGGATCGAGATCTCGTCGACGGGGAGGGTGGTCATGATGTCGACGTTATCCATCCGTGATCGGAAACGGCTGTGCATCCGTTCGCCCGGACATTCCACGCACGTTCGGGAGGAGATCTCTCGTTCCGGAGGAGCATCCGCCGACCCCGAGATCTCCGCCCGAGCGCCCAGCCACCCATCCACCGGCCCGTAAGGATTCCGTGAGCGCGCCCGCACGGCCCGTAGGGATTCCGTGAGGATGCCGTCAGGATGCCGTTCGGCAGGAGTAGTGTCGCCGGACGTGTCGGAAGAATTCAGAGAGGGCGGCGATGCGCCGGCGGTCAAGCGCATCCTCATCGGCGAACCGCTGACGAGCGCCCAGGTCGACGACCAGTTGCTGCCGAAGCGCATGGCCCTGCCGATCTTCGCGTCGGATGCTCTGAGCTCCGTGGCCTACGCCCCGCAGGAACTCGTGATGATCCTGCTGATCGGCGGGCTCACGTTCCTCTCCTTCACCCCGCTCGTCGCGGTCGCGGTCGTCGTGCTGCTGATCGTGGTGGTGCTCAGCTACCGCCAGCTCATCAAGGCGTACCCCTCGGGTGGCGGCGATTACGAGGTCGCGTCGAAGAACCTCGGCGAGATCCCCGGCGTGATCGTCGCGGCGGCCCTGCTCGTCGACTACGTGCTCACCGTCGCCGTGTCGGTCGCCTCCGGCGTCGACAACATCATCTCGGCGTTGCCCGGCTTCGACCCCTTCCGCGTCGAACTGGCGGTCGGCTTCGTCATCCTCATCATCATCGTGAACCTGCGCGGGGTGCGCGAGGCATCCCTCGTCTTTGCGATCCCCACCTACGTCTTCATCGGGTCGGTCGGTCTGATGATCGTGACCGGACTGGTGCGCACATTCCTCGGCGACGCGCCCGTCGCCTCGAGCGCAGAGTTCTCGGTGCAGGCCGAGAACCTCAGTCAGGCAGCGGTGATCTTGCTGATCCTGCGGGCCTTCTCGAGCGGATGCTCCGCCCTCACCGGCGTCGAGGCCGTGTCGAATGGGGTGCCCGCCTTCCGGGCGCCGAAGGTGCGCAACGCCCAGTCGACCCTGGTGCTGATGGGCACGATCGCGATCTGCCTGTTTTCGGGACTCACGGCGCTCGCCCTGATCACCGGCGTGCACTACGCCGAGAATCCCTGCGACCTGATCGGCTTCGACTGCACCAACCCGCAGCCCAGCCTCATGGCGCAGATCGCCTCCGCGACGTTCGGCGGCGGCAGCATCCTGTTCTTCGTCGTGCAAGCCGCGACCGCCTGCGTGCTGCTGCTCGCGGCGAACACCGCGTTCAACGGCTTCCCACTGCTGGGCGCCGTCCTCGCCCGCGACGGATACGCCCCGAAGTCGCTCAACACCCGCGGCGACCGCCTGGTGTTCTCGAACGGGATGATCCTGCTGGGCATCGCCGCGATCGTCGTGCTCGTGGTGTTCCAGGCCCGGCTCACGACGCTGATCCAGCTGTACATCATCGGCGTGTTCGTGTCGTTCTCGCTCGGACAGATCGGCATGGTGCGGCACTGGCGGCGCGTTCTGCGCGGGCACGGTGCCGCCGCGAAAGACGGGGCTGCGGCATCCGATCGCCGATCCGCCCGCGTGGGCCTCGTGATCAATTCGGCCGGCGCGACGCTCACCGTGCTGGTGCTGGTGATCGTCACGATCACCAAGTTCACGCACGGCGCGTACCTGGTGTTCTTCGCGATCCCGATCCTCGCGTTCCTCATGCTCGGCGTGAAGCGGTACTACCGCGACGTCGACCACGAGATCGCTATCGACGACACGACCCGGTTCGGGGCATCCGGCGACGTCGCCATCGTGCTCGTCAGCCACCTGCAGAAGCCGAGCATGAAGGCGATCGACTACGCGATCGCGGCGAAACACGACAAGACGCTGGCCGTGCACGTGGCCGTATCGGCGGATGCCGCGGCCGCCGTGCAGAAGGACTGGAAAGACCACCTCGTGCCGATCCCGCTGGTGATCCTGGACTCGCCCTACCGGTCTTTCACCCAACCGATCAGCCAGTTCATCACCCAGTACCGCGAGAAGCACGGCTCGTCGGTCGTGACCGTCTATCTGCCGCAGTACATCGTGGGGCACTGGTGGGAGTCGTTCCTGCACAACCGCCGCGCGCGCCGCCTGGCGAACCAGCTCATGCTCGTGCACGGCGTCTCGATCACGCTCGTGCCGTGGCTGCTCGACTCGTCGGAGCTCATCTACGGACGCCGCTCGCGCCCGCTGCCCGGGCAGGAGCGTGCCGGACGGCCGGTCGCCCCCGTGGTCGTCTCGGGCCGCCGCGCCCACCGTCCGGAGGGCCCGCCGCAGGAGTAGCCGGTGTCGAGCCGGGTTTCGAATCACTCACTTTGCAGCTTTTAGGCACCGAAGACGACAAAGTGAGCGATTCGAAAGCCCGGCCCGGCCGCTATCGTGAACGCATGACCCGTCGTCGGCGCCGTACTCGCCCGTACCGCACGGCCGGACTCTGGCTGATCGGGATCGGTTCGCTGCTGGTTCTCGCCTCCATCCCGCAGTTGTTCTTCGGCATCCCGGTGTCGGAGGGCTTCGCTCCGGCCGGGCTGAGCCTGGGCCCGCTGACGCTCATCGCCGGCATCGTCCTCTACTTCTCGCAGCGACCAGGACGCGGCGACGGCACGTTCGACGACAGCGCGACTTTCCGGAATCTCGACCTGCCCCTGCAGTGAACTCGGCCCGGTTTCGAATCGCTCACTTTGCAGTTTTCCGGCGCCGACGACGACAAAGTGAGCGATTCGAAAGCGGTGGGTGGCCGGCGTCAGACCACCAGCATCAGCGCCAGCACCGCCAGGGCGACCGTCGGGATGGCCGCGACCATGCCCCAGCGCATGAACCGTCCCCACCGGATCTCGACGCCGAGCGCCGTGATCCGGTGGTGCCACAGCAGGGTCGCGAGTGAGGCCCACGGCGTGATCAGCGGCCCGAGGTTCACGCCGATCAGCAGCGCCATGAGCGCGACCGGGTCGCCCGCCGCGGGTTCGAGCACGAGATACGCCGGGAGGTTGTTGATCGCGTTGGCGCTGACCGCGCCGAGTGCCGCGAGGCGGAGCAGATCACCGGGGGCATCGTCCGCGATCGGGGTCGTCAGGAAGTCCAGGATGCCGCGGGCGTGCAGCGTCTCGACGATCACGAACAGCGCCGCGGCGAGCGCGAGGGCCTGCCACGGCACGAGTCCGAGCCGCAGGGCACGGCGTCGGCGCACCGCGAACAGCGCGATCAGGGCGACGGCGGCGACGGATGCCGGGATCCACACGTCGTGCGTGAGCGCGAGCAGCGGCATCAGGACGACCAGGATGCCGGTGGCCGACCAGAAGAGCACGGGATCCGCCGAGCGGCGCGGCGGCGGCACCTCGTAGGCCGAGAACACGGTGCGCCGGTGCACCAGGGTGAGGATCGCGACCGGCACGAGGATGCCGACGAGGGTCGGCGCCCAGCTCAGCGCGAAGAACGCCCCGGGTCCCCCGATCTGCCCCGCGGCCAGAAGGTTCGTGAGGTTCGAGACGGGCAGCGCGAGCGAGGCGGTGTTCGCGAGCCACACGGTCGCCAGGGCGAACGGGATCGGCGGCACCCCGATGCTCTGCGCGAGCACCACCACCACGGGAGTGACGATCACCGCGGTCGTGTCGAGCGAGAGGAACACCGTGCTCACCACGGCGAGCGCGATCACGAGTACCCAGAGCAGCAGCACGCGGCCGCGACCCCAGCGGGCGAGCCGCTGCGCGACCACGTCGAACACGGCGGCGTCTCGGGCGAGCTCGGCCACGATCGTGATCGCGACGACGAAGCCGAGCACGGGGGCGATCCGCGCGCCGAGAGCCTCGGCATCCGCGCCCGGCAGAATGCCGATGAGCACGCACACGACCGCGACCGCGACGAGCCCGATCACCACCCATGTTCCGGCGCCGACCCGGCGCGCTACCTGTCCCACCTCGCCACCATAGGCCCACCGACAGGCTTTCGAATCGCTCACTTTGTCGGTTTGTCGGCCTCGAAACGACAAAGTGAGCGATTCGAAAGCCGCCCTCGGGGACGGAACGGCTAACAGCGGATGCCGTTGGGGAAGCGCATGTATCGGAGCGAGCACCGTAGGGGAACCGTGAGGAACGGCGAAACGGGGCCGCGGACGGACTTGTATCGGTGACGTGCTCGACATCCTCTACCTCGCGCTGACTCTCGCGCTGTTCGCCCTCGTCTCGTTCGCCGCGAAGGGGGTGGAGAAGCTGTGATCGTCTTCGAGATCATCGCCGCGACCCTCGCCGCCGCGGCCGTCGTCTACCTCGTGATCGCCCTCGTCGCGGCGGAGCGCATCTGATGGGCGCCGAGATCTGGTTCGGCATCCTGCAGGCGGCGACACTCACCGTCGCCCTCGTGCTGCTCTACCGTCCGCTCGGCGACTACATCGCCCACGTCTTCACGAGCCCGCGCGACGCCCGCATCGAACGCGGCGTGTATCGCGTGATCGGGGTCGACCCGGCATCCGAGCAGACCTGGCGCGCCTACGCCCGCAGCGTCCTGGCGTTCTCGGTCGTCGGCCTACTGCTCGTGTACGGGCTGCAGCGCCTGCAGGCTTTCCTCCCCGAATCCCTCGGGTTGCCCGCCGTGCCCGAGGGCCTCGCGTTCAACACCGCGGCGTCGTTCGTCGCGAATACCAACTGGCAGTCGTACTCGCCCGAGCAGACCATGGGCTACACCGTGCAGCTCGCGGGCCTCACGGTGCAGAACTTCGTGTCGGCGGCGGTGGGTCTCGCCGTCGCGGTCGCGCTGATCCGCGGCATCGCGCGCCGCGGCGCGACCACCATCGGCAACTTCTGGGTCGACCTGATCCGCGGTCTCGGACGCCTGCTGCTACCCGTCGCCATCCTCGCCGCGCTCGCGCTCATCGCGGGCGGTGTCATCCAGAACTTCGCCGGATTCACCGAGGTCACCACGGTCTCGGGAGGAACTCAGACTCTCCCCGGCGGACCCGTCGCCTCGCAGGAGGCGATCAAGATGCTCGGCACGAACGGGGGCGGCTTCTTCAACGCCAACTCGGCGCATCCGTTCGAGAACCCCACGGCCACGACGAACCTGCTGCAGATCCTGCTGATGCTCGCGATCCCGTTCTCGCTCCCCCGCACGTTCGGTCGCATGGTCGGCGACCACCGCCAGGGCTACGCGATCGCCGCCGTGATGGGCACGATCTTCCTCGTCTCGACGTTCGCGCTCTCGGCCCTCGAACTGGCCGGCCGCGGCACCGCCCCCGAACTCGCCGGGGCCGCGATGGAGGGCAAGGAGGTGCGCTTCGGCATCCTGGGCACGACCCTGTTCGGCAGCGCGAGCACCCTCACCTCCACCGGCGCGGTCAACTCGATGCACGATTCGTACACGGCTCTCGGCGGCATGATGCCGATGCTCAACATGATGCTCGGCGAGGTCGCCCCTGGCGGTGTCGGCTCGGGCCTCTACGGCATGCTCGTGCTCGCCATCATCGCGGTCTTCGTCGGCGGACTGCTCGTCGGCCGCACGCCCGAGTACCTCGGCAAGCGCATCGGCCCGAAGGAGATCAAGCTCGCGAGCCTGTACATCCTCGTCACACCGACGCTCGTGCTGCTCGGCACGGCGCTGAG
Organism: Microbacterium sp. NPDC008134; assembly: GCF_042957055.1. NCBI lineage: Bacteria > Bacillati > Actinomycetota > Actinomycetes > Micrococcales > Microbacteriaceae > Microbacterium > Microbacterium sp. NPDC008134. Next base: position 289,231 of record NZ_JBIBHO010000001.1, on the reverse strand, counting down.
CTTCGCGATCCCCGGCATCCGAGCGGATGTCGAGGCCACCAGCATCCTGAACCCCGGGGTGCACGGCATGAGCGAGGTGCTCTACGCCTTCACATCGGCGGCCAACAACAACGGCTCGGCGTTCGCCGGGCTCACCGCCAACACCCCGTGGTTCAACACCGCGCTGGGGGTGGCGATGCTGCTCGGGCGGTTCCTGCCGATCGTGCTCGTGCTGGCCCTCGCGGGATCGTTCGCCGCGCAGGAGAAGGTGCCCGAGACCGTCGGCACCCTCCCCACCCACCGGCCGCAGTTCGTCGGCCTGCTCCTCGCCGTGACGGTCGTCGTCACCGCGCTCACCTACTTCCCGGTGCTCACCCTGGGCCCGCTCGCCGAAGGACTCGTCTGACCATGACCCTCCACAACGATTCGACTAACCGGTCCCTGAGCGAGGAGCACAGCGACGAGACGAAGGGCGCTTCGCTCGCTCAGGAACCGACGGACCGGTTACTGAGCGAGGAGCGCAGCGACGCCCTTCGTCTCGCTTCGCTCGCTCAGGAACCGACGAACGGCCGCACCTTCGGCTGGCCGCAGCTCGCCGCCGCCCTGCCGGGTGCGCTGCGCAAGCTCAACCCCGCCGCCCTCGTGCGCAACCCCGTGATGCTGATCGTGTGGGTCGGCGCCGCGTTCACCACGGTGCTCGCGATCGCCGAGCCCTTCCTCGGTGGCCCCGGAGAATCGGGCGGCACCACGGTGCCCGCACCCTTCACCGCCGGCATCGCCGTGTGGCTCTGGCTGACCGTGCTCTTCGCGAACGTCGCCGAGTCGGTGGCGGAAGGCCGGGGCAAGGCGCAGGCAGCGAGCCTGCGTAAGACCCGTACGAGCACGATGGCGCGGAGAGTTGATGCGGGGTGGGACCCTTCGACAAGCTCAGGGACCCAGTTCAGCTCAGGGACCCAGTTCGACGACGCGGAGACGACAGAGGTCTCGTCGGCCGAGTTGCAGCGTGACGACCTCGTGATCGTCGAGGCGGGCGAGCTCATCCCCGGCGACGGCGACATCATCGCCGGCATCGCGACCGTCGACGAGTCGGCGATCACGGGCGAGAGCGCCCCGGTGATCCGCGAGTCCGGCGGCGATCGTAGCGCCGTCACCGGCGGCACCCGCGTGCTCTCCGACCGCATCGTCGTGCGCATCACCTCGAAGCCGGGCGAGACGTTCGTCGACCGCATGATCGCTCTCGTCGAGGGCGCGAGCCGTCAGCGCACTCCCAACGAGATCGCACTGAACATCCTGCTCGCTAGCCTCTCGATTGTGTTCGTGATCGTGGTGCTCGCCCTCAACCCGATCGCCTCGTACGCAGCGTCTCCCGTCAGCATCCCGGTGCTCATCGCCCTGCTCGTCTGCCTCATCCCCACGACGATCGGCGCGCTGCTGTCGGCCATCGGCATCGCTGGGATGGACCGCCTCGTGCAGCGCAACGTGCTCGCGATGTCGGGCCGCGCGGTCGAGGCCGCCGGAGACGTCACCACGCTCCTCCTCGACAAGACCGGAACGATCACCCACGGCAACCGCCGCGCCCACGAGGTGCTGCCGCTGCCGGGTGTGGATGCCGACGAGCTGCTGCGCCTCGCGGCCCTCGCCTCGCTCGCCGACCCGACGCCCGAGGGCGCGTCGATCGTCGATCTCGCGGCGAGCCGCGGCATCCGCCTCGACGAGCAGACGGATGCCGTCGTCGTGCCGTTCACAGCGCAGACGCGCATGAGCGGGCTCGGCCTGGCCGACGGCACGCAGATCCGCAAGGGCGCCGCGTCGGCAGTGCGCGCGTGGGTGGGCCCTTCGTCGGGCTCAGGGACCGAACTGCAGGAGCTGACGGATGCCGTCGCCACCAGCGGAGGAACACCCCTCGTCGTCGCCGTGACGGGCCCGCAGGCAGGCTCAGGGACCCAGGATCCCGAGTCGTGCGAAGCGTCCCGCATCCTCGGGGTCGTGCACCTGAAGGACATCGTCAAGGACGGCCTGCGCGAACGGTTCGACGAGCTGCGCAGCATGGGCATCCGCACCGTCATGATCACGGGAGACAACCCGCTCACGGCCGCCGCCATCGCGAAGGAGGCCGGAGTCGACGACTTCCTCGCCGAAGCCACCCCGGAGGACAAGCTGGCCCTCATCCGCCGCGAGCAGGAGGGCGGGCGCCTCGTCGCGATGACCGGAGACGGCACGAACGACGCCCCGGCGCTCGCGCAGGCCGATGTCGGTGTGGCGATGAACACGGGCACCTCGGCGGCGAAAGAGGCGGGCAACATGGTCGACCTCGACTCGGACCCGACCAAGCTGATCGACATCGTGCGCATCGGTAAGCAGCTGCTCATCACCCGCGGGGCACTCACCACGTTCTCGCTCGCGAACGACATCGCCAAGTACTTCGCGATCATCCCCGCGATGTTCATGGGCGTCTTCCCGGGGCTGGCGGTGCTCAACGTGATGCAACTGCACTCCCCGGCATCCGCCGTCACCAGCGCGATCATCTTCAACGCGATCGTGATCGTGTTCCTCATCCCGCTCGCGCTGCGCGGCGTGAAGTACCGCCCGGCGAGCGCCTCGCAGATCCTGCAGCGCAACCTCCTCATCTACGGGCTCGGTGGCGTGATCGCCCCGTTCATCGGCATCAAGCTGATCGATCTCGTCGTCAGCCTCCTCCCCGGCTTCTGAAAGGCCCGCACATGTCCTCCACCCGCACCACCGTCCGCACGGCGGGCGTCGCCGTCCGCGCGATGCTCGTGCTCACCCTCGTGCTCGGCGTCGGCTACACGCTCGTCGTCACCGGCATCGGCCAACTGCTCCTGCCGTGGCAGGCGAACGGCTCTCCCCTCGCCGACGACAAGGGCAGCGCGCTCATCGGCCAACCCGCGACGGATGCCGACGGCGACGCCCTGCCCGAGTACTTCCAGTCCCGCCCGTCCGCCGCGGGCGACGGCTACGACGGCACCGCCTCGAGCGGCAGCAACCTCGGCCCGGAGAACGCCGATCTGATCTCCGCGATCGAGGAGCGCAAGGTCGCGATCGCCGAGCGCGAGGGTGTCGACCCGTCCGATGTGCCGGCCGATGCCGTCACGGCATCCGCTTCCGGTCTCGACCCGCACATCAGCGTCGCCTACGCGCTCCTCCAGGTGCCGCGCGTCGCGGCCACCCGCGGCCTCGCCGAAGACGTCGTGCGCACCCTCGTGGAGTCTAGGATTCAAGGGCGGGATCTGGGATTCCTCGGCGAGGAGCGCATCAACGTCGCCGAACTCAATCTCGCGCTCGATGAGCGGGAGGGCGAATGACACGAGAGCGGCGGGGCCGACTCCGCGTTCTCCTCGGCGCGGCTCCCGGCGTCGGCAAGACCTACGAGATGCTCGTCGAGGGGCGACGCCTGCTCGACGACGGTCGCGACGTCGTGATCGCCGTCGTCGAGACGCACGGGCGCGCGGCGACGTCGGCCCAGACGATCGGGCTTCCCGAGGTACCGCGGCGCACCACCGAGCACCGCGGCGTCGCGCTCGACGAGCTCGACGTCGATGCCGTGATCGCCCGCCGGCCGGAGATCGCCCTCGTCGACGAGCTCGCGCACACGAACGTGCCGGGTTCGCGGCATCCGAAGCGCTGGCAGGATGTCGAGGCGATCCGGGACGCCGGCATCGACGTCGTCACCACCGTGAACGTGCAGCACATCGAGTCGCTCAACGCGGTGGTCGAGAAGATCACCGGCATCGCGCAGCAGGAGACGATCCCGGATGCCGTCGTGCGGGCGGCCGACGAGATCGAGGTCGTCGACCTCGCGCCCCAGACGCTGCGCGACCGCCTGTCCGCCGGACTCGTCTACCCGGCCGAGCGCATCGACGCGGCGCTCTCGAACTACTTCCGGCTGGGCAACCTCACGGCGCTCCGCGAACTCGCGCTGCTGTGGCTCGCCGACGAGGTCGACAGCGCCCTGCGCAGCTATCGCGCCGAGCAGGGCATCGAGGGCACGTGGCAGGCGCGCGAACGCGTGGTCGTCGCGTTGACCGGCGGGCCGGAGGGCGAGACGCTGCTGCGCCGCGGCGCCCGTATCGCCGCGCGCTCTGCCGGCGGCGAACTGCTCGCGGTACACATCTCGACGCAGGACGGCCTGCGCGACGCGGCACCCGGCGCGCTCGCGGCGCAGCGGGCTCTCGTCGAGTCGCTGGGCGGCAGCTTCCACCAGATCATCGGCGACGACATCCCCGGCGCCCTCGTGGAGTTCGCGCAGGGAGCGGATGCCACGCAACTCGTCATCGGAGTGAGCAGGCGTGGGCGACTGATGGCGGCGCTCACCGGTCCCGGCATCGGCTCGGAGGTGATCCGCCGCTCGGGCGATATCGACGTGCACATCGTCACCCACGCCGCCGCCGGCGGGCGCCTCGCCCTTCCCCGCATCACCGGCGGGGCGCTGGGCTGGCGACGGCAGGTGCTCGGCTTCGCGGTCGCCCTCGTGTTCGGACCGCTGCTGTCGTGGATCATGTTCACGTTCCGCAGTCCCGAGTCGATCACCTCCGAGGTGCTGGCGTATCAACTGCTCGTCGTCGTGGTGGCGCTGATCGGCGGCATCCGTCCGGCCGTGTTCGCGGCCGTGCTGTCGGGCATCACCCTCGACTTCCTCTTCGTCGCGCCGCTGTTCACGATCACGGTGGCGCATCCCCTGCACGTGCTCGCGCTCGCTCTCTACGTGGTGATCGCGATCCTCGTGAGCATCATCGTCGACCAGGCGGCCCGCCGGGCGCGCACCGCCAAGCGCGCGACCGCCGAAGCCGAACTGCTCGCGGCCGTCGCCGGCAACGTGCTGCGCGGCGACAATGCCGTGCTGGCGCTGGTCAGCCGCACGCGCGAAGCGTTCGGGCTCAGCGGCGTGCGGCTGCTGACGGCCGAGGGCGACGTGCTGGCCAGCGACGGCGAGCCGCTCGCCGACGGGCGCACGACCACGGTCGAGGTCGGCGCATCGCACGCCGTGCTCGAGCTCAGCGGCGACGCGTTGGATGCCCCGGCCCGCCGTCTGCTCGACGCGATCGTCGCGCAGCTCTCGGCCGCGATCGAGCACACCGATCTGCGGGCGACGGCCGCCGAAGCCGCCGCCCTGGCCGAAACCGATCAGGTGCGCAGCGCGCTACTCTCGGCGGTCAGCCATGACCTGCGCCGCCCGCTCGCCTCGGCCGTCGCCGCGATCGGCGGGCTGCGGGGAGCCCACGATCTCTCGGCCGACGACCGCGCCGAACTGCTCGCGACCGCCGATGAGAGCCTCGCGACGCTGTCGACCCTCGTCACCGACCTGCTCGACGTGAGCCGTGTCGAAGCGGGCGTGCTCGCGGTCTCGGCCACCCGGATCGACGCGACCGGCCCCGTGCTGGCCGCCGTCGACGAGCTCGGCCTCGGCCCCGCTGACGTCGAGCTCGCGCTCGACCCCGCCCTCCCCGCCCTGCGGGCCGACCCGGTGCTGCTGCAGCGTGTGATCGTGAACGTGCTGGCGAACGCCCACCGCCACTCGCCTGTGGGGGCGCGTGTACTCGTGTCGACGAGCGCCCTCGGCGAGCGCGCCGAGATCCGCATCATCGACCGCGGTGAGGGGGTTCCGGCCGAGCGGCGCGACAGCATCTTCCAGCCGTTCCAGCGCTTCGGCGACACCGACAACACGACGGGTCTGGGTCTGGGGCTCGCCCTGTCACGCGGTTTCACGGAGGGCATGGGCGGTAGCCTGACTCCCGAGGACACTCCCGGGGGAGGCCTCACGATGGTCATCTCACTGCCGCTGGCCGGCGCCGACACGGAGGACACGGAGTGAAACTCCTCATCGCCGACGACGATCCGCAGATGGTGCGGGCTCTGCGCATCACGCTCGCCGCCCACGGATACGAGGTGGTCGTGGCATCCGATGGCGCCGCCGCCGTCGCGGCCGCCGCACAGTCGCATCCCGACCTCATCATGCTCGACCTGGGGATGCCGCGGCTCGACGGCATCGAGGTGATCCAGGCGCTGCGCGGTTGGACGAACGTGCCCATCATCGTCGTCTCCGGGCGTACGGGATCGGCCGACAAGGTCGAGGCGCTGGATGCCGGGGCCGATGATTTCGTCACCAAGCCGTTCCAGGTCGACGAGCTCCTCGCCCGCCTGCGCGCGCTGTCACGCCGCGCGGTGCCGGCCGGCGGCGAGTCGACCGTGGCGTTCGCCGACGTCGTCGTCGACCTCGCGACCAAGACCGTGACGCGCGGGGGGTCGCGGGTGCACCTGACCCCGACGGAGTGGCGGATGCTCGAGCACCTGTCCCGGCATCCGGGAGCGCTCGTCACCCGGCAGGATCTGCTGAAGGAGATCTGGGGCAGCGAGCAGGTCTCGGATTCGGGGTACCTGCGGCTCTACATGTCGCAGTTGCGCAAGAAGCTCGAGCAGGAGCCGAGCGCTCCGGAACACCTGCTGACCGAGTCGGGGATGGGTTACCGTCTCGTCGTCTGACGGGCGTCACGTCGAAGGGCCCCACCCCGCACGACCCCGACCACACCCGCGACCACCAGCACCACGGCCACCACGATCGCGGCGATGCCGGTCGGCACGCTGTCCGGGGCATCCGTCAGCCGTCCGACCGCGAGCCACGCCAGCCCCCAGGCCGTCGCGAGGGCCGGGGCGATCCGCCCGGTCACGAGCGCCGCAGCCACGCCGATGACCGCCACGACGACCAGCACAGCGACGGCGACGGCATCCGCCATGTCCGCCCACTCCGCCGGGACGATCTGCGTGAACCAGGCGGCTGTGTTGGCGACGGTCGCGATCGTGACCCATCCGAAGTGCAGCCCGTTCGCACCGTCGGTGAGGATGCGGTCCACGACGTTCTTCGCCGGGAACCGCCCGAGCAGCACGATCACTCGGGCGAGCACGGCGACCAGCAGAGCGATCACGATCACCGTGAGCCAAAGCGTCAGGAATCGTGCAGTCACCAGCCAGAGGCCGTTCAGCACCATCGAGAGGGCGATCCATCCGCCCACGGCCTGCTGCCGGGCATCCGTCCGTTGCGCCGGCAGCGCCTGCCACACCGTGTAGGCGAGCAGCGCGATGTAGATCAGCGACCAGATCGAGAAGGCGGGGCCCGCGGGGGCGAGGTACGAGCCCTGGGCCGAGAGGGCGCCGTCTTGCAGGTCATCGACGGATGCTCCGCCGAATGCGCCGGCGCCGACCGCCGCCGCGATCAGCATGAACACGGCCGCGGCGATGATGAGGCTCTGGCGGGCGATGCCCGTGGTCGGGGTCTTCGTCTGCGTCTCCATGCTCGGCACGCTACGGGCGCGGGGCGTCGACACACATCCCCTTGACTCTCGCCCAGCTAACGTCTAGCTTGGCTAGCGAAATCGAGCGGATGCCTCAGCCGGCGACCGCCGCGTCGATCAGAACCTCGGCGGCGCTGCGCGCGTGCGCCGCCACTGCCGCGTCGCCCGAGATCGCGGCCGTGCTCTGCGCGCCCTCGGCGAGGATCGACAGTTGCGCCGCGAGCAGCGGCGAGGCGCCCGTGCTCGCGACGAGGCTCGACATGTAGTCCTGAAACGAGGCTTTGTGCGAGCGCACGATCTCGGCGACCTCGGGGTTCGTGCCACCGAGCTCCCCGAAGGCGTTGATGAAGGCGCAGCCGCGGAAGTCGTCGGTGCAGAACCAGTTCTCGAGGTACCCGTAGACGGCGAGCAGCCGGGCGCGCGGGTCGCCACCGGCATCCGCCACCGCGGCCGTCAGGCCGGACTCCCACTCTCCGTGCTTGCGCGCGAGCACGGCCGCGACGATGTCGTTCTTCGCGGGAAAGAGGCCGTAGAGGCGGCGCAGCGACACGCCGGCGGACTGGCGCAGCTCGTCCATGCCGACGGCCGCGTATCCCTTGCGGTAGTAGAGCCCCTCGGCGGCGGAGAGGATGCGTTCGCGTGCCTCGTCTTCGGTCATGCGAGAAGTCTACTTGACATGAGAACGATCGTTCTCTAGATTAGGATCCATCGGGCGAGAACGATCGTTCTCGCCGAACCGAAAGGATCAGGATCATGGGTTACATCACCGTCGGAAACGAGAACAGCACCCCGATCGAGCTCTACTACGAAGACCAGGGTTCGGGTCAGCCCGTCGTCCTGATCCACGGCTACCCGCTCAACGGTCACAGCTGGGAGCGCCAGACCCGCGAGCTGCTCGCGCAGGGCTACCGCGTCATCACCTACGACCGCCGCGGTTTCGGCCAGTCGTCGAAGGTCAGCACGGGCTACGACTACGACACCTTCGCCGCCGACCTGAACACCGTGCTCGAAACCCTCGACCTGCGCGACGTCGTGCTCGTCGGCTTCTCGATGGGCACCGGCGAACTCGCCCGCTACGTCGGCCGGTACGGCGCCGACCGCGTCGCGAAGCTCGCCTTCCTCGCTTCGCTCGAGCCCTTCCTCGTGCAGCGCGACGACAACCCCGAGGGTGTGCCGCAGGAGGTCTTCGACGGAATCGAAGCCGCCGCGAAGGGCGATCGCTACGCCTGGTTCACCCAGTTCTACAACGACTTCTACAACCTCGACGAGAACCTCGGATCGCGCATCAGCCAGGAGGTCGTGAACGCCAACTGGAACCTCTCGGTCACCAGCGCGCCCGTCGCCGCCTACGCCGTCGTCTCGTCGTGGATCGAGGACTTCCGCGCCGACGTCGAGGCCGTCGCCGCCGCCGCGAAGCCCACGCTGATCCTGCACGGCACGAAGGACAACATCCTCCCGATCGACGCCACCGCCCGCCGCTTCCACCAGGCGGTGCCCGCGGCCGAGTACGTCGAGGTCGAGGGTGCCCCGCACGGCCTCCTCTGGACCCACGCCGACGAGGTCAACGCCGCGCTGACGAGCTTCCTCGCGAAGTAACCCGCGACCGGGGCATCCACCGCCCCCGTTTCGAATCGCTCACTTTGCAGTTTCCAGGGTCTGGAAACGACAAGGTGAGCGATTCGAATGTCCGGGGGTCGGCCGACCGGAATACTCAGCCGCGCATGGCGACGCCGCGGCGCCAGTAGCCCATGAAGGCCACCTGGCCGCGGTCGATGCCGAGGTCCTTCACCAGGTGCCGGCGCAGCGTCGTCACGACACCGCTTTCGCCCGCGATCCAGAAGTAGCGGTCGCCCGGGGCGTCGGATGCCGCGATCTCCTCGCCGAGGCCCGAGTACGCCGGTGTCTCCCACAGCAGGTCGTCGCTCTCGATATCCTTCACGGCGATCGCGTCCGAAGCATCCGCGTCGCCGAGGTGCGCGAGCACCGCCGGAATGACCTTGAATCCGTGCTCCTGCTCGTCGTCGCGGGCCAGCCAGTTCACCTCGACCCCGGCGGGGGCATCGATCGCGAGTTCGTCGGCTGCCGACGGCACCTCGATGAACGCCGTTCCGCGCAGGTCGCGCGGGGCGTCCTCGAGGATGCGCGCGATCGCGGGAGCCGCGGTCTCGTCGCCCACCAGCACGACCGAGGGAGCGTCGCCGGGGCGGTACTCGGTGCCGCCACCCGCGATCACGCCACGGCGCGGTCCGATGATGATGAGTTCCTGCCCGGCATCGGCCGCGCTCGCCCACCGCGATGCCGGGCCGGTGAGCCCGGGCGCGAGGTGCAGCACGAAGTCGATGTCGACCTCGGTGCCGGCATCCGTCACCCGCAGATCGCGGATCGAGTACGTGCGCATGGTGCCGCGCTCGTCTTCGGGAACCGCCAGGAACGCCGCCCACCAGTCGGGGGTGTCGCGCTCGAGCGGGGGCAGGATGCCGGATGCCGGCGGGAAGATCAGCTTGATGCGGGCGTCGAACACACTGCCCGGTGTGCCGAACTCGTCGAGGTCGGAGCCGCCGAACGTCACCCGCACGAAGTTGGGCGAGACGCGTTCGACGCGGCGCACCACGGCGCGCGCGAGGATGTAGGTCGGCTTCTCGGTGGTGGTGGTCTCAGCGGACATGGTGCCTCCCGATGGGTGTGACCATCGGCTTGCCCGAGACGGGATCGATGGTGATCTGATTGGCGAGGCCGAAGACCTCTTCGACGAGCTCGGCGGTGACGACCTCGGCCGGCGCCCCGACCGCGTGCACGGAGCCGTTCTTCATCGCCACGAGTTCGTCGGCGTAGCGCGCCGCCAGGTTGAGGTCGTGCAGCACCATGACGATCGTGGTGCCGCGGGCGACGCTGAGGTCGGTGAGCAGGTCGAGCACCTCGACCTGGTGGGCGACGTCGAGGAAGGTCGTGGGCTCGTCGAGCAGCAGGATGTCGGTCTCCTGCGCGAGCGCCATTGCGATCCAGACGCGCTGGCGCTGTCCGCCCGACAGTTCGTCGACGCTGCGGTCGGCGAGATCGCTCACCCCGGTGGCGTCGAGTGCGTCGGCCACGACCTCGTAGTCGTGGGCGCTCCAGCGGGCGAGCGTCTTCTGGTGCGGATGCCGTCCGCGCCCCACGAGATCGGCGACGGCGATGCCCTCGGGGGCGACCGGCGACTGCGGCAGCAGCCCGAGGATGCGGGCGACCTCCTTGGTCGGCCGTGCGTGCACCGACTTGCCGTCGAGCACGATCTGCCCCGACGACGGCGACAGCAGGCGCGCCAGCGATCGCAGGAGCGTCGACTTGCCGCATCCGTTCGCTCCGACGATCGTCGTGATCTTGCCGGCCGCGACCGTGAGGTCGAGTCCGTCGATGATGGTGCGGTCGCCGTAGGAGAGGGTGACCCCTTCGGCCGACAGGCTGTGCGAGACGGTCACAGCGATCCTCCCGAGCGGTTGGTGCGGATGAGCAGGTAGATCAGGTACGGAGCACCGAGCACGCCGGTGACGACGCCGACCGGGTAGCGGGTGCCGAGCAGGAACTGGGCCACCAGGTCGCTGCCGAGCACGAGCACCGCGCCGACGAAGGCGCTGGGCAGCAGCAGGTTGGCGCCGGGGCCGGTGATGCGCGCGGCGATCGGTCCGGCCATGAACGCGACGAACGCGATCGGTCCCGTCGCGGCGGTCGCGAAGGCGAGCAGGGCGACGGCGCCGAGGATGAACAGCAGGCGGGTGGCGTTGACGCGGATGCCGAGGCCGGATGCCGAGTCGTCGCCGAGCTGCAGAGCGCCCAGCGCTCGCCCCTGCGACAGCATGAGTGGGATGATCACGACCGCGGCGATCAGCATCGGGAGCACGCGCTCCCACGAGGCGTTGTTGAGGCTACCGGTGAGCCACTGCATGGCGGTCTGGATGTCCCAGTTCGCGGCGCGCGACAGCATGTACGAGATGAGGCTCTGCAGCATGGCGGCGATGCCGATGCCGATGAGGATCAGCCGGGTGCCGGCGAAGCCGCCCTTCATCGAGAGCAGGTAGATCGCCAGCGCCGTGACCACCGCACCGGCCAGCGCGAGGACCGAGACCACGGGGCCGTTGAGCGACAGCACGATGATGCCGAGCACGGCCGCCGCGCCCGCGCCCGACGAGATGCCGATGATGTCGGGGGAGGCGAGCGGATTGCGCAGCAGGGTCTGGAAGGTCACTCCGGCGATGCCGAAGCCGAACCCGGTGAGGATCGCGAGCACCGCCCGCGGCAGGCGCAGGTCGCCGACCGTGAACGAGGCCCCCGGCACGGTCTCGCCGAGGATCACACGGATCACCTCGCCGGGCGTGTAGAACGTGTTGCCGACCATGAGGGCCACGGCGAACAGCACGAAGACGAGGATGCCGAGCACGATCGTCGCGGTCGCGTGGCGGCGATGGCGGGCACGACGGCCGGCGACGATGGCGGCGACACGAGCGGATGCCGTCTGCTCCGGACGGTCGAGGGTGTGCTCTGCGTGCTCGCCGGAGCCGGCGGAACCAGTGCGATCGGTCGTGGTCACAGCTCACGCACCTTCTGACGACGGACGATCCAGATGAAGAACGGGGCGCCGATGATCGCGGTGATGATGCCGACCTGGATCTCTTCCGACGACGGCGAGATCACGCGACCGACGATGTCGCTGGCGGTCAGCAGTGCGGCGCCGGCGATCGCCGAGAACGGCAGCAGCCAGCGGTGGTCGGTGCCGATCAGCATGCGGCAGACGTGGGGGATGACGAGGCCGACGAACCCGATCGGTCCGGCGATGGCCGTGGCGGCACCCGCGAGGATGACGGCGCCCAGGGCCGACAGCAGCCGGGTGCGGAAGACGTGCTCACCCAGGCCCTTCGCCATGTCGTCACCCAGTGCGAGCGAGTTCATGCCGCGCGAGCATGCGAAGCAGATGAGGGCGCCGACGAGGAGCACCGGCGCCGTCAGGGCGATGCGCGGCCACTCGGCGCCGCCCACTCCCCCGACCTGCCACGCCTGGAACGTCTGCAGCAGATCGACGCGGGGCAGCATGATGGCGCTGATGAGCGAGGCGAACGCGGCGGAGGTGGCGGCGCCCGCGAGCGCGAGTTTGAGAGGGGTCGCGCCTCCGCGCCCGAGGGATCCGACAGCGTAGACGAAGGTCGCGGCCGCGGCGGCACCGACGATCGCGAAGGCCATCTGCCCGTACGGGTTCGCGAGACCGAAGAAGGCGATCCCGATGACGACGGCGAGCGATGCGCCGTTCGTGACGCCCAGGATGCCGGGGTCGGCGATCGGGTTGCGGGTGACGGCCTGCATCGCGGCGCCCGAGAGGGCGAGCGCAGCGCCGACGAGCAGTGCGAGCACCGTTCGCGGGATGCGCTTGACGACGGCGGCCTGTTCGATCGTGTCGCTGTGACCGCTGAAGGCGGCGACGATGTCGTCGAACGACACCGCGCGCACACCGAACGACACCGACAGGATGCTGAGGACGAGCAGGAGCACGACTCCGGCAAGAAGCCAGAGCGTGCGCACCAGCACCGGGCGCCGCAGATCTGCGGCGCCCGGTGCGATGGTGGTGGTGGCGGTCACTGAGATGTCACTCCGCGCGAGCGGATTGATCGACTACTGAGCGAGCGGCGCGGCCAGCAGAGCGAGGTAGTCGCTGAGACCCCACGGAATCGACAGCGGCGACGGGTTGGCGGATGCCGCGATCGGGGTGGCGTCGGGGAGGATCGCGATGCGCCCCTCGGCGACGGCCGGGATCTTCGACAGCAGTGGGTCGGCCTGCAGGGTCGCGATGAGCGAGTCGTCGCCGTAGGTGGCGATCACGTCGACGTCGTCGAGCTTCGAGGCGTCCTCGGCGCTCACCGAGAGGTAGAACTCGGTGCTGTCGGCGTTCTCCTCGACGAGGGAGGGAAGGGGCAGACCCAGGTCGTCGTGCAGGTAGCCGGGGCGCGTGTCGACGGCCGTGTAGTAGCCGATCTGGCTGAGGTCGGTCGGGTCGAAGAAGGCGAACATGACCTTCTTGTCCTTGAGGACGCTGTTCGCTTCGAGGGCGGCCTCGGCGTCGGCATGGAGGTCTTCGATGAGGGCCTGGCCCTCCTCCTCGAGGCCGAGGGCCTTCGAGTTCATCTCGATCATCTCGTCGACCGGGGTGCCCCAGGCGACCTCGGGGTATGCGACGACCGGAGCGATCTTGGAGAGGGTGTCGTACTCCTCCTGCGTCAGGCCGGAGTACGAGGCGAGGATGACGTCGGGGTTCGTGTCGGCGACAGCCTCGTAGTCGATGCCGTCGGCCTCGTCGAAGAGCACCGGCTCCTCGCCGCCCAGCTCGTCGAGCTTCTCCTCGACCCAGGGCAGGATGCCGTTGTCGTCGTCGTCGCCCCAGCTGGCCTTGCTGAAGCCGACCGGCACGATGCCGAGTGCGAGCGGAACCTCGTGGTTCGCCCACGCGACGGTGGCGACGCGCTCGGGCTTCTCGGTGATGGTGGTCTCACCGTAGATGTGCTCGATCGTGACGGGGAACGCGTCATCGGAGGCGGGGTTCGCGCCCGCGTCGCTTCCGCTGTCGGGAGTGGAGGCCGCGCAGGCCGTGAGGCTCAGTGCGAGCGCCGCGGCGGCACCGACGGCGAGAAGACGAGAAGTGCGCACGGCAGATCCCTTCGGGTTGAGGAGGGGTGTGGCGCGGATTCGCGCCGGTTTGGTAAGGCTGACCTAATGTAACCCGAACTTAGGCGAACCTCAATTCCAGATGCCGCATCGTTACCCGTATTCCAGTGGATCGTCCCCCGAAGCGCGCAACGAGGAAACGAAGAAGCCGGCCGGCTCCCGAAGGAGCCGACCGGCTTCGTACGATCACGAGGGATCAGAGGGCGCGGATGTTCGCAGCCTGCATACCCTTGGGGCCGCGCTCGGCGTCGAATTCGACCTTCTGGTTCTCGCGCAGCTCCTTGAAGCCGCTTCCGGTGATCGCCGAGTAGTGGGCGAACAGGTCGTCGGTGCCGTCATCGGGAGCGATGAAGCCGAAGCCCTTTTCGGAGTTGAACCATTTCACAGTGCCAGTGGCCATGTGTTTTCTTCTTTCTTTTTGATGTGGCCGCTGTTGTACACGGCCGCAGCACCGCACCGGAGCATCCGATGGGTACAGGGAGACGCGTTCCGGATGGAAGCGTGAGATGGGAGGTTGTGAAGGAGCCGTGCCGAACCGATCGGCCAGAAGTCGGATCCGAATAGAGGGCCGCACACGTCTCGTGGAGATTCGCGGGCCGGTGATGAATGATTCCCCGGAGGGAGGAGTACGGTCACCGTATCACGCCCACTCGGGAGTCGCCCGGGGCAGGCACCCGCACACCGGCCGCGATCGCGGCTTCGGTGCGCGTGCTGACACCGAGCTTTCGCAGCACGGCCGAGACGTGCACGCTCACCGTCTTGACGCTGATGAAGAGCCGCTCACCGATCTGACGATTGCTCAGCCCTTCGGCCAGCAGCTCCAACACCTGTCGCTCGCGGGCGGTGAGGGCATCGGAGTCGGGAACGGATGCCGCCACTGACCCCGCACCGGGAACGCCGTCGAGCGCGAGCCCCGCGGCGCGGGCGAAAGTCGTGACCGTCGTCGTGAGCCGGGCATGCCCCAGGGACCGCGCGATCTCGGCCGCCTCGGTCAGCAGCGCGGCGGCTGCGGCACGGTCGCCCTCGCGCACGCGCAGCCGCGCGCGCTCGAGGCGCGTGATCACCCGGAACACGACGGGAACGTCGTCGCCCTCGGCGGCCTCGATCGCCGATTGCAGCGCTGCGTCGGAGGGCGCGAGCAACCCCGCCACGATCGGCGACCACGAGTCGGCGAGAAGCTGGGACGGCTGGGCGGTCCAGGCATCCGACACCCGCGCCGCCGGCGCCGCCGTGTCGTCTCCCGCAGCGCGCAGTTCGGCGATGATCGCGGCCGCCTGCAGCAGTAGCCGTCTCTGGTGCAGCAGCACCGGTCCGTCGTCGTCGAGCATCGCGATGATCTCGGCGAGGGCACCGCGCAGGTCGCCGGCGCTCTCGGCGACCGCCACCGTCATCGTGATGAGGTCGTACCAGATCTGTCGCTCGGTCTGACCGGTCTCGAGGAATGCCGGGCGCCACTCGCGCAGCATGTCGGCGGCCTCGGTCGAGCGCCCGCGCCAGGCGAGGGCGCGCACCCGGGTCATGCTGGAGTACATGCGGAAGACGCGCAGCGCCCCCTGCCGGTGATCGCGCGACATCATCTCGTCGACGCGCTCGATCTCACCGCGCTCGAACAGGGCGACCGACATGTTCTGCATCATGATCGAGCCCGAGCTGCGACCGACGCCGAGGGAGCGCGCGAGGGCGAGCCCTTCTTCGGCGATGAGCACGGCTTCGTTGTAGCGGCCGAGCAGGGTGAGCGCGTCGGAGTAGTTGACTCGGTAGCGCAGATCGGCGTTCGAGCTGCGGGCGAGGTCGCGCGCGCGGTCGAACTCGACGATGCTGCCATCGACATCGCCCAGGTGGGCGAGCGAGACACCGTGCACGTTCGCGGCGATCGACATCTGGTCGTGATCGCCGGCTCGTCGGGCGATCTCCTGCGCCTCGCCGGCGACACGGAGCGCATCGTGCAGACGCCCCGCGACCATGTAGCGACTGGCCAGCTGGTTGAGCACCGTGGCGTGCAGCCCGGCGTCGCCGACCCGCGCGGCGAGTTCGAGGGACTGCTCGGTGAGCGGGATGGCCCCGGGCCGACCGAGGTTCGCGAGGTACTGCGCCTTGTCGCGCAGCAGTCGCGCGTGCAGGCGCGGCGTGACGGTGGCGGGGTCGATCTCATCGAGCGCCGCGCTGATCACCGCGAGTGCGCGTTCGCCGTCG
The DNA here is from genome assembly GCF_042957055.1 of Microbacterium sp. NPDC008134. Classification (NCBI taxonomy): domain Bacteria; kingdom Bacillati; phylum Actinomycetota; class Actinomycetes; order Micrococcales; family Microbacteriaceae; genus Microbacterium; species Microbacterium sp. NPDC008134. The sequence goes on along the minus strand of NZ_JBIBHO010000001.1, from coordinate 273,074 downwards.
CCGGCGTTGCGCAGCACCGAGCCGAGCGTCTGCAACAGGTCGACGTGCGAGAGTCCGGCCACGCCCGCGGCATCCGGCACGCTCGGCCAGATCTCGAGCGCGAGCTCTCCGAAGCGCGCGGCGGCGGCGAAGGCGAAGCGCCCCTTCGCGTCGCGCATCGCCTCGATCGCGGCGACGAGGGCGCGCGGCTCGTCCTGCGCCAGATGCCAGTGGTGCGCGAGCGATGCCGTATCGACATCGTTGCCGACGCGCTGCGCCTCGAGCGCTTCGGCGTAGGCACGGTGCAACCGCGACCGCTCGCCGGGCAGGAGGTCGTCATGCACCGCCTCACGCAGCAGCGCATGGCGGAAGCGGTAGAGATCGGAGTCGATCACCAGGATGCCGCCGCGCGCCGCCTCGCGGATCGCCTCGTCGAGCCGGTCCTCGGGCACCTCGGCGAGCGCCACCAGGAGCGGATGCGAGATCGGCCGCTCCGAACCGGAGGCGACCTGCACCACCCGCTGCGCGTCGTCACCGAGGCGGTCGAAGCGGGTGAGGAGCACGTCGCGCAGTCCGTCGGGAAGCGGCCCGGTCGTGCAGTCGGCGAGCTCTTCGACGAAGAAGGGCACACCTTCGGCTCGCTCCTGCATGCGGGCGAGTGCGCCGTCGGACACCGAGCGGCCGGTGAGCTGCTCGGCGAGCGCGCGCACGGCGTCACCGTCGAGCCGTGGCAGCGTGACGCGCTCGATCAGACGCGAGCGCGTGGCCTCGACGATGAACCGGCTGACGGCATCGCCCCGGCGCACGTCGTCGCTGCGGCAGCTGAGCAGCAGGAGCACGCGGCCGCGGGCGACCGTGCGCAGCAGGAAGGAGAGGAGGGCGAGCGTCGATTCATCGGCCCAATGCAGGTCTTCGATGACGAGCACCTGCGGGGCCGCCTCGGCCGCGGTCTCGATGAGCGTGGCGATCGCGTCGCGCAGACGGTCGGGGCTCGTGCGCGCCCGATCGGTGGGCTCGTCGACCAGTTCGGGCAGCAGCATGCCGAGAGCCTCGGCGCCGACACCGACGGCCTCGCGCACACGTTCGGCACCCAGGTGCCCGACGATCGATCGCAGGATCGCCGTGAGCGGGCCGTAGGCGGTGCGCGCCGCTCCGAGATCGAGGCACCAGCCCACGTGCACGTCGGCGCGCACGGCGACCTCGGTCGCGAACTCGCGCAGCAGCCGAGACTTGCCGATGCCCGCCTCGCCGTCGACCAGCACGCCGACCGGCACCCCCTCGGTCGCACCCTCGAAGAGTCGGCGCACGACGCCGATCTCGGCCTCGCGCCCGACCATCGCGGAACTCGGCGCGAAGGAGGACATGTCTTCATCGTGCCACTGCCCTCCGACATCCGCCGGGGTCGCCCGATCCGCGGCATCCGCCCTTCTCCCGCGCAGCGCGACGACGGGGTTCACCGGGCGGCGATGGGCTCGCGCGGCGCGGTCACGGCACGGGCGCGTGCGGGCGCGGCATCCGTCGCCCTCGGGGCCACCGCGGGCTCGTCCGCCACGTCGGGCCGAGCGCGCGTCACCTCGCGCGCACTCGCCCGCCGCCCGAGCATCCGCTCCAGCATCCGTACGATCCCGCTCGCCGCGCGCGGAACGACCTGATCGGCACGCTCGTCGATGGAGCGCCGCCGCTCGATCGCCCGCTCCCGCTGCTGCAGCTCGAACGCCGTGACCACTTCCTGCGAATAGATCTGCTCGTACATGACGCCTCCTGTTGTCGTATCCCTAGACAACGCTCTGAGGCCCCCTCCCGGCATCGGGCGGATGCCCTATCTTCCGCGAGCCACCCCCTTATGTTCGAACCACCCCTCTCCGCACGAAGCAGAAGGGGGTGGCTCGCACGCAGAGGGGTGGTTCGGCGAACGCACCTCCGCCGATCAGGCGTCGACGCTCCGCGACCTCAGGCGTGCAGCAGATGCGCGCGCGCCGACGGGCGCGGCACGTCGGGCGAGAGGATCGCGAGCACGCGCACGAGGGTCGTCATCCAGAGCAGGCCCAGGCCGACCGCCATGGCCTCGAGCGCCGTCATCGTGATCAACCTGAACACGACGAACAGCACGAACGCCACGGTCACCAGCGCGCCGACGCCGATCGTCGTGATGATCAACGCCCGCGGCGCCCCCGGCACCACGATCGCGGTCACGGTCATCGACGCGGCGAAGAACAGGAGGGTCACGGGCGCCACGATGTTATGCGCCTCGGGAAAGCGGTGCAGCGGCAGCAGCCCCACCCCGGCGAGCGCGAACCCCGTGACGATCCACAGGCCCGACGTGAGCGCGATGCGCCCGAGCGCCGGGTCGCCGAGGATTCGGTGCAGATCGCGACCGATGTACGCCCCGACCGTGCCGACCAGCGCGCCGGCGACGACGAGGGTTCCGTTGAACGCCCAGGCGTCGTCGCCCATGCCGAGCTGCGAGAAGTTGATCTCCCACCAGCGGGGGTCGGCCGCGGTGACCATGGCGAAGAGGGTGCCGATCACCAAGTATCCGAACAGGATGCTCGACAGATCGGCCGTCCTCAGGCCTATGCCCGCGGCGAAGGCGAAGCGCCCGCCGACGGCCGCGGCGAAGCCGGTCACGAGAGCCCCGCCGACGAGGGTCAGCTCCAGGCCCTGCAATCCGATCGCGAGCACCTGAGTGCCGAGCAGGACGCCCATTCCGGCCACCCCGGCGAAGGCGACCGTGAGCGCGATAGCCGAAATATCGGTGATGATCCGCTGCCATCTCGGCATGGGAGCGGTCTCTCCACGACGATGCCGGAGGGTGCTCACGACGAACGCGCCGCCGGCGATGACACCGGCGGCGGAAGCGGCGGGAAGAGCCAGAGACCCTGTCCCGATCAGCATCCGGGGCTCTGGTCCCAACAGAATGAAGCCGGCGGCGGTGCCGAGCACGAAGCACACGACAGTGGCCCACACGGCGATGGTCTCGCCGCGCAGCCTCTGTCCCTGGTCCATGGGTACATCGAACCACTAACTGGTTACGCCGGTATATCAGCAATCTTCCGAAGCATCCACCCGTTCTCGATTCGCGGATGCCGGGGCGGCGAGCGGTCGGCGTGCGACCGGCTCGCAGGACTACCGTGGAGGCATGCGCATTCCCGCCGCGATCCGCGCCAGCCAGCGTTCCCCGCTGCTGCAGGTCGTGAAGTCGGCGGCGGCGACCATCGCGGCCTGGCTCATCGCCGGGTGGGTCTTCCCGTCGCAGCTCCCCGTGTTCGCGGCGATCGCCGCCCTCCTCGTCGTCCAGCCGAGCGTGAACCAGTCGCTCTCGAAGGCCCTCGAACGCAGCATCGGCGTGATCGCGGGCGTCGTGATCGCGATGGGACTCGGGCTGCTCCTCGGCTCGCCGAGCTGGATCGTACTGCTCGCGATCGTCGTCGCGATGCTCGTCGCCTGGGTCTTCCGGGCCTCGCCGGGCACCGGCAATCAGGTCGCGATCTCGGCCATGCTCGTGCTCGCCCTCGGCTCGTCGAGCCCCGAGTACGCGTTCGCCCGCATCATCGAGACGCTCATCGGCGTCGCGATCGGCATCGTGGTGAACGCCCTGATCGTGCCGCCGGTTCTCGTCGCTCCCGCGCGCCACCACCTCGGCCTGCTCGGCGCCGAGCTCGCGGCCAGCCTCGACCGGCTGGCCGACGCGCTGCCGCATCCACAGCCCCCGGCGCGGATGCAGGAGCTGATGCTCGAAGCCCGCCTGCTGCGCCCGATGAAGGATGCCGCGGATGCCGCGATCGCCGCGGGCGAAGAGTCGCTCACCCTCAACCCCCGCAGGTCCACGCACCGCGCGGACCTGCGCGAGATGCGCGCGCTGCTCGAGAAGCTGTCGCCGATCGTCACGCAGGTCATTGGGATGACCCGCGCCTACGCCGACCACTACGACGACTCGATCGGCGAGGAGCCGGCGGTGATCGCGATCGCCGAGCAACTGCGGCGGGCCGGACACGACGTGCGCCTCGCCGTGCAGATCGCCGACGTCGCCCCCGAGCCCGAGGCGCTGACCTCCGCGATCCCCGCTCTCACCGCGCCCCTCGTCATCCGGCCGCCGTCGAGTCAGCACTGGATCCTCATCGGATCGCTCATGGAGGACCTCCGCCGCATCCGCGGCGAGCTCGTCGACGAGGACTGAGCGGCGACAGCATCCGCCCTCCCCGCTTTCGAATCGCTCACTTCGTCGTTTTCGCGACCGGAGAACCGCAAAGTGAGCGATTCGAAAGCCGGAGGTGGGGCCGGAGGGGTGGGGCCGGAGGAGGGGGCCGGAGGAGGGGGCCGGATGCCGGGAACTACCCTCGGAGCATGAGCGACGTCACCCTCGACCAGGCCCTCGGCGAGCTCGCCGACCTCGAAGACCCGAAGATGCGCGCGGCCAACGAGAAGCGCGGCGACGACCACGGCATGAATCTCGGCCGCCTGCGCGCCGTCGCGAAGAAGATCAAGACCGATCAGCCGCTCGCGCAGGAGCTGTGGGCGACGGGCGAGACTCCGGCCCGGCTGCTCGCGCTGCTCATCTGCAAGCCGCGCGACTTCAGCGCCGATGAGCTCGACGCCATGTTGCGCGAGACCGACCGCCCCAAGGTCAACGACTGGTTCGTGAACTACGTCGCCAAGAAGACTCCGCTCGCCGAAGAGATGCGGGTGCGCTGGTTCGACGACGCCGATCCGACGGTCGCGGCCGCGGCCTGGGCACTCACCGCGGCGCGGGTCGCCAAGGACCCCGAGGGTCTCGACCTCGAGGATCTGCTCGACCGGATCGAAGCGCAGATGAAGGATGCCCCGGCCCGACCGCAATGGTCGATGAACGAGACGCTCGCGCAGATCGGCACCCATCATCCGCGTCTGCGCGAGCGCGCCCTCGCGATCGGCAACCGTCTGCAGGTGCTCGCCGACTACCCGACGGCGCCCGGCTGCACCTCGCCCTTCGCGCCGATCTGGATCGGCGAGATGGTGCGGCGGGCCGAGGGCTGATTACGCTGGAATGATGAGCACGCACATCGCCGCCGAACCCGGTCAGATCGCCCCCATCGTCCTCTTCCCCGGCGACCCGCTGCGCGCGAAGTGGATCGCCGAGACGTTCCTCGACGACGCCGAACTGTACTCGGAGACCCGCGGGATGCTCGGATTCACCGGCACTTGGAACGGCCACCGCATCTCGGTGCAGGGCTCGGGCATGGGCCAGCCCTCGATGGCGATCTACGCGAACGAGCTGTTCTCGGACTACGACGTGCAGACGATCGTGCGCGTCGGCTCATGCGGCGCGCTCACCGAGAAGCTCAAGGTGCGCGACATCATCATCGCGAATGCCGCGAGCACCGACTCGGGCATCAACCGGGTGCGATTCCACGGGCTCGACTACGCCCCGGTCGCCGACTTCGGGCTGCTGCGCGCGGCGGTCGAGGCGAGCGAGTCCGAAGACCTCGACTCGGCCGTGCACATCGGCCAGCTCTTCTCGAGCGACCAGTTCTACAGCACCCGCCCCGAGCTCACGGAGCCCTTCGTGAAGCACGGCATCCTCGGTGTCGAGATGGAGGCCGCGGGCCTCTACACGCTCGCCGCCTTCCACGGCCGCCGCGCCCTCGCGATCTGCACGGTCTCCGACCACATCGTCACGGGCGAGGAGACCACGGCGCAGGAGCGCGAGCAGACCTTCGGCGACATGATCCGCATCGCGCTGAAGGCCGCGACCTCGGTCTGAAGCTTCCGCCCCGTGCGGCGCCCCGTACCTAACTCAGGAAGAACGGCGCCTATCCGCTCGGATCTCACCGATTCCACGGCCTGGCACCCCGTTCTTCCTGAGTTGGGTACGCACGCGGAGTTGTGAGCAGAGACCCCGCTCACCGGATGGGATGATCGAAGAACCATGGCCTCCCTCCTCGACCCCGCCACCCTTCCCGACGGATCCGATGCGGATGCCGTCTACACGGCGTTCGTCGAGTGGGCAGAGTCGACCGGCATCCGCCTCTACCCGGCCCAGGACGAAGCAGTCATCGAGATCGTCTCGGGCAACAATCTGATCCTGTCGACCCCGACGGGCACCGGAAAGTCGCTCGTCGCGATCGGCGCGCACTTCGCCGCGCTGCTCGACGGTCGCCGCAGCTACTACACCGCGCCGATCAAGGCCCTGGTCAGCGAGAAGTTCTTCGCGCTGGTCGATGTGTTCGGGGCCGAGAACGTCGGCATGGTCACCGGTGACTCGTCGGTCAACGCGGATGCCCCGATCATCTGCTGCACGGCCGAGATCCTCGCGAACCTCTCGCTGCGCCAGGGATCGAATGCCGCGGTCGGCCAGGTCGTGATGGACGAGTTCCACTTCTACGGCGACCCCGACCGCGGATGGGCGTGGCAGGTGCCGCTGCTCGAGTTGCCGCAGGCGCAGTTCATCCTGATGTCGGCCACGCTCGGCGACGTGACCGAACTCGCGTCCGATCTCACCCGCCGCACGGGACGCGACACCGCGACCGTGACCGGTGTCGAGCGCCCGGTTCCCCTGCATTTCTTCTACGAGCAGACTCCGATCCACGAGACGATCGAAGAACTGCTGAACACCAACCAGGCGCCGGTGTACATCGTGCACTTCTCGCAGGCCGCCGCGATGGAGCGGGCGCAGGCCCTGTCGAGCACGAAGGTCGCGACCCGAGAGCAGCGCGATGCGATCGCCGACCTGATCGGCGCGTTCCGCTTCACCACCGCGTTCGGCAAGACACTCTCGCGCTTCCTGCGCGCGGGCATCGGCGTGCACCATGCCGGCATGCTGCCGAAGTACCGGCGCCTCGTCGAGCAACTCGCGCAGCGCGGTCTGCTGCGCGTGATCTGCGGCACCGACACGCTCGGCGTCGGCATCAACGTGCCGATCCGCACGGTGCTGCTCACCGCGCTCACGAAGTTCGACGGCACGAAGATGCGTCAACTGAACGCCCGCGAGTTCCACCAGATCGCCGGGCGCGCAGGCCGCGCGGGCTACGACACTGCGGGAACCGTGGTCGCCCAGGCTCCGGAGCACGAGTCGGAGAACCTCGCTGCCATCCGCAAGGCCGGCGACGATCCCAAGAAGAAGCGCAAGATCATCCGCAAGAAGGCGCCCGACGGATTCGTGTCGTGGGGCGAGTCCTCGTTCCGGAAGCTGATCGACGCGGAGCCCGAGACGCTCACTTCGCACATGCAGATCACCAGCGCGATGATGCTCAATGTGATCGGCCGCGGCGGCGACGTCTTCGGCAATATGCGCGCGCTGGTATACGACAACCACGAGCCGCGCTCGCGCCAGCGAGAACTCGCCGTGCGCGCGATCGGCATCTACCGCACGCTGCTCGAATCGGGAGTGGTGGAGCAGACGGATGCCGGCGAAGTGCGTCTTACCGTCGACCTGCAGCCGAACTTCGCCCTCAACCAGCCGCTGTCGCCGTTCGCCCTCGCGGCGTTCGAGCTCCTCGACCCTTCGACGGGCTCAGGGAGCCAGGCCGCGTCGGGCGCGGCGACCGGGCAGTACGCCCTCGACATGATCTCGATCGTCGAGTCGACGCTCGACGATCCGCGCGCGGTGCTCAGCCAGCAGGAGTTCCAGGCCCGCGGCGAGGCGGTCGCCGCGATGAAGGCGGAGGGCATCGAGTATGACGAGCGCATGGAACTGCTCGAGCAGGTCACGTACCCGAAGCCGCTCGACGAGCTGCTGACCGCGGCGTTCGAGACGTTCAGCACCGCGCAACCGTGGATCCGCGACTTCGAACTGCACCCGAAGTCGGTCGTGCGCGACATGTACGAGCGGGCCATGTCGTTCGGGGAATATGTCGCCTTCTACAAGATCGCCCGCTCCGAGGGAGTGGTGCTGCGGTACCTGTCGGATGCCTATCGCGCGGCATCCCAGACCATCCCCGAAGAGCTCAAGACCGAAGACCTGCGCGACCTCATCGAGTGGCTCGGCGAACTCGTCCGACAGGTCGACTCGAGCCTGCTCGACGAGTGGGAGGAGTTGCGGGCCGGCATCGACAACGGTCGGGTCGATTCCCCCGACGAGATCGTGCCGCCCGCCCCGAAGCGGCTCACGAGCAACGTGCGCGCCTTCCGCACCCTCGTGCGCAACGAGCTGTTCCGCCGGGTGCAGCTCGCCGCACGCGAAGACGTCGCGGCTCTCGCCGAGCTCGACCCGGATTTCGGAGCGGATGCCTGGGACGACGCTCTCGACGGCTACTTCGCCGACCACGGCGAGATCCTCACCGGTGCGGATGCCCGCAGCTCCGCGTTGCTCATCCTCACCCCCGGCGAGACCACCTGGACCGTGCGGCAGATCTTCGACGACCCCGCCGGCGACCACGACTGGGGCATCTCGGCGACCGTCGACCTCGCGGCATCCGATGAGGCCGGCCAGGCGGTCGTGACGGTCACGGCCGTCGACCGCCTCTGACCCGCGCGCCGGCATCCGCCCTACCGCTGCATCCGCGGGTCCTCGCTGGGGTTCGCGTACATCTCGGGGCAGCCGGAGGCGACGGCATCCGGTCGTAGTTCGTAGTGCCAGGTCTCGTTGCCGTAGATCTGGCACAGTCCGTATGCCGCGCCGTGCTGGGCGAGCCAGTCGATCGTCGGTAGCGGGCCGAGGTCGACGGCCTGCCCCGACACGTGCAGGGACGTCTCGGGCGTCGCGACCCACAGCGCCGCTTCCTCGGCCGATCCGTAGCTGACGACCGCCTGGTCGAGCATGTACTGCTGCAGGGCGGGTGAGCGCCAGCCGCTGTTCACGAGGAACGTCACGCCCGACGACGCCGCATCGGATGCCGCGCGCTGCAGGGCATCGAGCAACGCCGGGTCGAGGTTGCCGACGGCCACGCGGTCGGTGTCGAAGACGGTGGGCTGGTCGCCCTCGCGGATCACGCCGTCGGCGTCGCTCGGCGCGATCACCGACCCCTGTGGCGGCATCGCGGCGCCGGCGTCATCGGCGCCGGACGATGCGTCGGGACCGGGCCCGGCGGTGAAGCTCGATCCGAGGATGTCGCCCGCCGCGGCGAGCGACTGATGCACCGCGAATGCGGCGAGGGCGACGGGGACGATCACGGCGACGGTCCAGATGATGCGTCGACGCAGGGGCGGGGCGGTGGTGCTGTTCATCCCCCCAGTGCAGTCGCCGGCCGGTTGCGGGGGCGTATGCGGATCTCCATACGTTTTCGATATGCGCGGGTGCGTAGGATCGCAGCCATGCGTGTGCTGATCGTCGAGGACGAGCCCTACCTCGCCGAGGCCGTCCGCGACGGGCTGCGGCTCGAGGCGATCGCCGCCGACATCGCGGGTGACGGGAACACCGCGCTGGAACTGCTCGACATCAACTCCTACGACATCGCCGTGCTCGACCGTGACATCCCCGGCCCCTCGGGCGACGACATCGCCCGAGCGATCGTGGACTCGGGCAGCGGCATCCCGATCATCATGCTCACCGCGGCCGACCGTCTCGACGACAAGGCCTCGGGGTTCGAACTCGGCGCCGACGACTACCTCACCAAGCCCTTCGAACTGCGCGAGCTCGTGCTGCGCCTGCGCGCCCTGGGGCGTCGGCGCGAGCGCGCCCGTCCTCCGGTGCTCGAGGTGGCGGGGCTGCGTCTCGACCCGTTCCGCCGGGAGGTCTTCCGCGACGAACGGTACGTCGCACTCACCCGTAAGCAGTTCGCGGTGCTCGAGGTTCTGGTCGATGCGGCGGGTGGGGTCGTGAGCGCCGAAGAACTGCTCGAGCGCGCCTGGGACGAGAACGCCGACCCGTTCACCAACGCCGTGCGCATCACCGTGTCGTCGCTGCGTAAGAGGTTGGGCGAGCCGTGGGTGATCCTCACGGTGCCGGGCGTCGGATATCGGATCGCGACGGATGCCGGGGGTGCGACGGCGGATGCCGAAGCAGATGCCGAAGCGGATGCCGATGCCTAGGCCTCGCGGGATGAGCGCCCGCCTGCGGCTCGCGCTCAGTTATGCCGGGGTCGTCGCGCTGGCGGGGTTCGTGCTGCTGGCGGTCGTGTGGCTGTGGCTGCTGCGGTACGTGCCCGATCAGAACATCGACGCGGGGTTCTTCGTGCCCAACCGCTCGGATCTGATCCGGGCGTTCACGCCCGTGGCGTCGTGGACGATGGTGCTCCTGCTCGTGATCGGCTTGGCCGGCGGGTGGTTGTTGGCGGGGCGGATGCTCGCGCCCCTGTCACGCATCGGCGCCGCCGCGCAGCTTGCCGCCCAGGGGTCGCTGTCGCATCGGGTGGATCTGGAGGGGCCGCGCGACGAGTTCCGCGATCTCGCCGACGTGTTCGACGGGATGCTCGAGCGCATCGAGGCGCATGTCGAGGAGGAGCGGCGCTTCGCCGCGAACGCGTCGCACGAGCTGCGCACGCCGCTGGCGATCTCGCAGACGCTGCTGGAGGTCGCCCGCACCGACCCCGATCGCGATGTCGACGCCCTGATCTCGCGGTTGGGCGAGGTCAATGCCCGGGCGATCGAGCTGACCGAGGCGCTGCTCCTGCTGAGCCGCGCCGACCGGCGGTCGTTCACGCGCGAAGAGGTCGATCTGTCGCTCGTCGCGGAGGAGTCGGTCGAGGCCCTGCTGCCGCTGGCCGATCGCCGTGGGGTGACGATCGAGGTCGGCGGGGTTCCGGCTGTGGTTTCGGGGTCGGGCGCGTTGCTGCAGCAGCTCGTGACGAACCTCGTGCACAACGCGATCGTGCACAATCTCGACTTCGACGGACGCGTTGCCGTGCGCACTCACGACCTCCCCGAGGCGTTGGCGGTCGTGGTCGAGAACACGGGTGCGGTCGTCGACACTGATCGCGTGGCAGTGCTCGTGGAGCCGTTCCAGCGGGGTGCCGAGCGCGCCCGCGGCGACGACCACGTCGGTGTCGGACTCGGCCTCGCGATCGCCGAACGCATCGTGCGCGCGCACGACGGGACCCTCGTCCTCACCCCGCGCCCCGACGGCGGCCTCATCGCGACAGTGTGGCTCCCCCGCCCGCCCGGCCCCTGACTCACTGGGCCCTGACTCACTGGGCCCCTGAGCCTGTCGAAGGGCCCCGCCGCACGAAACTGGGTCCCTGAGCCTGTCGAAGGGCCCCGCCGCGAGTCCCTGTGGATAACTCCCGAGGGTGCGCTCGGAATCGGGCTACTTTATGGCGGTGCTCTCGACCCGATACCCCGCCGTAGCCTTCGCTCTCGCCCTGACCACCGCCGCACTGTCCGGCTGCGCGCCCACCCCGGAGCCCTCCCCCACTCCGACGCCCGCCTTCGCGAGCGAAGAAGAGGCGTTCGCCGCGGCGGAAGAGGTGTACCGGGCGTACATCGACGCCTTCAACGAAGTCGATCTTCGGAGCCCGGAAACATTCGAGATCGCGCTCGAGTACACCGCCGACGACTACGAATCGAGCGAGCGAAAGTCACTGTCGGAGATGCACGCGGAAGGCTATTTGCGAGGTGGGGAAATGACCGTGGTGTGGTTCGAACCGACCGCGTTCGTCAACGGAACGACTGTCGAAGCGAGAACGTGCGACGACGTGAGCGCGACGACTTTCACCGACTCGGAAGGCAACTCCCTGGTTCCATCTGACCGGCCCGACAGGTACGCGTTGGACCTCGTGCTCGAAATGCACGGCGACGAGCTGAAGCTGGTCTCGTCAGATCAGGTCGAGGACGAGTCGTGCTGAAGCCGATGACGATAGCAATCCTCACGCTCTCGCTCGCTGTCGTGCCGCAGGCTCCACCAATGCACGTCAAGACTTGCACCGCGGCAGAACGATCGACGATTGGATGCTCGAATGACGGCTCCTCCGTCACCGTGACCGGCACGCAACCTCAGCCGCAGCATCCCGGCTCCGCACCATCCGGCTCGTCGGCCCCTGCCGGATCGGGCGCGCCCGCGACGCAGTGGCCGACTCCCGAACAGATCGCCGCTGCAGAAGCCTGCGTCGCACAGGGAAACTCGTCGGCGGACTGCGCCATCTGGCGACGCATCGACGGCGGCCCCCCGGCGTCCGCTCCCGGCGCCCCGGCGATCTCGATCACCGACCTCGTCTCCCTCAGCCCGGCCACCGCGACACCCTCCGCCGACCCCGGCAACGTCGGCATCGCCGGGCTGCCCACGAACTTTGTCACGACAGCATCCGTGCACACCCGCACCGGTACCCTCTTCGGTGCCCCGCTGACCGCCCGGTTCACCCCCGTCGGCTACGACTTCACCTACGGCGACGGCACCACCGCCCACACCACCGCACCCGGCGCGACCTGGGACGCCCTCCACCAACCCCAGTTCACGCCCACCGCGACCAGTCACGTATACGACGACCGCGGCACCTACGACACCACCGTCACCATCCACTACACCGCCGAGATCGACCTCGGCACCGGATACATCCCCCTCACCGGAACCCTCACCACCCCCGGACCCACCCAAACCATACGCATCTACGAAGCCCACACCGCCCTCGTCCAACACACCTGCACCGAACGACCCACCGCCCCCGGCTGCTGAACGAGACGCCCCACGACACCCGGTCCCTGAGCGAGCGCAGCGAGACGAAGGGTCCCTCCCCGAGGCCCACTGGGTCCCTGAGCCCGCCGAAGGGTCCCGCCCCGAGGTCGCCCGCAGGTGCACATGCGGTGGGACGCTTCGACAAGCTCAGCGACCGAGTTCTCGCGACCTCGCACCGCTCATCTGCACGGCCCGATCACACGTGCAAGTACCGACGCGACGGGACGCTTCGACAAGCTCAGCGACCCAGTTCTCGCGACCTCGCACCGCTCGTCTGCACGGCTCGATCACACCTGCACGACGAAACCACCGAAGACTCCGTGCAAACGGGAAGTCTCCGTGCAGACGAGCGGGCGCTCCCGCCTCAGGCGACGTTGCCGCGGAGCGCCGCGATCTCGCGCCCGTAGGTGCGGGCATCCGTCTCGGCGTTCTCCTTGAGCTCGCGAGCCGTGTCGGCGAAGGCGTCGAGCGCCGGGTTCACGCCGACGAGCGTGAACGGACGCTCCACGACGCGCAGGTCGAGACCCCACACGTCTTCGAGCACGCGGCGCAGCCATCCGGTCGAGTGGTCCCAGCCCTCCTTGGGGGTGCCGGGCGCGTAGTTTCCGCCGAGCACGGTGACCAGGGTGGCCGGCTTGCCGCGCAGCGCGGTGCCGGTCGGGTCGATGCGCGGGTCGGTGTACGCCACGTCGAACCAGGTCTTGAAGTGCTGCGAGACGCCGTAGTTGTAGAGCGGCACGGCGAAGAGCAGCGCGTCGGCGCCGATCAGCTCGTCGGCGAACGACGTCGCGAGGGTCCGGGCCTCGACCTGGCCGGGGGTGCGCTGCGCCTCGTCGACGAAACCGCCGGTGACGGCATCCGCCCAGGCGGTCGCGGGCACGGGGTCGGCGGCGAGGTCGCGACGGGTGACCGTGGAGTCGGGGTGCGACGCGGTCCACTCGGCTTCAACGAGGTCGGCGAGCGACCGGCTGGCGGACGACGCGGGAAGGATGCTCGCATCGAGGCGGAACAGGGACATGGATGGAACCTCTCGTTTTCGTAGTCGCTCGGTTTTTCTTAGCGACATCGGTTAACGTAGCACGCTAGAATGAGGACATGGCCGAGATCGGGCACGATCTGCAGAAGTGCGACGCCGCCGTCACACTCGCCTTCAGCGTGCTCGGAAAGCGCTGGAACGGCATGATCGTGTCGTCACTCGGCGCCGGTCCCTCGACGTTCGTCGCCCTGCGCCGCGCGGTCGCAGGCATCAGCGACACCGTGCTCTCCGATCGCCTCGCCGAACTCGCCGACGCCGGGCTCGTCGCCCGCACGGTCGACGCCGGCCCACCGGTCACGGTCTCCTACGCACTCACGCCCGGCGGCGAGGGACTCCTGCCGATCCTCGACGACCTCGGCGCCTGGGCATCCGCCACCCTCGAGCGCCGCTGACGGCATCCGCCTGGGGTCGCCCCCCCACCCGCGGTTCGAATCGCTCACTTTGCTGTTTCCCACCCCCGAAAAGCGCAAAGTGAGCGATTCGAAGGTGGAAACGAACTCACCAGGGGCTGGGCTCGTAGTCCTTCAGGAACACGCCGTGGATGTCGTCGCCGGCCTCGCCGCGCACGATCGGGTCGTACACGCGGGCGGCGCCGTCGACGAGGTCGAGCGGGGCGTGGAACCCCTCCTCGGCCAGGCGCACCTTCGTGTAGTGCGGGCGCTCGTCGGTGATCCAGCCGGTGTCGACGGCGGTCATGAGGATGCCGTCCTTCTCGAGCATCTCGCCCGCGCTGGTGCGCGTGAGCATGTTGAGCGCGGCCTTCGCCATGTTGGTGTGCGGATGCCCCGGCCCCTTGTACCGGCGCGAGAACTGCCCCTCCATCGCCGACACGTTCACGACGTATTTGCGATGCGCCGACGATGCCGCCATCGATGCCCGCAGGCGGCTGATCAGCAGGAACGGCGCGGTCGTGTTCGCGAGCTGCACCTCGAGCATCTCGAGCGGGTCGACCTGGTCGACAGACTGCACCCAGCTGTTGACGCGGTTGACGTCGGGCACGAGGCCCCCGGCGTCGATCGCGGAGCCGTCGGCGTGCTTCTCGAGCGACGACGACCCCGGCGCCATCGCCACGCGGGCGAGGTCCTCGGCGGTGAGCGCCTGACCGCCCTGTTCGGCGACGGTTCCCCCGAGGGCGGCGACCGACAGCAGCGGGTGCGCATCGACGGATGCCTGCAGCGCCTGCGGGTGCGGATCGGCGGTGTGCCCGAAGGTCTCCATCTCGGGGAGAGGACCGTCGGGGAGTGGCTGCAACTCGGCATCCGCCAGCAGCGAATACGCCCCCGGCGAGCGCCGGACCGTCTGCGCGGCGTTGTTGATGAGGATGTCGAGCGGCCCTTGGGCCGCGACCGAATCGGCGAGACCGATCACCTGTGCCGGGTCGCGCAGGTCGATCCCGACGACGCGCAGGCGGTGCAGCCAGTCGGCCGAGTCGGGAAGCGCGGTGAAGCGGCGCACGGCATCGCGCGGGAAGCGCGTGGTGATCGTGGTGTGCGCACCGTCGCGCAGCAGCCGTAGCGCGATGTGCATGCCGATCTTCGCGCGACCCCCGGTGAGCAGTGCGCGCTTGCCGGTGAGGTCGGTGCGGGCGTTGCGCTTGCCGTGGCTGAAGCGGGCGCAGTCGGGGCAGAGCTGGTGGTAGAACGCGTCGACCAGCGTGTACGGCTGCTTGCAGATGTAGCAGTTGCGGGGCTTGAGCAGCTCGCCCGCGATGGGGGCGTCGACGACGCTCGTGGCGAGGTCGTTGCCGCGCGTCTCGTCGTCGATGCGGTCGGGGGCGCCGGTGGCGGTGCGGGCGACGACGGCCTTGTCGGCTTCGGCGATCGCGTCGCGGATCTCCTTGCGGCGCACGCGCTTGACGGCCTTGAACATCGCGGCGGTCGCGTGGCGCACGGCCACGAAGTCGGGATGCTCGTTGTCGATCTCGTGCAGTTCGCTGAGCACGCGCAGGGTGGTGGCGAGATCGTCGGGGTCGATGCCGGGGCCGAGGTCGGCCCGGGTGTCGGGCTCGTCGAGAGGCGCATCGGTCATTGTGCCGATTTTACGCGAGATTCCCGGGCTTGCCCTGCGGGGGCGGGGCGGTCTCGGGCGGGGCGCTGTGCCCAACTCAGGAAGATCGACGTGTTCCGGGGTGGAATCGGCTCGGAACGGCATCCTGACCCACGTTCTTCCTGAGCTGGGTACGCCCTCGACCCGAGCCACCCGACAGGAGCACAATGTCTGCATGCCCACTGATGCGCATATCCTCGGCCCCGGCCTGCTGCCGACGCCGTTCACAGCGGTTGAGATCCGCGCGGCAACCGGGGTCGGCAAGACGATCCGCCTCTTCGTGGAGTCGCCGGACGGGTCGCAGCACGAGCGTTTCAACCGATTCGAGCAGACGGATGCCGAGGGCGCCACACTCCACGCCTGGTTCGCCGAGAACGCCGACGACGTCGTGACGACGCGGGTCACGTGGGCCGATCTGCAGCACCACGCGGCGTTCCCCGCGGACCATACGACCGTGACGTCGGAGGCGATCGACATCCCGCTCGGCCGCCTCGAGTGCACGCGGTACGACACCTCCGACGGACCGGATGCCCCGATGGAGACGTACTGGTTCTCCCCCGCCCACCCCGGCATGCCGGTGCGCTACGAGGTGCCGCTCGACGGTGGGGTGCTGCGCACGACGGTGATGAGCATCGAGTCGGCGTGACGAGCGCAAGACCCTGCCCGAGTGTCGGAAGCCCGGCGTAGGGTCGCTGCATGAGCGCACAGATCGAACGTCACGGAGTGGTCCCGTCCTATCTGCTCGCGCGGTTGGCGGCATCGGGTCGGTTCCCGCGCGCAGCCGCCGCCGCACGACAGACCCTCACGGCGGGGCGGCCGCCGTTCCGCGCCCGCATCGACCTCTCGATCGACGAGAACGGCGACCTCGTCGCGCAATTGTCGGATGCTCCGAACCGCACGATCAGCGACGCCGCGAACACGCAAGACCTCCCTGGCGCGGTCGTGCGCTCCGAAGACGATCCGCCGGTCGCCGACACTGCGGTCAACGAGGCCTACGACGGCCTCGGCGCGACGTTCGAGCTGCTGCTCTCGGCGTTCGGTCGCAACTCGCTCGACGACGCCGGCGCGCCGCTCGATGCGACCGTGCACTACGGCGTCGACTACGACAACGCCTTCTGGGACGGCGAGCGTATGGTGTTCGGAGACGGTGACGGCGAGGTGTTCCGCGGGTTCACCGGATCGCTCACGGTGATCGGGCACGAGCTCGCCCACGGAGTCGTGCAGCACACCGCGAATCTCGAGTACCAGGGGCAGCCCGGCGCGCTCAACGAGTCGATCGCCGACGTGTTCGGGGCGCTGACCGAGCAGTACTCACTGGGCCAGAGCGCCGCCGACGCCACCTGGCTCATCGGCGCCGAGATCTTCACCGAGGCGGTCGAGGGCGTGGCTCTGCGCTCGATGATCGCGCCCGGCACGGCGTACGACGACGACGAACTCGGCAAGGACCCGCAGCCCGATCACATGAGCGGCTTCGTACGCACGACCGAAGACAACGGCGGGGTGCACATCAACTCCGGCATCCCGAACCGCGCCTTCGCCGTGTTCGCGAGGGACCTCGGTGGCAACGCCTGGGAGACCGCCGGCACCGTCTGGTATCGCGCGCTGACCGGAGGGCTGTCGAGCACGGCGAACTTCACGGCCTTCGCCGATGCGACCGTCACCGCGGCATCCGCCGTCGACGAGGCCACCGCGTCAGCCGCTCGACGCGCCTGGACGATCGTGGGAGTCTATGAAGATGAGCGAGTCCCCGCAGCCGACTGACGCGGAACAGCCCGCCGAGTCGTCGGGTGATCCCGGAGTCATCGTCGCGGTCGTGCGCTCGGGCGGGATCGCGGGCATCAGCCGTCGCTGGCGCGTCGAGATCGCGGCATCCGATTCGGCCGATGCCGACACCTGGATCGCGCTCATCGAACGGTGCCCCTGGGATGCCGACACCGAGAACTCGACCGGGGCCGACCGATTCATGTGGAGCATCCGCGCCCGCACTCCGCACGAGCGACGCGAGCGCGAGCTTCCCGACGCCGCGGTCTCGGGCCCGTGGCGCGAACTCGTCGACGCCGTGCGCGCGGCATCCGCCTGACCGCGCTCCCGCCACGGCATCCGCCCGACTGCGCGCCGCGTCCGCACCACCCCGCACCCAGCGACCGCGACCGCGACCCACGTCAGCCCGCGCCCGCACCCGCCTCGAGAGCGACCCGCGTGCGCGGCAGCGCCTCGGGGTGCGTCTGCTGCAGCCAGGTCATCAGCTTCTCGCGCACCTCGCAGCGCAGGTCCCACTGATCCGACGAGTCCTTCGACGACATCACGAAGCGCACGGTCACGAATCCGCCCTGCGCCTCGGTCACCGCTGCGCTCGACGAGCGTCCGTCCCAGTACGGCGACGCCTCGACGATCCGGGCGAACTCGACCCGCAACTCGTCCATCGGCACGCGCCAGTCCAGATCCATGAAGACCACGCCGAGGATCGCGTCGGACCGCCGGGTCCACGTCTCGATCGGAGTGGTCGTGAAGTAGCTGCAGGGCACGACGAGGCGCCGCTCGTCCCAGATGTAGACGACGACGTACGACAGGTTGATCTCGCCGACGCGGCCCCACTCGCCCTCGACCACGACCACGTCGCCGACCCGGATCGCGTCGGTGAACGCGACCTGCACCCCCGCGATGAGGTTGCCCAGGATCGATTGCGCGGCGAGACCCGCGATGATGCTGACGATTCCGGCCGAGGCGAGCAGGCTCGTGCCGACCGCACGCATCTCGGGGAAGGTGAACAGCACGGTGCCGAGTGCCAGCACCGCGATCGTGACCAGCACGAGACGGTGGATGACGAGCAGCTGCGTCTTGCGCCGTCGCGCGTCGGGGCCGACCCGACCCGCCTCCTCGCGCGCCATGAGTCGCTCGAAACCGAACGACGCGAGCGCACCGAGCAGCCACGAACCCGCGAGGATCGTCGCGATCAGGAAGAGTCGCGACAGGGCGGGCCACCACTCGGCCCCCGCCGGCTCCGAGACCGAGCAGGCGATCCAGACCGCGACCACCGCCCCGGTCGTGAAGAGGGCGCCGCGAGCGCGGTGCGCCAGCTCGCGCACCCACGGCACCTTGCGGCTCACGAGCACACTGAGCAGCCACATCATCGCGAAAGTGGCGGCGGCGACCGCGAGGGCGATGCCGATGGCTGCGACGGTTCCGATCCAGGATTCCCATTCGATTCCGGCCATGTTCCCACCCTAGGAGGGCGGGTCTGACCGGCCGCTGGACGGCCGGGAGACCCGTGGCGGCAGCATCCGATCAATCCCCCGTGAATCGGTGCGCACTCGCGCCGACGGGAGGACAATGAGCACATGGGACTTTTCCAGCACCGCCCGGAAGAAGAAGAGAACCAGTGGGCCGGGCTCCCGTCCGAGCCTCTCGAGCGCGACGGCGTCGACACGCTCGCCACGACGCCGACCCTCGACCCGTTCTCGATAGGTCTCGGCGCCGAGGTCGGGTCGATCGTGTTCCCCGTCGCGCCACCGGCGCCTGTGGCCGTCTCGATTGAGAACCGCGAACCGGACGAGGACTGACATGACCTCCCCGGCATCCGATGGCATCGTGGTCCGGCCGGTGACGGCCGACGAATGGATGCTGTGGCGCGCCGCGCGGCTCGAAGCGCTGCGCGAGTCGCCCGCGGCCTTCGGCTCGCAGCTCACCGACTGGATCGAAGCGCCGGAGTCGAAGTGGCGCGAGCGACTGTCGGTCCCCGGCGCGCACGACCTGCTCGCGATCGACGGCGAGCACGTCGTCGGGATGATCACCGGGATGCCGGTCGCCGACGACCCCACCCGTACGGAGCTGATCTCGATGTGGGTCGCTCCGTCCGCGCGCGGCACCGGCCTCGCCGCCGATCTGATCGACCGCATCGTCGATTGGGCGACGGAGGCGGGAGCATCCGTGCTCGACCTCGCGGTCATGCCCGACAACCCCGCGGCCCAGCGCGCCTACGAACGTGCGGGGTTCACGACCCTCGACGAACCGGGCGACGTCCTCGCCGACGGGCGTCGCGAGATCCGGATGCGCCGCGCCCTGCGCTGACGCGCGCCACCCGCCCGGCGACGTCGGCGGCCCCGGCTACGGTGGAGGGATGACGATCACCGCCGCCGCAGACGGCTCCGCCCTGGGCAATCCCGGCCCCAACGGCTGGGCCTGGTACATCGACGACGACAACTGGGCGGCGGGCGGGTCTCCCCACGGCACCAACAACCAGGGCGAACTGCAGGCGGTGCTCGAGCTGCTGCGCGCGACCGAGGGCATCGACGAGAAGCTGCTCATCCGGTGCGACAGCCGCTACGTGATCGACTCGGTGACGAAGTGGATGCCGGGGTGGAAGCGCAAGGGCTGGCGCAAGTCCGACGGCGGCCCGGTGCTCAACCGCGACATCCTCGAAGGCATCGACGAGGCCATCCGCGGCCGCGACGTCGAGTTCTCGTGGGTGAAGGGGCACGCCGGCGACCGGCTCAACGAGGCCGCCGATGAGCGCGCGAACGCTGCCGCGAAGGCTTACCAGGCGAAACAGGAGCCGCGCCGCGGCCCCGGGTTCACGCTCGCCGCGGGTGACGGCGCCGCCGTCGCGGCGTCCGCCCCGATCGCGGCATCCGCAAACGCGCCGGCCCACCTGCAGACATCGGCATCGGCATCCGCCCCCATCGCGACCGCCCCTTCGGATGCCCCGCTCTGGGCCGAGACCTCGTCGCTGTTCGATGACTTCGACACCCCCTCCGCCGACCCGATCGAGCTGCGCATCTCCCTCACGGGCGACGAGCACGCCCGCCTGCGCGACCGCGCCGAAGCGCAGGGCATCTCGCTCGAGGCGGCCCTCCGCCGCCTGATCTGACCCGCGTACACTCGCCTCATGTCGACTACCGCGCGCACGATTGGCCGCATCTTCCTCGGATCCTCGCTCGTCTTCGCGGGCGTCTCGCACCTGACGTTCGCCCGCCGGGAGTTCCAGGCGCAGGTGCCCGAGTCGCTGCCGCTCGACCCCGACGTCACGGTGCTCGCCTCGGGCGTCGTCGAGGTCGGCCTCGGTTCGGCGCTGCTGCTCGCCCGCAGGCGTCGCCGTCGGGTCGGCACGATCGCCGCACTGTTCTTCGTGGCGGTGTTCCCCGGCAACGTCTCGCAGTGGATGCACCAGCGCGACGGCTTCGGCCTCGACACCGACGTGAAGCGATTCGTACGCCTGTTCTTCCAGCCGGTGCTGGTCGCCCTGGCCCTCTGGACGACCCGCGCCCGGCGCTGAGGCGCGTTCCCACGACCCGCAGAGCCTGCCGAAAGTAGACTCGGCGGATGAGTGGACGGCGGGTGACGCAGCGGTGAAGACGCGTACCGTCTTCGGCCTGCTCCGCCTCGGCGCCGCCGCGCTGTGTCTGGTCGCCCTCATCCACCGACTCGCGTGGGGGCTCGCTTCGCACACCGTCGCGAGTCAGAACTTCTTCGCGTACCTGACCAACCAGTCGAACGTCGCGTTCGTGATCCTGCTCACGATCGCCGGCATCATCGCGCTCCGCAACGCCCGCGATCCACGCTGGCTCACCGTCACGCTCGCCCTCGTTCTCACCTGGACGATCACGGCCGGGATCGTGTTCGCGATCCTCGTCTGGCAGGCGGGGCTGCGCGGCATCCGCATCGACGTGCCCTGGTCCGACCAAGTGCTCCACTTCTACCTGCCGGCGTGCGCGGCGCTCGCCTGGGCGCTCGCGCCCGGTCATCGCGCGGTTCCGTGGCGGGTGGTCCCCGCGACGCTGATCTATCCGCTCGCGTGGGGCGGGTTCACGATGATCCGCGGCCCGATCATCGGCTGGTACCCGTACTACTTCCTCGACCCTCGGCAGATCAGCGGACCGGCCGAGTTCTTCGTGTCCTCCGGCATCGCCCTCGCGACGTTCGCGACCGTCGCGACCGCGCTCGTGCTCATCAGTCGGATGCCGTTGCCCCGACGCCTCCGGCAGGATCCGGGGGCGTAAGCGACGCGCCGTCGCGTCCGTCGGTTCAGGCCTCGGGCATGTAGGGCGCGAGCGCCTCGAGCGCCAGGGCGACGGCCTCGTCCTTGCCGAGTTCCGCGAACCGGGCCGCGGCGTCGCCGCCGACGATGCCCACCAAGACGTTCTCGCCGGTGGCGGGGCGCAGATTGATCCAGGTGCGGATGCCGACGTCGCCGCCGACCGTGTGCCACACCGCTTCCTCGGCATCCCAGAACGGTTCGTCCCAGCGCAGCCAGACGGTCTCGATCGAGCCCATCGCGAGCGCCGAGATCGCGCCGCGGTTGGCGAACGGCAGCGGCGGCTCGAACTCGATGCCCTGCTCCTGCAGCACGCCGAGCGGCACCGTCACGACGACGCGGTCGAACGACAGCGCTTCGCCGGTGCCCATGCGCACGCTCACCCCGGTGTCGTCGTAGGCGAGGCGAGTGACCGGCTGGTTGAGGCCGACCTGCACGCCGTCGAGCGTGTGCTCGATGAACGGCAGCAGGCTGTCGCGGGCGGCGCGGGGCTCGGCCGGAGGAAGCTGCGGCGCGAACCAGCTCGACAGCTTCGCGGCCTCTGCGCCCGAAGTGGTGGCGAGCAGCGCCAGAAGGGCGAGGATCGTCGGGGCGGCGGTGTCGACCCCGGCCGCGACGAGGGCGTCGGCGACGGAGCTGTCGACGGGGGCGGCCTGAGCGGCGGCGAGCGCGGCCGTCAGGGGGTCGGTGGCGACGGCATCCATGTCTCCGTCGGGCGAGCGCCAGAGCGAGCCCGACAGGTCGACGACCCCGATGTCCTCCGCCTCGAGAGTCTCGACGAGGTCGGCATCCGCATCGCCGAACAGCCACGCGCCGAGCTGCGGCGGAACCGGCCAGGCGTCATCGACCCGCGAGTACACGCGGCCACCGACGCGGTCGCGCGCCTCGAGAACCGTGACCTCGAAGCCCGCGTCGTTGAGCCGCGCGGCCGCCGTGGCGCCGGCGAGGCCCGCGCCGATCACGGCGATGCGCTCTCCGCCGGCCGCGGCATCCCGCAGCTCGTCGGCGGCGCGCTCACCCGAGGCGATCGCTCCGCGCATCGTGGCGGGGGCCTCCTCGTCGGTGGCCTCGCCGGCGAAGAAGAGGCGGTCGTCGACCGGGCGCGCGAGGGCGCTGCGGGTCTCGGCTCCGACCCCGACGGGCACGAAGCTCACGGC
Source organism: Microbacterium sp. NPDC008134 (assembly GCF_042957055.1). Lineage (NCBI taxonomy): Bacteria > Bacillati > Actinomycetota > Actinomycetes > Micrococcales > Microbacteriaceae > Microbacterium > Microbacterium sp. NPDC008134. The sequence goes on along the minus strand of NZ_JBIBHO010000001.1, from coordinate 250,305 downwards.
ACCGAACGCGTACTGGTCGCTCGTCCAGGTGGAGCGGATGCTGCCGGCCGGAAGCGGCACGCCGTTCGTCGGCTGCGGTTCGGGCGAACGGGTCGGGGTGCGCGTGGGCGTGGGCTCGGGCTCGGGGGTGCACGAGGCGAGCAGCACCGAAAGGGCTCCGGCCCCGGCGCCCAGAAGCAGAGTGCGGCGCGTGATCCTCATCGTGTCGCCACTTTATCCCGCCCGGGTGGACGGTGGCTTCTCGGGTGGGTGCGTGCTGGCGTTCACAACTCCGGAGATTCGTGCCCGAATCGCAGAAAACCGGCCGATCCGTGCGGGATCGGCCGGTTTCTCCGGAGTCGTGAACGGTCAGACCGCCAGCAGCTCCCGCTCGAGGCGAGCGTACGAGGCCTCCATGCCGTCGGCCATGCCGGTGGCGAGGATCATGTCGCGCGTCTCCTTGTCGAGGTACTCGACGTACAGCGTGATGAGGGTCGCGCCGTCCTCCTCGTAGAGGTTGAGGTCGTTGAGCGTCTCGATCGGCATCCCGATCATCCGCTCGGTCTGCACCGATCGCTTCGGGGCGTCGATCAGCAACGACTCCCCCTCGAACCCGAACGCCTCGCCCTCGGTGTCACCGGTCGGCGCCCACGAGGTGCGGTACGACTGGCCGACCTCGGTGGCGAGGACGCACTCGGTCATCTCCCACCCGTCGGGTCCGAGCAGCCACTTCTTCATCAGCTCGGGTTCGTTGTGCGCGCGCCAGACCAGCTCGCGCGGACCCTCGACGAGCCTGGTGATGCGCACGTGGGTGTCGTCGAGCAGTTCGACGTTCGTACCCTTGCCCTGCGCGTAGTCGCGGAGGCCTTGCAGCACGGCGTCGAGCTGGCTCATCGCGAGCGTCGTACCCTCGACAGCGCCCATCGACACGACAGTCTCGAGCGCCTCGGCCGAAGCGAAGTAGCTCGTGTTGACCATGCGCGTGCCCTCGGCGGTCTGCTCGAACGTGAACGTCATGCGCATCGACGGGAGGTTCGGGTCGGGCGTTCCGGACTCGTCGGCGAACGAGTCGAGCACGGTGAACGCACGCGGCCCGTCGATCTCGAGGAACTCCCACGTGCCCGAGGCCTTCTCGCCGCGCGGTCCGTTCATCGTGTAGTTGGCCTTGCCTCCCACGGTGTGGTCCCAGTGGGTGAACGTGGCGGGCCATCCGGGAGGACCCCAGAAGCGCTCGAGCTGGCGCGGGTCGCTGTAGGCGCCCCAGACCCGGTCGATCGGTGCCGCCAGATCGGCGACGACCGTCATGGTCAGGTTCTTGGCATCCGTCGTGACATCGGTGACAGGCATGGTCAGTCTCCTTGTTCGTGTTCGGTCGGTTCGTTGTTCTGCGTGGTGCGGCTCTTCTGGGTCGCTGAGCCTGTCGAAGCGTCGGCGAGCAGGTCGTCGAGTCGGGCGATGCGCGACCGCCAGAGCTCTTCGTAGCGCGCGAGCAGCGCTTTGGCGCGGGCGATCATCTCGGGATTTGCGCGCACGAGGCGCTCGCGTCCTTCGGCGCGCTTGACGATGAGGTTCGCGGCTTCGAGCACCGAGACGTGCTTCTGCACTGCGGCGAACGACATCTCGTACTCGGCGGCGAGGGACGAGACCGACTGCTCGTTCTCGATCGTCCGGCGCAGGATGTCACGCCGGGTCGACGTGGCCAGTGCGTGGAAGACACGGTCGACCTCCGCTTCGGTGAGTTCTCGTTGTGCAACCATTTGGTTGTACGTTAAACCCGAGCGGATGCCGTGTCAAGAAGTTCGTTGTGATTTGCGTCTTTAGATCGGAGTAGACGCTTTACATCGGATTACCCGCGACAGAATCGGAGTAATTCCGATCCAAAGTGGAGTGTCACGCCGGGAATGACGATGGACAGCGCGAATCTGGTAGCAGGCGACAACGATGTGTCTACTCGGGCACTCCGTCTCCGTTTGACGTGGTGATGAAGCCAGCTGAGATCGCACGACCAATCACTCGTCGACGGTTCTCGAGGGACTCAGAACTGCGTTGGGTTCCCCGCGATCACAGTTCTTCGTCGGGCTACGCAGACAGCACCGCGTTCGCGCGAGTCGACCGAGCGCTTCGTCGCTTGGCTGGTCAGCCGTTGACCCGATGAAGGCACGTGCTTCGAACGGCGTAAGCCACTTTTTCACGGGTCGCGAGTGTCGGACCGCCTCTCGAAGCAATCGCCGAGGTGAAACGACGGCTCGCCGCCGTTCGTGAGTTGAGCTCCTCAGATCCTCGATGACCGACGGGCGCAAGAATCCCTATCCCGGCGGGACCATGTTTCGGGCGCCGCTCCGAAATCACGATCCCTATGGCGATGAGGTTGCCTGAACGCGGGTGGCTGGCGCAAACGTTAACGCGATCAGCACGAGTCCCGGCGAATCTGACGTGGCCAGACGCGATCCCCAGGTTCTCGCGCCAGACCCAGCATCTGCGCGCCGACGAGGCGCCGTGCGTTCGGTCGTCGTTATCGACGGGGCTGCCGAAAACGATCGTTGCTGGTGGTTGTCCGTCAGCCGATCTAGGATGTATGCAGAAGTAATACCCCTCCAGTGCTGCGTAGCGGCGGAGGGTGAAACATCCCGACTGCGTAGCAGTGGGGATACCCCGCGTAGCGGGGTATCGATGAGATCCCAAGCCGGCGGGAACCGGCATCCTGTCTCATCGGCGGAGAGGCCCCAAGCCGGCGGGACCGGCACCCTGTCTCTCCCCAGGTGGTCTGCGCTCGCGCCGTCATCTCCCGTCCTCCCCGTGGGGCGGTGCAAGATGTCCGCTGACTCGATCGCAGCTTGCGGATTAGTCCGCCCACCAGAAGCCCTAGTTGACCTGTCTTTCCTGACCGGCGCCGGGCGACGGGGCGCTAGCGCCAGTTCGGAGACACGGTGCCTGACTACCTCTCGCAGCTCCTCGACGCCGCCCCGCCCGCATCAGTAGTCGCGCTGACCGCCGCCGTCAGCGCTCGCTACTGCCTGAAAGTGTTCCTAGCGATGGTGGCGACCTTCGGATGGGGCGAGCCCCGGAACAATGCCGAGCGTGTGCTGAAACTCCTGGTGCGACCAAAGTCGCCCCGTGATTCCTAGCGTCCGAGTTCCGGCCTGCACCGCCGGAAACGGTCGTTTAGGGCGTGGTCAAGCTCGGGCAGGCAGCTGCGTCCGAGACAGACGCAGATGAGCTATCGCGAGCCGCTTGACTCGAATCGGCGGTTGCAGAACAGACCCGCTGCCCATGCAGCGGTACTGTTCCTCCATGGCGATGAGCGTTGACCTAGATCGTGTGCGAGGGCTACTCGCGCGCGGCGCAGAATCAGACGATCTCGACTTCAAGGCGGAGTGGGACCCTAGTCAAAAGTCTGACCTCATCGAACTTTGCAAAGACATTGCTGCGATGGAATCCCTACCAGACGGTGGCTACATCGTCGTGGGCGCCGACGACCACGGGGCGCCGAGTGGCTTGTTTGCACCACGAGCTGTCCGCGACTTCGATGAGCAGAAGATCCGATCCAAAGTCGCGGCTGTGCTCGGCGAGCCCATCGACTTCAGCGCAGCCCTCCACCGCATCGAGTCCAACGACTTTTTCTTGATCGGTGTAGGCCCGAATCGCGACGGGATGCGGATCATGCCGAAGGATGGCGAGTACGCGAACAAGACCATCTGGCGCGCCTGCGATGTGTTCGTGCGTCGTGGCACCTCCAGCGTTCGCTGGAATCAGCACGACGCACGCGGCATAATCGAGCGCATCGTCGCGGTGCGCAAAGAGGAATGGCGACGAGACATCTTCGAGACGATCCGCGTCGCTACCCCAGCCTTCGAGCCGGGCGGCTTCGTGAACGTGAATGTGGAGATGCCCGCTGAGTCTTTCGGCGCGGCGGTCACCGAGCTGATCCGCCGCTCCGACGAAGTCGGGCTCGACCTACTTCTTCGAAAGACGATCGGCGATGCCGTCACCCTGGCCGATTCGGCCTCGGGGAAGGACGCTAGGGCTGCTGCGTCTGAACTCGGTGATCAGCTCGACCGACTCAATATCATCGCCGCGCTCACAGCACGCTATTCAGCAGGTACGGTCTTCTCCCGAGCGATCCATGGTTACCAAGCTATCTACGAGGCGGTCGACGAAGAAATGGCCACCCACCCGCGCCGGTTCCCGCTCGGCCACAAGGAAGTACTGATGCACCTCTATGCCCTCGGCGCTGTCCTGGTGCGGGAGAAGCGGTGGGATGACTTGGCGGTTTTGGCCCGCCTCGCTCCCGTCAGTACGTACGGTGGCTACTGGAAGTCACTGTTGCGAAAGGCCGAAGTCATGGTCGCTAGAGCCGAGCTACTGACTGACGCAGAAGGTGTCCGGAGCGGTGTGATCGAGGCAGCCAAGCCGACAGCCGCCCATCTTTTCGACCTGATCGGCGCCGGCCAACCTTCAGACCTCACGAATCTATTGGTCGAGTTCGATGTCTACCGCGGTATCGCTAACGCCGGAAAAGACGGAAATGACAAGCTCGGCGCGTACACGAACTTTGCCCTCTACTACTCGGCACGGGCCGAGCCGGCGTTCCTGACCATGCTCAACGACTCTGTCGCGCGCGCCGCGCTCTTCGACGGCACCGACGCCCAACTGGCGGCCGTATACAGGCACATGGACGACACTGCAAGGAAAGAGGCTTCCGCCTTCATCGGCTGGGATGGCTTCGAGGACCAGCGCCTCAGGGCCTTCGTCGACACCGTGAGAGACTAAGTGGGTGTCGATGGGTGGTGCGATATTCCCGATAGTGCTCAACAAAAACCGGTTCCGTGTCCCACGACGGCTAGAGCACCGGCTGACCACTACATCGCTCGGACGCATATGCGTCGGTGGGCGACCAACAATCGGGTCTCGGTGCTGCAACGCGGTAAGAACGAACCGCAGCTTCTCGATGTCGGTAGGGCGGTCGCCGCTGAGCGCGGCCTCAACGACCCTTCGATCGAAGCTGCTTACGGACGCATTGAGAATAGATTCAGCAAGACCCTCGAGCGGCTACTTGACCGAAGCTCGAGCCCTACGGACCGCGACTGGAATGCGGTGAGGGAGTACGCGACTCTCGTGCATGACCGCTACCCCGCGTTGAGGGGGTCCGCGGTTGAACAAAACGCGTTGCCAGGCGGCAACATCATGATGGTGCCGGACCCAGCGAACTGGGGAGGCAGCGCGGCGTCCGACTCGCTGGATCAGTTGGCCACATCGATGGATAGAGAGTCTCTGAAGGCCTTGCGTCTCCAGATGCTTGGGATCGCGGCGCAACTTCTTCCTCGGTTCCAACAGGTCTTCTACGTTGGGCCGATGCTATTGGGTGACGCCGGGATCCACGCGATCACCCTGCACCCTGAGGGGACGTTAGCTCGGACTTACGTGGCGATGCCGCTCGCTTCAGATGCCATGATTGTTTTCGGTCACCAGCTACCCGAGGACAGCGAAGTGTCTCAGATTGCGCAGACACTCATAATGAAGACTGCTCTGCATTCAACGGTCGTCATCGACACCATCGAAGCACCTCTACTCAACACACTCGTTACGGACATGTGGAAACACCAACCTGAACCGGTCGGGACGGGTGCTCCAAAAGCGATCCACCTTTATGACAGCTTGACTGACATCCCGCATTAGCCTCAAAAGTTCCTGCAATCTAAGAGGCCTGGCAGAACCAGCTTTCGGGAGCGGTAACGGCGTCCCTCCCTGGATGTCGGGACGAAGAGCCGTGAACGATCGTTCCTGAGACGAACCGTGTGGAGCTTGAGGCTATCTCGGGCAAAGTCACTTCGGCTTCCGACGCCTCCCGGGGAATCACGTTAAGAAGCACGCCGGCAGCGAGGACCAAGAAGAAGCCGTACGGCACCAGGTTCGCCGGGAACGCAAGCAGTCGGACAACTGCACGCGCCTCCTCGTCGCCGAGTCGCTCGTAGGCGTAAACGACGCGCGCCGCTGCGCGACGGGACCATGAGCGCACAGCAGCGGAGTACGTCACCACGGCCACAACGACGACCAGCACCTGGCCGGCGCCCGACAACTCGAACGAAACTTCATCCTCCTCAGCGAGTGCGCGCACTTGACCGGGCAGGCTGAGAAGGAACCACAGCACCGGAACCATCAAGACACCGAGCTCAGCCTCGTACCACGTCACTCGGGTACCGAGTTGCCGCCACGAGGCGGTATGAACGATCCGTAATGCTCCTTTGAAGGTCCTCTTTCACGGTGCCATCGAGCTCGGCGACGAGCTTGACGTCCGTGGAGAGATCACTGCGGAGGCGTCGCGCAGTCGAACCGAATGCCGTGTAAAAAGTCGCGATCAGACCGAACAGCGACACTACGACAGCTACGAGGGGTTGCCAGTCAGACGCGAAGAGATTCACAGGGCAAGACTCTCGAAGAGGGGTCAGAAGCGCAAACAGCGAACAGAAGTATCCGCGGCTTATCCGAAGACCATGGACGAATCGACGCTGAGCCTAGACGACGCCTCGCTCTGACGACGATGACGCCGACTCCAGTGGGGGCTGCTGTGGCACCGGCCACGATTCATCGCCGCACAGCGCGGCTGCGGTACTTGAGCTTGGGGCGGGTGGCGCCGCTCGCTATGGTCTCAACTTCGAGGGCGTCTCCTTGCTAGTTGCGGCAATGATGGGTCGGGCCTCTGAATCGAGCGGCCTGTGTCAACGGGGCGCTGTCCGCCTCGCCAGGGTCGTTCGCGACCTTGCGCCCATCGGGGTGACTTGTGATGGCCGAGCTGCGACGGAGCGGACTGCGACCTCGGGTCACCCTCGTCGGTGGCTAACGAAGAGATCCAACATCGATCAAGACGTGGGACCGCTGCGAGTCTTCATGCGTCATCTCCTATGACATTCGTCGGCGCGTCTGGAAACCCAGCGGGACCTGTGACCTGTGAGGATGGGTCACGTGGCGGATGTGGAGCTCTTAGCCGTGGCGAAGATCACACGGATGATCGCACGCTGCCCCCACCTTGCCGCCCAGATCGCGTCGAACGACAAGACCCCGTTCACCGACGGTCACATCGACGTCTATGACGGGCTGGGACGTAGCAAGGAGGCGTGGCGGGGGCGGGTCACCGTGCAGGTGAAGGGACGTACTGCGAAGGGCACGCTTCGTACTTTCTCTATCTCGCGCACCGATCTCCTTGCCTTTCAGAACGATTCCGGAGTCCTGTATTTCGTGGTGGCGATTCATCCGACAACGCTTCGCGAGACGGCATACTACGCGGTGCTGTCGCCGTTCGGCATCGAAGGGCTGTTGTCGAACGCGGACTCTTCGCACGTGAACGTACCGGTTCCTTTAACGAGGCTGCCGCACAGCCCTGATCGGATCGAACCGATACTCGCGTTGGCGCTGAAAACCAGGAAGCAGAACGCTGCGATGGGTTTCGATCCCACGCTTTTCGAGCAGATGCAGACGTTGACCGTGCACTCGGCGACTTCTCTTGATTTCGATTCGCCAATGACCCTCGATCCCGGTCAGCTCGATGTTGCGCTCGAGATGACGACCGCCGCCGGCATGTCGGTACCTCTCAGCGGCCGATTGCAGATCTTCCCGCCGGAATATACGCGACGAGTCTCTACTATGCCGATCACTTGTGGCGGTATCACGTTTGACGAGTACCCAGTCCGTCGGCTCGACGCGACCACGGCAGAGCTCACCTTTCCGGGCGGATTAACGATGCGCCTGCGATCTGACACGTCGGGGCAATCCAGCTCTTTCACTCTCACGCTTAAGGGAAGCTTCGCCGACCAGCTTCGGGCGATCGAGTTCTTCTCCTCGCTGAAGCGATCGAGAATCATCGAGATCGGTGGCCGCGAATCCACCTATGAGATGGAAGATACAGCGGACGACGACTCCCTCAATAAGCAACTGCAATTCATGCGGCGACTGGACGTGCTCTTCTCGCGCCTCGATGTCGACACGACTCTCATCGACTTCGATCTGGTTAGTAATACGCAGTTGCGCGAGTTGATGAACTTCTACCGATCGCTGATCGAGGGTGAGGAACCAATCAACACCGCAGGCGAGACGAGCCGCTTCGTCGCCGCCGTCGGTCAGTGGCATCTCATGTTCCTCTTGGTGCCCGGATCGGCCGAGGGGCGATGGAAGCTGCTGGACCCGTTCGACCCGTCGGCGCCTCATGTCTACCGATATGCAGACGAGGATGACCCGGGTGAGAATCATGTGCCGGTGACGGTGTACGACACTGTCGAGGACGAGTACCTGGATACCGTGCTGAATCTGCGGCTGGACGCAATCGTTTCCGCCTATGAAGCGCTTGCTGACCAGCCGCGGACTACCCAGCTCGCAAACCTCCGTGTTGTGGCTCTTCTCTCGGCCGCCGATCGGTCTGCGCCTAGACGGGATGCGCTCCTTGAAGCAGCAGCGGCCCTGAACGACTGGCTGATCGAACAGGGGGATGATCTTGAGCGGCACCATCTCAATCGATATCAAATTCTGTGGCGGACGAACTCTCTTACCGCCGCGGACCGGAGATCCATCCGTGAAATGAAACGCCGGCTCACGCGACACGGCGATGACCAGTCGCTCGAGTTCGAGGTCGCTTGCGCACTCCTACTCGGCGAGACCGAAGAGGCCGACCACCTCGCTCAACAACTCTCAACAGAACGGCGAACAGTGATCGAAGGCTGGCCCATCTGGAGGCTTCGAGATTTGGGCAACGAGAACATGCCATCATTCTGAGATGCCGCACTTTCTTGACAGCGAGCGCCTCAATGGTCCCCATGCAACACGACTGAGTACACGTCCGCGGCGAGTAGCTGTGCCTCTTGCGAGCGGCGATACCGAGTCGTTCACCGGATTTGTCGAGCGCGAGTGTCAGCTTTGGGGCGGCGCATCCCATGTCGTGGTGCCGCTCGACAGCGCTGGCAATATCTCAGATCTTTATCGCAACCGGCTACGTGGTTCTCAGATCGACTCGGTTCACGGTGCGGCGTACGACCACACCATGGCTTTCGACACCACTCTGGATCTCGCGGCTCAGCGCGACCTCTCCCGGTACCAACTTGCGGTCGGGCTGCTCGCCTACGGTGGCTCGAACGACGTCCCGCCTCTCGAAATCGTTACTCTGGGCGCTGATGACCCCTGGCGGTTGATCTATCTTGCGTGCCTCGGCTCCTTGCCCGACCACATCGATCCAAACATCGTGAGGCACGGCAATTGGGTACCGGATCTCACTTTCGACGACTTCGTAGATGTGCGTCGAGTTGAAACCACCGGGTCGCTTGAGGACCTATTGACGCGAACGTGGCCACGTACTCCCACGATCACGCCACGGCGGTTGTCGATGTGGACCCTCTCATACGCGTCCACGGCGAGCTCCCAGATCCGGTCCGCGCAACCAATTCTCCCCAAAACCCAGTTCGCTCGGTACGACGCCGGCCCCAACATCGTCGTTGTATGCTCCCCGGGTTCCCTGGACGATCTGGCGCTCCTATGGAACCTCCGCGCAGCGCACGGAGATTTTTACGCAACGCCGATCGGGTTGCCCTCGTCTGCTCTTTCGCCGCAGTCCCTCAGTTCTCTGAGCGCGGAGGGTGGCCTCGCGCGTCATGGAATTTCTGCTTCGTCCTTGTATGTGACAAGTTGCTCAGTGCCGCTGGAGGATCTCGCCGCCGCGGCGACTTGTGTCGCCGATATCGCTGTTGTCGCTCCCGATGATCTACTGATGTTCGGCACTGTTTTGGGGTGGACACGTGATGAGGTGCTGGTGTGGGAAGACGGCCGCGCTTCCTACAAGGCTCTGGACATGTCCCGTCATGGTGAGATTCTGGAAAAGCGCAATATCAACGAAGCGCTCATGCTCCACTTCGATGCGCGTGCAGAAGACTCTCCACTCCCTGTCAGCGATGACTATCGAATCGATAGTTTTCATGACGGCGCTCACAGCCATTGGGCTTCCCCTCGATTCGCCGACAAGATCTCCCAACTGGAGTGGCCCTCCAGAGAACTCATGGCGCAGAGCCTTGCATCGATCCGAGACCTCGAATTGAAAGAGTCCGCGCCGACCTCCGCACGGAAGATCAACTGGCGATGCACGGCTCGGAAGCACACCTGGCCAGCTCAGGTGCGCTCCCGCACCACATTAGAAAGCGGCTGCCCCTATTGCGCCGGAAGCCGGGCGATACCGGGCGAAACAGACTTAGCCACACTTCATCCAGGCCTTGCAGCAGAGTGGGATTACCAACGCAACGACAGCACCATCACCCCGGAGACAGTCGCCCCCGGATCCGAACGTGTCGCCTGGTGGCACGGCCCCTGCGACCATAGCTGGGACGCGGCTATCGGCGCCCGCAGCTCAGGCCAGGGGTGCCCGTACTGCTCCAATCAACGCACCCTCGCCGGTTTCAACGACCTCGCCACCACCCACCCTGAACTCGCCGAACAATGGGACCACGCGAACTCCAAGACTCCGTGCGAGATCACCGCGGGTTCAGACTACCCCGCGACGTGGCGTTGCGCGCTCGGTCACATGTGGGAGCTCCCCGTCTGGGGACGCACGAAAGACAAGACGGGATGCCCCGTGTGCGCGAATCGCGTCGTCCTCGCAGGATTCAACGACTTGGGAACTCTCGACCCCCGCGTGGCTTCAGAGTGGGACCACACCCCAGGGGCGAACGACCGTACGCCGTCCGAAGTGACCGTCAGCAGCTCCTACGAGGCCCAGTGGCGCTGCGCAGACAACCACACCTGGCCAGCGACCGTCGCCAACAGACATGCCGGCTCAGGTTGCCCCTCATGCTCCGGCCGCGTCGCCATCCCGGGCGCCACCGACCTCGCGGCACTGCGGCCCGATATCGCCGCACAATGGGATCCCCGCAACAACGGCTCCCCAGATCAATTCACCGTCTCATCTCACGAGAAGGTTTCGTGGATCTGCGACCGCCATCACTCGTGGCCGGCGACCATCAAGAACCGGACATCCGGGTGCGGCTGCCCCTACTGCGCCGGGAAACTTCCCATCCCCGGCGAGAACGACCTGGCGACTCTGCGCCCCGATCTCGCCGCACAGTGGGACCCCGCAAACGCCCTCTCTCCCACCCAGGTCACCATCGGATCCGGGCGCAAAGTCACCTGGCGCTGCCCCTGCGGGTATACGTGGCCATCGAGGGTTCAGACCCGAACTCGCCGACCTCACGCGCATTGCCCCGAGTGTCGGCAGTAGTGACACCCGGCGCCAGCCGCGACCAGCCTGCGACGATGCTCCGTCCCCTGCCGCCACGGAGCGCGTACGCGTGACGTCGCCGCTGGCGTCAACTCGAGAAAAGTGGATCGGAAGTCGACAGACTCGAAAGTCCACTCGAGGTGCTTATCAGTGTCGGCGTGGGGGTCGGAGCCGTGCGCGGTGCGCAGACGCTCGTGCAGGGCTCCGCCGTCGCCGACAGGTGGGGTACCCGAAACTACGGCTCGATCAACGGGGTCTTCGCCGCACCGATCACGGCAATCGGAGCCGTCGGCCCTCTCCTCGCAGTTGCAACGGGGTCATACTCGGCAATGGCATGGATCGCTGACGGATTCGCGGCGTTGTCCGCGACACTATCCCGCTTCAGCTGACGCCACCCGGGACCTCGAGGCAGGCGACCTGTCCGCTGTCTGCACGACGAGGTCAGTGGCTGCTGTAGTTGATTGTCAGGATCGCGACGACGCGGTGACTGTCGCCCTTCGCACCCTCACGAAACTCGTTGTGGTACTGGTAGTCGACGCGGCCGGCTCCACTGATCTCGTAGTGATGGGTCCGGGACCAGCCGGCGCCCTGGGGGCGACCGGCCTTACCTTTGAGGATCGTGATCGAGGCGAGGCCGGAGGTCGAACCCGGCGCCTGCGAAACGTGGTCCCAGAACTGCTGCGCCTGCTGCAGGCCCACCCGATCAACGACTTCCCCCCAGTGGTTGGCGAACTTGCGATGAACAAGAACGCGATACGCCGGCTTCGCCTCAGGTTTCCCTTTCGGCCGTCTCGCCGGCGCAAACGGCTGGTACGCACTAGGCACGATCAGCAGGCTCGGCGGCAGCGACGAGATGGTCTGTGGCGTCACGGCCGAGGAGCACAGATCGCCGCAGTGGGTCCTCAAGCTGGCGGGCAGTGGTTCGCCAATCAGTGACGAGCTGTTCGATCTCGCCAAGGCTCTGATCAGCCAGTCCGGCGATCAGCGCAGCATGGAGTTCGTTAACGAACTCATGCAGATCCTCGGCATCAAACACCCTCAACCAGGCAAGTTCGCCGAGCATCGCTGCGGTGAGCGGCCTCTCGCTCTCGAGGAGGGCAGTGAGTCGATTGAGCCGTTGCGACCAGGCGGCATACCCTTCAAGCACGACAAGCTCAGCCTCGGGCAACATGACAAGACCCGTGCCGTCTTTGTCTCGAACGACTGCTCTTCCGGCGCGCGCGGCGTCCAAGAATCGTGTGCGGTCCCGAGCAAGATCGCTGGCTTGGAAGATGACGTTCTCCATAGTTGGGCTCTCCTCTAGTACAATCTTAGACACAATCTTGCATAAGGAGGTGCGTGTGGACAACCAATTGCGGCTCGGCGATGCCGATGGCAGTGATGCCCGCGTACTCATCGTCGCGCTTGACCGCGCCCTGGCGACTGTCCCACTGAGCACCGTCGACGTCGACACCCGCGCCGGGATCGTCCGATCGATTATCCGGCGTCTCGCAGACCTCGGCCTCGATGGCGAGAGCCTCATCCGATACGGGATGGCTCCCCGAGCGGCACTTCCGCTGCTGGTGAAACTCGTCGGCAGCGCCGAAGACAAGGCCGTCGACCTCGCCTCGTGGAGGTCGGTCCTGTCGATACCCGCGGCGGCTCTCGACGCAGACCCGGATTTGGCCACCGACGCGCTGATCACATCGGTGCACCGCATCGATTCATGGGTCATCGCGGCCCCTTTGAGCGAAGTACTCAACTTCACCGCACCGTCCGCGACATCGTTGAGCCGCTACGTCATCGACAATCAGTCCCGCACGACCATCTCACTTCCGTACATCTGGTTGTGGCTCCGCTGCACCCAGGATGACCTGACGAGATGGCCCACCGAGGCTCTTCACCTGGAGTACCGCTGGCAGAACGACCTTGAGGAAGCTCCTTTCCCGGCCGCGGTTCTTGAGCACGATGGACCGAATTCGACGGTCCTCAATGAACAGATTGCCTATCGCGCCTCGACCTCCTCGGCGAGCGACGAAGGCGAAGATTCGCTGTTCTGGCAGCTCCAGGACACCGCCGTGTCATTCCTCTCCCGCGAACGGTACGACGAGGCCTCCGCGCTTTTCGAGTTCCATTCGAAGCATCACCCGAAGGACGCCCGTAGTCTCAACAACCTGGGTTTCTGCAAGCTGCCGATCGACCCGGCGACCAGCCTCGACCTCCTGGAACGGGCGGAGTCGGCAGGCTACTCTCCGTTGCTCATCAACGTGTACAACCAGTGCTGCTGCCTCATCCGTCTCAATCGGCTCGCCGAAGCGCTCGACCGCGCCGAGTTCTTCTGGCAGCGGGAGAGCGATCCTGATCAGATCCGCGGCGGGTACATCTGGGTCGAGCAGGAAGCCGGCTGGGACCTGGTCGCTCACGACCTGATCGACGAAGCACTCGCCCGGCTGATGGCGGATGCAGCCCGCGCCCTCGGTCGAAGCGATCGCGCAGACCGCTGGGAAAGCCGCGCTGAGGCGATCACGGAGTCCTACGAATCCACCGATTCAACATCGCTCGTCGTGGACGACTAGGCAGCGCGGGCACCTCTCGTCCACACCCCGCCGGAACCATGGTGCTGTCTCAAGGCCAACGAACGTACCCGCCGTTACGTCAGCCGGCTCGGTGAGTCGCGGTGTAGTACTGCCCTGGGAACGAGTCCGGAACGGCCGCCTCGAGAAGACGCTCGACGAGCGCGTGGATCGTCGGCCAGGGACCCTCCTTAGGATCGTGCTGCGCAGAGGCATCCGCGAGGAAACGCTCGATGTTGGCTTGCACCACCCTCTTGTCCGGCGCAAGCAAACCGCCTTGGTACTCACCGATCGAGGCTTCCATCCCTCCCCAGGCGACCCTCGCCAGGGTTCCGTCAGGCATGGTTAGCTGTTCTGCGCCGAACTGGAACTCGATCGCGACCGCACGACCATTGATATCCAAGTCCATCTCCCCACTGGGGCCAACGGTTGGATAAGCGCTGCCGTATGGCACATCGGGGAGCAACATGTAGCGATTGTTCGCCGGCCGAGGCCTGCTCAGCAAGGTGCGCTCAGCGACACGCCCGGCGGAATCGTTGTCGAGCACCCCGACGACGCGGTTCGTGATGCCGGCTGCAGCAAAGCTCCGCAACGTTCGAACAACCTGCGACGCCCCCATCTCTGCCCCGGCGTCTCTATCAAAGAACCGGAACATGTGCGAGATGTGCGGTGCGACCAGTTCCAGAGCGCGTTTGAGGAATACAGCGTCGGTAATACCCTCGGTGACGACAATGATGGGGCCTCCGGAGCTCACGCTGGCTGCCAGCTCATCGATGGCGAGTTGCGTGATGCTCTCGATTGCGTCGAAGTAACCGGCCGCTCTCAGGTCGTGCAGGTCAAGCCAGACCTCAGTGTCATCATCCGCTGTCGCGAGTTGGAGCGCCAACAGCACTCGACGATCGACTCCTGCCTCCAGAAAGATGGCGATCTGGTCGGCACATGCGCGGTCCACCGGATCGGTGAGTCGCTCGACTTGGTTCTGCTCATACGCGATGAGGCCACGGTCAAGGACCTCGGTCCAAGGAATCTCGGCGAACTCATCCCCGTTCTTCCCGATCGCAACGCTCAGAAAGCCGCGTTGCTCGTCCCCGTCGATCGAGTCCATCAGCGCCATCAAGATCTCGCGTCTGCACGCCTCCACACTGAACCCCATGAGCGCCAAACGAGTGCGAATGGAGCCTGCACCCGCCTGGTATCCGAATGTCTTCGCCGGTTCAATCGACTCAAGGCGTAGCTCGTCAGCCTCCTGCTGCGCAACATCATCCGGCCCGTACGCCGAGGCATCCAGCCTCCGCAACGCCTGCAGCCACTCTTCGTCGACGATCATGTCGTCTTCCGTGAAAACTGTGAGAAGCGCAAGAGGCTCGTCGTTGCGATCCCACTGGATCTGCGTGTCGTCGCGATAAAGCCACCAACGATCGCTCACGAACATCCTCCGAAAGAGCACTTAGACAAGATCGACCACCGACACGCATTGCGTGCGGAACGAGCCGAAGGCCAGGCTACACAGCAGCAGAACTCAACCCTCAACGCGATGTTGCTTCTACCCAGCGTGCTCCACCACGAAGAGTCGAGTGCACTGGCAGCAGTACTTGCTCGCAACCGAACCACAGCCGCCGAATTGACCCTCCCCTTCCTTTAGAGGCTCATCTACGCTGTGGCACATGGATACCTCGGATGAGAGGCCGCTGGCCCACCCTTGGCAGGCGCAGCCATCCACCGACGTGATCGCCGCGTTCACTGACGCTGTGACCCGATTGAACGCCGATGGGGACTTCGTCGTTCGAGCGCTGACTGACCAACTTCTCGCAGAGCGACCGATCGCGGATCAGGAAGAGCTGACGCTGCAGGAGATCAGCTATCTCATCCGGTCTAAGGCCTTTACGCCAGAGTCGTTCGAGGCAACATCGACTGAGGTTGCGCGCGGAGGTCTTCTGGCGAGTGTGGCGAGCACTCTTCTGACAAGTGTGCTTCAGACCATGTCCGCGTCTGCAGCCGCCGGCTTCTTGAATATGGACGAGGACTCGCTCTATGCTGCCGCCGATCGCGGCGAGTTGTATATGGTCGATGTTGCGCAGTCCCGGCGTTTCCCGTCGTGGCAGTTCAGCCTCTCCTCGCCGGGGAAACTCCTGCCGCACCTAACCGAAATCATCGACATCGTAAAGGACAAGGGATGGATGTCGGTATCTGCTCTAATGGCGACGCCACAGTCGACCATGGTCGCCGACGGGCAGCACAGCCCTGTGGAATGGTTCAGGCGAGGCGGCGACGTGGAAGCGCTGGCCCGGATCATCGAGGGTCAGAAGTGGCGATAGGGCTCGGGGCACCGCAACGGTCTACAGGTGGCTACCGTGCGAGCGGCAACGTCGACCGTCACCTTGCTGCCAAACGTCGGTTGCGCCAGGTAACGTAGATCTTGAGATGAAGCGCGAGCCCCTCAATGTGCGGGCCGGGCATCAGAAGCGTCAGGAGGCGCATGTGGCAGTTGAACTGACGACCATGGTCCGAGTCGATGGTGCGCGACCTGTTCCGTACGATGTTCTGGTCGAAAAGCTTGACGATGCCGTTCGACGTGCGATCGCAGATCTGGGTATGGCTGGGATCACAGCGTACTTTGTAGCACCTGATCTCGATGTCGAGGGATTCCGGGTAGGGCTTCGCTTCGAGGGGATGGACCCGGAGTTCATCGAGGAGACCGCTGACGACGTGCTATCCAAGGCCTTCGCTCTTGCAAACGGCGACGCATCCGGCAAGCCGGCCCGCGAGGTGCAGCGGGTACGCTCGCAACTCGTGAGCGCTTAATCGGACATGCATCCGCGGAGCAAGGGCGCCCCGGACAGCAACCCCGTTCCGGTCCCGGGCCAGCACCTGTCGTGGGTGACCCGCTATTACTGGCGAATCCGTAGCCTTCGGGATCCAGCGCAGGTTGTTCTCTCCGCAGCGCTGACGGTCTGCGTCACGGTAGCGAGCATGCACACATTCGCTGAACTAGCGACGTGGCCGACTTTGCTCTGGCCCGCCGGAGTCCTGTTCGTCGCGGTCATCTGGGCATTCGGGTACTTCAAATGGTTCAAACCCACCTACTCTGAACTCGAGCAGCAGAAAGAGCGGGCCCTCGCTGACCTAGTTACGGCTCGGGAAGCCGCCGTGACCGAGGTCGATGAACATCGACGAGCGCTCCAGGGGGCTCTGGATACCCTTCTCGCGGAACTGGGCGGCTATATCTGCGGCGATTCCGTCGACACTCGAGTGTCGGTGTACTCGGTAGAGGATGACGAGTTCGTTCTCTTGGCCCGTCACTCGGAGAATCCGAACCTCGAGCGTCGCGGACGCAGCTCGTACCCGCTGACCCAAGGAGCGATCGGCGTCGCATGGGGGCGGCGATCATTCATCGACAACTCGGAAGAGGACGACCGGGAGGCGTGGAAACGTAACCTAAGGGCTCAAGGCTTCTCCGCCGAGGATGTAGAGGGCCTGAAGATGTACACGAGGTGCATCTACGCCCAGCGCCTGGACCGCGGCAACATCAAAGCTGGCGTCGTCGTTTTCGAGTGTGAGGCGCCCAATCGTTTCGACTCAAAAACGATGAGCAAGGTCTCGAAATCGCGTTTGCATAACGCGTTGGCCGTGCTCGTGAGCGCATCTCATGGCCACTTCCCTCGAGTCAAAGAAAGGGAGAGCGAGCGCCAGGGCATCGAGGCTCCCGCGCTCGTGCCGGAACCTGTGTGGAAAAGAGCGGATCCGGTGAATCGCGCCGAAGTTCAGGTGGCATCCGAATGATCGACCCGGCTTAGCCAGCCATCGTCCCGTCCCGCTAGGCCGCCAGACTGCCACGATTTCTGCGAACGAGCTTCTCACCGAGTCGTCCGAGCCTACCTCCACTCGGTGCCGGTGTTGATGTCACGGGATAGCCGTCCGACGCCAGACGAAGCAAAGACAAGTAATGTGAATGTCCGGCCCCGTCTGTATGATCTCAACACCGCGCATATACAGCGGCGAGACCCTCGGCTCTCGCTTTACATCGGAGTTGCTCCGATTTCATCGCGATTCTGACATTCGTGCAGATCGACGCCGAACGGCCCCTGGCTTACCGCCAGGAGCCGTTCTCACCAAGACTCACCGTCGCCGTCGCCTCAGTCGTCTGCGTCGTCGGCATCCGCGTGGTGGTCGAGATTGGCCACACCGCGCTTCCAGTACCCGTCGACGTCGACCTGCTCCTTCGTCAACCCGAGCTCTCGGCGCAGGTAGCGGCGGATCGGCTTCAGCATCCCTGCTTCCCCGGCGACGAAGACGAACAGACGCTCACCCGGAGCGATCGCCACGTCACGCACGGCGGTCTCCAAAGCCGAAAGATGACCGTCCGCGATCACCGCCTCGTCGCGACGCACCCAGACGATGTCGGCGTCGACTCCCGGCGCCACGTCGAGCCGCTGCTGTTCGGCAGCGCTCTCGACCTCGATCACGGCCGTCACCCGCGAGCCTTCCGGGGCCTCTTCGAGCAGACGCGCGATGGCGGGCAGCGCGGTCGCGTCGCCGGCGGCGAGGTACCGCGGGTAGTCCGAGGGGAACACGACGTGACCGCGCGGGCCGAGCTGCCCGATCTCGTCGCCGGGCCGGGCACGACCGGCCCACCGCCCCGCGACCCCGTGATCGTGCAGCACGAAGTCGATCGCGAGCTCCCGTGCGTCGGCGTCGTAATCGCGCACGGTGTAGTCGCGGAAGAACGGGTCGCCCGCGCCGTCCGGATACTCCCACCCGTTCTCGGTGATCTGCGGGAACACGAGCACACCGGTCTGCGGGTGCGGGAAGAACAGCTTGACGTGGTCGCTCACGGCGAAGTGCCGGATCGGGAACCCCTCGTCGAAGGAGTCCGAGGTGAAGACGACGCGTCGGTACAGCGGCGTCACGTCCTCGGTGCGCACGACGCGCAGGATCCGCCTTCCGATCCGTGGGATCAGGTCGATTCTCGTCCGTCCGGTGCGATTGGCGTCAGGAGCACCATCGCCAAGGGTTGTGTCATCGGTGGTGGTCATCAGAGGGTGTCCTCTCGTTCGGGTCGGAATCCGGGCACGGGATGCTCGGCGACGAGGCCGAGTTCGCGCAGACGCGGCATCACACGCGTGCAGAGCAGCTCGACCGAGCGCCACGAGCCGACGGGGAACGCGATGAACCCGTCGATCGCCCGAGCCTCGGCGCGCTCGACGATGGCCGCGACCGCGTCATCGGGAGTCCCGACGACCGACCAGTGCGGGCCGACCGTGCGGCGCTCACGGTCACGGGGGTACGTCGCCTCTTCGATCGCCGCGGCCTGCTCCCGCGTGTCCGCGAGCAGCAGGCTGATGCCGGGCAGCAGGCGTGGGCGCTCCTCCCGCGCGGCCGACGCCGCGCGCTCTCGGATCGCCGCGCGCTGAGCCAGACTCGACGACGACTCCACGGCCGCCGCGAACATCGCATCCGCACGCCGACCCGCAAGAGAGATCGTGGCCTCACCCGCACCGGCCACCATCAACGGGAGCCTCCCGGGCGATACGGCGGGCAACGGCAGCGGACCCGCCACCTGGAAGTTCTCGCCGCGATGGTCGGTCGCTGTCACCCGGTCTCGGTCGAACAGCACGCCCGCGTCGCGATCCGCGCGCAGGGCATCCGCGGGGAAACCCGCGCGCAGCGACTCCACCACGTCGATGAACTCCTCCGCCCGGCGCCATCGCGACGCGGAGTCGGGCAGTCGCGCGACGGAGAACTGCTCATCGCCCGAGCGGGAGGTCACGACGTTCCATCCGATCCTGCCGGGGGCCAGATGCTCCAGCGAGACCAGTTGACGAGCGACCGGATACGGTTCGGCGAAGGTCGCCGACACGGTCACGACGAGTCCGATCCGGCGCGTGGCCCCGGCGAGCTGAGCGGCCTGCACGATCGGATCGAGTCCGAGGTGCGCAGGGTCGGACCTGATCGATCCGAGCGGCAGCGTCAGCGCGTCCGGGCGGAACGCCACATCGAAACCGGCATCCTCGGCCATCACCACGGCCTCGACGATCGGCTCGCCCGACAGCAGCTCCTCTACGCGCGAGTCGTCACGTCGCCACGCCTGGGCGCGCATCCAGGTCGGAGCGGTCGAGAATCCCGCGACCAGACTCACGCGATCGCCTCCTCGCCGCCGACGACGAGCGGCGCGATCGGCACCACCATGGGCGTGCCCGTGACCGGATGCGGCTGCACGAGCGCCTCGAGCGCGAACGCCTCGGCGATCAGTTCGGCCGTCATCACCTCGCCCGGGGCACCGGTGGCGAGGATCCGGCCCTCGCGCATGACGACCAGGTGATCGGCGTACCGACAGGCCTGATCGAGGTCGTGGAGCACCAGCACCACCGTGCGCTCCTCCTCACGGTTCAGGCGACGGCACAGTTCGAGCACCTCGAGCTGGTGGGCGATGTCGAGATAGGTCGTGGGCTCGTCGAGCAGCATCACCGGCGTCTGCTGCGCCAACAGCATCGCGATCCAGGCGCGCTGCCGCTGACCACCCGACAACTCGTCGATCGCACGATCCCGCAGCACGGCCACACCGGTCGCGCGCATCGCGGCGTTCACGGCATCCGCATCTTCCGGCGACCACTGCTGCAACAGACGCTGATGCGGATAGCGCCCGCGCGCGACGAGCTCGGCCACCGTCACGCCCCCGGGCGCCGTCGCCGCCTGCGGGAGGAACCCCAGACGCCGGGCGAGCGCTTTGGGCGCCAGGTCTCTGACGTCGTCGCTGCCGATCATCACCCGCCCCGTCGCGGGGGTCAGCAGGCGCGCCAACCCGCGCAACAGGGTCGACTTCCCGCAGGCGTTCGCGCCGAGGATTACGGTGATCCTCCCCTCGGGCAGCGTCACGTCGAGATCGTCGACGATCGTGCGCTCGTCGTACCGCAGCGTGAGCCTCTCGGCCGTGAGCGTTTCGGCCATCAGCGCCACCCCTTCCCCTCCGCCGAGCCTCGACTCGGCAGCAGCAACCACAACAGATACAGACCGCCGACGACGCCCGTCATGCGACCGACCGGAACCGCGAACGTCACCGGCAGCAGCTGCGTCACGAGGTCGGCGACCACCAGCAGAGCAGCGCCCATCGCCGCGGCCCCGACGACCGGAGGCGCATCGGAGCGCAGCAGGCGCCGCACGAGCTGGGGAGCCGCCAACGCGATGAACGCGATCGGGCCGACCGCCGCCGTGGCGAGCGCGGCCAGCGCCACGGCGCACGCGACGAGCGCCAATCGGGTGCGCTCCACGCGCACGCCGAGCTGCTCGGCGATGTCGTCGCCCAACTCCATCAGACTCGCTCTCCTCGAGAGCACGAGGATGACCGGCAGCACCACGGCGACGCCGATCAGCACCGGCAGCGCATGCCCCCACTGACGCGCGTCGAGCGACCCCGACAGCCACAGGTTCGCCTGACTGGACGCGTCGATCGTGCCGCGCACGAGCAGCAGCCCGTTGACCGCCGAGGCGACCGCGCCGACGCCGATTCCCACGAGGATCAGTTGCCGCCCGGCCATACCCCCGCCCCGACGCGACAGCAGCAGCACGATGCCCGCGGTCACGACGCCTCCGACGATGGTTCCCAGAGCCACCTGCGTCGGTTGGGCGCCGAAGAGAACGATCTGCACGAGCGCGCCCGTCGCGGCACCCGTGGTGAAACCGATCACGTCGGGAGAACCGAGGGCGTTGCGCGCGATCGACTGGAAGATCGCCCCGGAGATCCCCAGTGCGGCACCGGCGCCGATCGCGCTGAGCACGCGCGGAAGCCGCACCCCCTGCACGGCACGGATCGCGGTCGGGTCGTCGGCGATCCCGAGCACGGCCGCGGGGACCGTGTGCAGCGGCACCGGCAGGCTGCCGACGGTCATCGCGACCGCTCCGGCGACGAGCGCGACGACGACGAGCGCGACGGTGACGACGACCGTGCGGGGACGCACGAGAACGACCATCGGGCCGACGCGCAGCACACGTCGCCCACCCGGTGCGCGGTCCGCGCTGACCCCCGACCCGATCACAGCGGAGCCAGACGACGACGGCGGACGAGGGCGACGAAGAACGGCCCCCCGAGGATGGCCACCATGATGCCGACGCCCACCTCACCGGGAGGGGCGACGACGCGCCCGAGCACGTCGGCGACGAGCACGAGCGCGGCGCCGAGCATCATCGCCGTCGGAAGCATCCGATGATGGTCCGACCCCACGAGCAGCCGGGCGACGTGCGGAGCGGTCAGGCCGACGAAAGCGATGGGCCCGGCCGCCGCCGTGGCGCCGCCCGCCAGCACGACGACGGCGAGTCCGGCGACCGACCAGACGACGGCAGGACGGATGCCGAGGGCACGAGCCGTCTCGGGGCCGAGCGATGCGGCGTCGAGCGCTCGCGACAGCAGCAGCGCCATCACGAGACCGATGCCGACGAGGATCGCCGTCGGCGCGAGAACCTCGAGATCGCGGCCAGCGAGCGACCCCACCGCCCACGCGCGGTAGCGATCGAAGACCTGTTCGTCACCGTTCACGATGATGATCTGCGCCAGCGCCCCCAGCACGACCGACAGCGCCGCCCCCGCGAGTACCAGGCGCACCGGGTCGGAGCCACGACGCGCGCCCCCCAGCATCATCACGAGCGCACCCGCGACGGCCGCGCCGACGAGCGCCGCCCCGAAGTAGGCCACCGGCGCGACGATGCCGACCAGGGCGACCGACGCGGCGACGCCGACCGCGGCGCCGGCGTTGACGCCGAGCAGTCCGGGCTCGGCGATGGGATTCCGGGTCAGGGACTGCATCACGACACCCGCCGCCCCCAGGGCGGCGCCGACGAGCAGCGCGAGCACCGCGCGCGGCAGGCGCCGGTTCATCAGGAGAAGGTGCGCGTCGTCCGTCGGATCGAACGCGGTGATCGCCTTCCAGAGGTCGGTCGGCGACAGCATCCGCGTACCGACGATGGAACTCAGGATGACGAGCAGGGCGACGCAGGTCACGGCGATCGCGAGCACGGCGATGAGCCGCGCCCGCGTCGCGCGCGGCGGAGGCGCCGACGTGTCGACGGCTTCCGGGGTGATGACGGTCATGGCGTTCCATGATCGACCGGCCGCGCCCCCGAGCGGCCGGTCGATCGGTCTCAGGAGAAGAGGTCCTTCACGTGCTCGACGATCTCGGTCGAGCTGTACGGGTCCATGCGGAACGAGTTGACCCCGAGCCCGTATACCTGGCCCGCGGCGACCGACGGGATGTTGGCGAGCACCGGGTCATCGGCGAAGCCCTGTGCCATCTCGTCGTCGGCGGAGAGGATGAAGGTGGTCTCGCTCGTCAGCTGCAGAAGGTTCTCGTACGTCGCCCACACGAAGTCGGCGCGCTCGTCGGTCTGCGTGTGCCATGCGGGGTCGGGGTCCTCGATCTCGAACCCGAGCGACTCGAGCAGGTCGGCGTGCGAACCGCCGACGCGGGCGATCGGGTTGTCCTGTCCCGCGCCGTTGAACGAGACGATATTGGCGGTGCCCTCCGGGATCGTGATCTCCTCCGCCGTCTCGCTCACGAGGGCGTCGAAGTCGGCGATCGCCGTCTCGGCATCCGACTCGAGACCCGTCGCCTCGCCCAGCTCGACCGCGAGGTCCTGCCAGGTCTGCGCGCCGTAGTCGACGACGATCGTCGGAGCGACCGACTGGAGGTCGGCGACCTGGTCGGTCAGCGCGTCGCGCCCGCTGGTGGCGACGATGATGAGGTCGGGGTCGCTGGCGAGCACGGCTTCGAGGTCGAACTCCCCGACGCTCCAGATGTTCTCGAGCTCGCGCTCGTCGGCGATGTCGGCCCACTGGTCGAACCACACACCGCCGACCTGCGACCCACTCGCCACCACGGGAGCGTCGATCGCCAGCAGCGTGCCCGTGACCGACACCGCGGTCGAGACGATGCGCTGCGGCTTCTCGGGGATCTCGGTGGTCGTGCCGTCGGCGTTCTCGAACACACGGGGCCATTCGGCGGCGGTCTCGGTCGAGGTCTCGGAGGACGCGGAGTCGTCGGCGGCGGGCGTGCACCCGGCGAGCGCGAGGGTGCCCGCGACGGCGAGCGAGAGGACGGCCGCAATACGTCGGCGCGCAGAGAGATGAGTGGTCATGATTCCTTCCTGACGCCCGACGTCAGTGCGACGGACGATCGTCCGCTGCGAGGCGGAGAGTGGCGCGTCGACGTCGGCGCTGAGCTCGGGCGCTCTTCCATCGAGATTAGGATGGCCTTACCTTCCTTCGTGCACCCAGATCGGCAGATCCTTGTCCTCGCTCCGTTCCCTCGACGTCGCGTCGATCCCGCCCTGGTCGACGAAGGCCGCACTCGCACCGGGAGCCCCTGTTCTCGTGTGGGCCGTGAGCGGCGAGGCGACCGTCTCGCTAGGCGCGACACCGTGGCGCCTCGCCGAGGGGGAGGCGATGTGGGTACCCGGCGGCACCGCCGCCGTCGTTCGCGGCGCTGAGCAGTCGTCGGTACTTCCGATCCGGATGCGGGATGCCGATCGCTCGGCCGGCCCCGACGCCCCGTTCACGGCGCCGATCCCCGAAATGGCCCGCTTCGCGCTGCTCGCCGCCTTCACGCGCAGCCTCGGGGTGCTGCACGGCGGTGGGGTGCGCGCATCATCGGTGCTGAGTTGGATCGGGCACACGACCGCCTCGATCAGCGCACCGGCTCTGCCGCCCTCCCCCGATCTGCGCCGCGTCGCGGAGCGGATGCTCGATGACCCGTCGATCTCGCCCGGTCGCTGCGGGGCGGATCTCGGGCTGAGCGAGAGCACTGTCGCGAGACGGTTCCAGGCCGAGACGGGGTGGTCGCCCGCACGGTGGAGGGCACGGAGCATGCTCGCTCGCGCCGCCGAACAGATCCGCCGCAGCGGCGATGTGGGAGCGGGAGTGATGGGGAGCGGGTACGCGAGCCCGTCCGCTTTCGCCCGCGCGTTCCGGCGGGAGTGGGGGATGCCGCCGTCCGCTCTCGTCGCGGGTGCCGCAGCCGCGAGACCCGCCCACCGGCGCTCGACCTCCCTGGGCCCCCAGTGCAACGGTTACCACATCGTCTTCTGGGTCGCGGGCGGCACCGCGGAGATCACCGCCGACGACGCCACCTGGTCACTCGAGAGCGGCGATGTCGCCTGCCTGCCCGCCGGAGCATCCGTCGCGCTCCGCGCCGCACCCGACGCGGCCGCGATACCGCTGGGCTGGCTGCCCGGGGGCATCGACCTGCCCGCCGGGATCATCGCGCACTCGAGGGCGGACGCGTTCGCCGCGCTGGTGCGACTCATCGGATGGACGTACGCGGGGCTCGCCCCGACCGGATCGCACGACGCCCGTGTCGCCCTGCAGGCGGTGCTCGGACTCGACGAACCCGCACCCGACGACGAGCCGGTGGCTCGTGCCGCCTATGGCCTCCTCGCCAGACTCACCCGCGAGCCGCGCGATGCCGCGACGACGGCCGAGTACGCCGCGCAGGCCGGCGTCGCCCCGGAAGAGCTGCGCGACGCGGTCGAAGCCCTCACCGGCACGACCCTCGCCACCTGGCGGGCGCGCACACGGATGTCGTGGGCGCGTCGCCTCCTGCGCGAAGGCATGACCGTGACGCAGGTCGCCCGACGAGTCGGATACGCGGATGCCGCCGGCTTCAGTCGTGCGTTCACGCGAGCCCACGGAGACACGCCCTCGCGGTTCCGGGCCGAGCATCGGAGTGCGACTCTCCGGTAGCGCGGGCGTCTGCCTCGCCGGAACTGGGTCGCTGAGCCTGTCGACGCGTCCCGCCCCGCGCTCACCCGCACGGATGGATCAGGTCTGCACGGAGCATCCGCCCGTCCTTCCGTGCAGACGTGCGCCGGCCGTGCAGACGAGCGGATGCCGGCGCGACAATCCCACGGGCGAGGGCGCACCTCGGGCGGGGACCCTTCGACAAGCTCAGGGACCCAGCGGCAGTGGGCCAGGACGGAAACTGGGTCGCTGAGCCTGTCGAAGCGCCCCACCCCGTGAAAGCTCAGGACCCCTCCCCCCTATCCGACGACCCGCCCCGCTTCCACCCGCACGATCCGATCCGCCGCCTCCAGCAGCGCCGAGTCGTGCGAGACGCACACCACGGCCGCGCCGCGGTCGGCCTCGGCGCGGAGCACCGAGCGGATGCGCACACCGCTCTCGGCATCCAATCCCGTCGTCGGTTCGTCGAGCAGCAGCACGTCGGCCCGACGAGCGAGCCCATGCGCGAGCAGTGCCCGCTGCTGCTGCCCGCCCGACAGTGAGGCATAGGGGCTCGCGGCGAGATCGCTGATCTCCAGCCGAGACAGAGACTGCGACACACTCGCGCGCGCCGAAGCATCGAGACGCCGCCACAGCCCCAACCGCCCCCACACTCCGACGCTCACGACGTCGCGCACCGTCACCGGTAACCGGGGCGGAATCGCCGCACGCTGCGGCACGAACGCCACACTCCCGTCCACCGAGCGGATGCCTCGCCGCGGCATCCGCGTACCGGCGAGCACCTCCAACAGCGTCGACTTTCCGGCCCCGTTCGGGCCGGCGATCACGGCCAGCTCGCCGCGCACGAACTGCACGTCAACCCCGCACACGACGTCGACGCCGTCGAACGCGACGTGCACGTCGTCGAGGGAGGCAAGGCGATCGGCAAACACGGGCGGAGAACTCATGTCTCCATCTTATGAATTTGATAATCATTCTCAAAAAGCCCTAGGGTCGATCAACGTGACCCTCCCCGACCTCCTCGCCCCGTTCGCGCTCGACTTCGTGCAGCGCGGGCTCCTCGGCGGTGCTCTCGTCGCGATTCTGTGCGGCGTCGTAGGCACGTGGGTCGTGATCCGCGGCATGGCGTTCCTCGGCGAAGCGCTCGCACACGGGATGCTTCCGGGCGTCGCCCTCGCGACCGTGCTCGGCTTGCCGGTGCTCGTCGGCGGAGCGCTCAGCGCCGTCGCCATGAGCGTCGGGATCGGCGCCCTCCAGCGCCGCGCCAAGCTCTCGTACGACACGAGCATCGGACTGCTCTTCGTGTCGATGCTGGCGCTCGGGGTCATCATCATCTCCCACTCGGGAAGCTTCGCCACCGACGCGACCGCGATCCTCTTCGGCGACATCCTCGCGATCACCTCGGCCGACCTCGTACTCCTGGCGATCGCCGCCGCGCTCGGCGTCGCCGTGGCCTGCGGCTTCCACCGCGCGTTCGTCGCCCTCGCCCTCGATACCCGCATCGCGTCGGTGCTCGGCCTGCGCCCGCGACTCGCCCAGGCCGTGCTGGTCGGACTCGTCACCCTCGCGGTCGTCGCCTCGTACCAGGCGGTCGGGTCGATGCTGGTCGTCGGCTTGCTCCTCGCCCCCGCCGTCGCCGCCGGGCACTGGACCACCCGCATCCCCACACGGATGCTGCTGGCCTGCGCCTTCGGCGTCGCCGCGGTGTTCCTCGGCCTCGTCACTTCGTGGTTCGCGGCGACGGCGGCCGGAGCATCCGTCGCCGCCGCCGCCATCGCCCTCACCTGCCTCTCGTGGGTCGCCCGCTCCGTCACCACCACCCGGCGTTCGAATCGCTCACTTCGCCGTTTTCACCGGCTGGAAACGACGAAGTGAGCGATTCGAAAGCCCTCCCGACCATCGAACGAAAGGATGCCGTGCGATTCCGCGTCATCTCCCTCGCCCTGACCGGGGCCCTCGCGCTCGGCCTCGCCGGCTGCGCGGCGCCCGCCGATACACCGGCTGAGAGCGCCGACAGCAACGCCGACTCCACCGGCGACGGCCACGGCGCGATCGCGGGCGCCGCAGAAGTCGCCGAACCCCAACTCGGGCTCACCTGGATCGACCCCGCGGGCATGGTCACCCACCTCGACCTCCTCGACGAGAGCACCTCCGAGATCGGCACGATCGACGCGCCCGCGGCGATGACGACCGACGGGCGCTACCTCTTCGCCGACACCGGCGCGGGCGTCGAGATCGTCGACAGCGGCGTCTGGACGTGGGATCACGTCGACCACTTCCACTACTACCGCGCCAAGCCCCTCCTCCTGGGCGGCGTCGAGGGCGACGGCACCGCGACCGTCGCGACGACCAACAGCTCCACGAACGGCGGCACCGGTATCTCGTTCGCCGACTCGGGCGACGCCGTGCTGCTCAGCACCGAGGCCTTGTCGAAGGGCGAGATCCGCGAGCAGTTCCGCCTCGAGCGCGAGCCGCACGACGGGCTCGTCGTTCCGGTGGGCTCGTTCGCCCTCGTCACCGAGCCCGTCGACGGTGTCGGCGCCACCCTCGCGGGCTACACCGACGGCGGCGAACCGACCGGACTCGAGGAGCCCTGCGCCGCCCCGGCGGGTACGATCACGACGCGGGTCGGCGCCGTGATCGGCTGCGCCGACGGCGCGCTCCTCGCCCACGTCGACGACGGAGAGCTCGTCGTCGAGCGCATCCCGTACCCGGCGGATGCTCCCGCCGGCGCGGTCTCCTCGTTCGACAACCGCGAGGGCCGCCCGACGATCGCCGGCCTCGCGAGCCCCACCGACATCCGCCTGCTCGACACCCGCGCACGCACCTGGACGCTCCTCACCGCTCCCACCCCGCTCGTGCACGTGACGGCGGTCGACGACGAGGACGAGCACCTGCTCGCCCTCACGGAAGACGGACGGATGCTGGTGCTCAGCGCCGCGGACGGATCACTGCTCGCCCAGACCGAGCCTCTCGTCGCCGCCTCGCTCGCTGCCGGAGCCGCCCCGGTGCTCATCGCGGATCAGCACCGCGCCTACCTCAGCGCCCCGGTCGAGAAGCAGCTGTTCGAGATCGACTACGCCGATGGCGCGCGCCTCGCCCGCACCTTCGACACCACCACCGAGCCGGCGTTCGTCGCCGAGACGGGACGTTGACATGCGGATGTTTCGCCCCCTCGCCACGGCGAGCGCGATCGCCCTCGCGGCCGTGTCCCTCACGGCCTGCGCGGCCCCGACCGACGACCGCCCGCTCATCGTCGTCTCCACCAACATCCTCGGCGACGTCGTCGAGAACCTCGTCGGCGACCAGGCCCGTGTGGTCACGCTCATGAAGCCGAACGCCGACCCGCACTCCTTCGAGATCTCCGCCCAGGAAGCAGCCACCCTCCGCGAGGCCGACCTGCTCGTCTCCAACGGCCTCGGGCTCGAAGAGGGGCTGCAGCAGCACCTCGATTCGGCATCCGCCACCGACGTCGCGACCTTCGTCGCCGGCGATGCGATCGACGTGCTCGACTACAGCGAGGGCGATGCCGCGGGCATGCCCGACTCGCACTTCTGGACCGACCCCTCACGCATGCTCGACGTCGTCGATGCGCTCGAACCCGCCCTCGCCGAGATCGACGGCATCGACGCCACCGCGCTGCAGGCGAGCGTCTCCGACTACCGCGGCGACCTCTACGAACTGGATGCCGAGATGACGGCGGCCTTCGAGTCGATCCCCGCCGAGCGCCGCGCGCTCGTCACGAATCACCACGTCTTCGGTTACCTCGCCGACCGGTTCGATTTCGAGGTCGTGGGGGCCGTGATCCCCGGTGGCACGACGCTCGCCGCACCCTCGGCATCCGATCTCGCCGACCTCGTGGAGGCCGTCGACGACACCGGTGTGCCGGCGATCTTCGCCGAGTCCTCGTCCCCCGACCGCCTCGCCCGCGCCCTCGCCGACGAGGCCGACCTCGACGTCGAGGTGATCGAGCTCTTCACCGAGTCGCTCACCGATGCCGACGGCGGCGCCCCCGACTACCTGACCATGATGCGCGTCAACACCGAGCGCATCACCTCCGGTCTCACCCGCTGAGACCACCCCACCAAGAAAGAGACACACGCATGAAGAAACTCCCCCTGCGCCGAGCGCTGGTCGGAGCCGTCGCCCTCGGCGCGGTCGTGACCCTCGCCTCGTGCTCGACGACCCCCGCCGCGGACGCCCCGTCGAGCGAAGCATCCGCCACCGAGGCCGGCGCCCGCGTCGCCGTCGCCTATGAGGGCGGCATCCTCGTGCTCGACGGCGAGACCCTCGAGACGGTCGCCGACTTCGACTCCGAGGAGTTCACCCGCCTCAACGCCGCCGGTGACGACCGCCATGTCATGGTGACCATGAGCGAGGGCTTCCAGGTGCTCGACACCGGCGCCGGTTCGACCGACGCCGCCGCCCTGACCGACACGATCTTCGAGGCCGACACCCCCGGACACGTCGTGCGCCACGGCGGCAAGACGATCCTCTACGCCGACGGCACGAGCGACACGACGATCTTCGACACGGCCGAGCTCGCGGCATCCGACGGCCTTCCCGAGGTCGAGACGATCGCGGGCGTCGAAGCGCACCACGGCGTCTCGATCGTGCTCGACGACGGCACCTTCCTGACCACGGTCGGCAATGCCGACGGACGCAACGGCATCATCGCGCAGGATGCCTCCGGCGCGACGATCGCGACGTCGGACCAGTGCCCGGGCGTGCACGGCGAGGGCACGGCCGCGAACGAGGTCGTCGTCTTCGGCTGCGAGGACGGCGCGCTCGTCTACGCCGACGGCGAGATCACGAAGCTCACCGCCCCCGACCAGCCCTACGGCCGCATGGGCAACGCCTACGTGAGCGAGTCCAGCCCGATCATCGTCGGCGACTACAAGAACGACCCGGATGCCGAGGGCTACCTGCTCGGCGCCGTCACCCTCATCGACACCGAAGCCCTGACCTACGAGGTCGTCGACCTGCCCGAGGGCGTGGAGTACACGTTCCGCGACGTCGTGCGCGGCCCCGGCGAGCTCGCGTACATCCTGTCGGCGGACGGCTCGATCCACGTGCTCGACCCGGAGACGGGCGAGATCACGGCCGAGTACCCCGTCGTCGAGCCGTGGGAGAGCCCGGTCGAGTGGCAGGACGCCCACCCCGCGATCGTCGTCGCCGGTGACATCGCCTACGTCACCGAGCCCGCCGCGAACAGCGTGCACGCGGTCGACCTCACCACCGGCGAGGTGGTCGCGAGCACCGAACTCGACGTGACGCCGAACGAGATCGCTCCGGCCGCCGGCTGAGTCGCGGCATCCTCTCCGCCCGTTCGGGAGGAGAACTCCGCGATGGGAGGACGGAGTCGCGAAATCCGTCCTCCCATTCGTGTGATCTCCTCCCGAACGGATGCCGCGGGCGAGGCCCCGTGTCACAACTGCGGGATCAGCCCCTCCAGGAACTCAGCCGTCGAGTCCCAGCCGGTCACGGCCTGGCACGCGACGCCCATCGCAAGCACCGGATAGTCGTTGCCGGCGGGGTCGAGCCGGTCACCGACGAACAACATGTCGTCGAGGGGGATGCCGGTCTGCTCGACGAGCCGCCGCATGCCGTACGCCTTATCGATGCCGCGCTCGGTGATGTCGATCGATGTCGATCCGCCGGAGCGCACCTCGAGATCCGGCAGCCGTTCAGCGACTGCGGCGCTCAGGGTGTTGCGCTTGTCACCGGTGGGGTCCCATGCCGCCTTGGCGGCGAGCGGCGCCTGCTGCCCGAGCGCCGAGAAGGTGATCTGCGAACCGCGGTCCTCGACGATGTCGCCCCAGGTCGTCGGCTCCCACAGCCCGAGAACACGAGCCTCCTCCTCGAGGACTCTCGTCGCCTCGGCCCGCTGCGCGTCGGTCAGCTCGCGCGCGTAGACCGTCTCGATCCCGTCGGGGCGGATGCGATAGTACTGGGTGCCGCATGCCGGAAGCAGGTGGAAGTTCGCGAGCGCCTCGGGCGTCGGGTCGGGCAACCGGTCGACCACCTGCGCGGTGAACTGCTCGAGGCGTCCGCCCGAGATGATGGCGACGGCCGCCTTCTCCGCGAGCGCGAGGAGCAACCGCCCGATCCGTGGGTCGATGGCGCTCTTCGACGGCGCCAGGGTGTCGTCGAGGTCGAAGGCCACCAGGCGCGGGGTGACCGTGGTCATCCGGCGGCCTCGATCGTCACATCGGCCGACCCGCGCGCCGGTCCCGTGCTGCCCCGCACCACGAACTCGACAGGAGGCAGATCGATCGGGCCCGGCTCGCGCTCCTCGACGATCGAGACCAGCGCCCTCGCGCAGGCGTTTCCCCACTGGAAGACGTCCTGACGGACGGTCGTCAACGGGGGGATGATGTAGGGCGCGAGCGGGATGTCGTCGAATCCGATGATCGAGAGGTCGTGCGGCACGCGCACCCCCCGGTCGATCGCCGCCGAGATCCCGGCGATCGCCATGATGTCGTTGGCGTAGATGATCGCGGTCGGCGGTTCGGGATCGTCGAGCAGTTCGTGGGTCGCGCGCGCGCCGGCCGCGCCGGTGAAGTCGGCCTCGACGACGGCTCCCGGCTGAAGCCCCAGCGCCGCGAGTTCGCTCCGCCAGGCGTCGCGACGCACGCGCGAATGCACGTAGCGGTCGGCGCCCGAGACGTGCGCGATGCGCTCGTGCCCGAGGGCGTGCAGATGGCGGACGGCACGACGGATGCCGGCGGCGTCGTCGAGCCCGATCGGCTCCGTCCCCTCGCCCGGGCCCCACCCGAGAAGGACGCAGGGCATACCCAGCGCACTGAGTTCGGCGGGGCGTTCGTCCTCGACGCGGAGATCGGTGAGGAAGACTCCGTCTACTCGGGCCTCGTGCGCGAAGCGCGAGTATGCTTCTCGCTCGGCCTCCTCACCGTCGACGACCTGCAGAACGAGGGCGTAGCCAACAGTCGAGAGGAAGCTCTCGACGCCGGCGACGAACTGGGGGAAGAAGGGGTCGGTGCTGAGCAGCTCGGGGGCGCGACGGACCACGAGGCCGAGCGCCTGTGCCCGACTGCGCGACAGGGCACGAGCACGGGCATCCGGCCGCCATTCGAGTTCGCGCGCCGCCTCGAGGATGCGCTCGCGCGCCTCTTCGCCGACCCCGGAGCGACCGTTGAAGACGAACGACACCGCGCTCTTCGACACCCCGGCCCTGGCGGCGACGTCACCGATGGTGATCTTGCGCTCGCGCACCGGCGATGCGGCGGACGAGGTGGACCGTTCGGCGCCCGCGGCGTCGGGGGAGGTGGCTTTCATGGTTGTAGTGTAACCGACCGTTTAGCGGGATTTAGCGCCGCTTTGTGGCGGGTTGACCTCGAACAGCAAAACCGGTTTACTAAAGAAGTCGTCAACGAATCAGTGAGGAACGAACGCAATGGGCAGTGCCGCACCAGCGCAGAGATCGACAGCCGACGCCCCGCCCCGTCGCGGGAGCGCGCTGCACCGATGGCTCGGCGACAATCCGCTCGGCCTGCTGCTGAGCGCTCCGTACACGCTCTTCGTCATCGTCGTCTTCCTCATCCCGTTCGGCTTCGGGATCTGGATGTCCGTGCACGACTTCTACTTCACGGCGCCGGGTGTCGCGGTCGAGCATCCGTTCGTCGGCTTCGAGAACTTCGCGACCGTGCTCGCCGACCCGATCGTGCGCCAGGCGTTCGGCAACCTGCTGATCTTCCTCGTGATCAACGTGCCCCTCACGGTCGTTCTCGGTCTGCTGCTGTCGTCGGGACTCGACGCGGTCGTGCACTGGAAGGGGTTCTTCCGCATCTCGTACTACGTGCCGTACGTGACGGCATCCGTCGCGACTCTCGCGGTGTGGATCTTCCTCTTCAACGGCAACGGCGTCGTGAACTCCCTGCTCGGCTCGCTCGCCCCCGACCCGTCCTGGCTCGCAAATCCGGCCCTGATCATGCCCCTCATCGCGGTCTACGTCACCTGGAAGAATCTCGGGTTCTACATCCTGCTCTACCTCGCCGCTCTCCAGAACGTGCCGAAGGAGCTGCACGAGGCCGCCCAGCTAGACGGCGCGGGTCGCTGGCAGCGATTCCGCTCGGTGACACTGCCGGCCGTCCGGCCGGTCACCTCACTGGTCGTGCTGCTCTCGATCATCACCACCGGTCAGATCTTCACCGAGCCGTACCTGCTCACCGGCGGCGGCCCCAACAACGCTTCGATGACCCCGGCGCTGCTCATGTACCAGCAGGGCATCCAGCAGGGGAAGCCGGATATCGCGGCGGCGATCGGCATGATCCTCGTGATCGCCGTGATGATCGTCTCGCTCGTCTCGCGTCGCATCACGGAAGGCAAGAACCGATGACCACGCCGACGACCCGCGCTCGATCCCACCGCCCCGCGCGCAGCGGCCGGGTGCTCTCGGTCCTGCGCTTCGCTCTGCTCTTCATCGGCGCCCTCGCGGCTCTCGTGCCGTTCTACTACATGGTGATCGGCGCCCTGCAGCGCAAGCGCGACACCAGTCTGTTCGGGCTGCTGCCGCTGCCGCAGAACCTCACCCTCGACAACTTCGCCGAGGTCAACGAATCGGTCAATCTGGTCGGCTCGCTGCTGAACTCGCTGATCTTCACCGCCGGAGTCGTGGGCTGCACCCTCGTCTTCGGTCTGCTCGTGGGCTACGCGCTCGCGGTGCTGTCGTTCCGCGGCCGCGGCATGGTGTTCGCGCTCGTGCTGCTCGTGCAGGCCATTCCGTTCCAGCTGCTCATGATCCCGCTGTACGTGATGGTCGTGCGCTACTTCGGCCTCGCCGACAATTTCATCGGCATGATCCTGCCGTTCGCGATCAACTCGGTCGCGGTGCTCATCTTCCGCCAGTACTTCCTGCAGATCCCGCGCGACGTCTTCGACGCTGCGCGCATCGACGGCGCGAGCGAACTGCGCATCCTCGTCTTCATCGCCGTCCCCCTGGTTCGTCCTGCGGTGCTCACCGCGATGCTCGTCACTTTCATCGGTCCCTGGAACGAGTTCCTCTGGCCCTTCCTCGTCACCAAGGACGCGACGAAGCAGACCCTCGCGGTGAGCCTGGCGAACTTCTCGCAGACGAACGGTTCGTTCCTCGAGAACCCGATGGGCGCCGTGCTGGCGGGCGCCTGCGTGCTCGCCGTTCCTGTCGTCGTGCTCTTCCTCCTGTTCCAGCGGCACTTCACGTCCGCGAACCTCGGCTCGGCCATCAAGGGCTGAGCACTCGACACCGAAAGAGCCCGAAGGCACCGCAATGACATCATCCTCCGCACCCGCCGCCCGCACGACGATTCCCTACGCGCTGACCCGCCAGGGCGTCATCATGACGGCGAACGCCGGCGACCCGCTCGAAGCCGAGGGGGTCCTCAACCCGGGCACCGCCTGGGGACCCGACGGCACGCTGTATCTGTACCCGCGCGTCGTCGCCGAGGGCAACGTCTCGCGCATCGCGCGCGCGAGGGTGATCGTCGAGAACGGCGTGCCTGTCGACGTCGAGCGTCTCGGCGTCGTGCTCTCGCCCGACGAGCAGTGGGAGCACGGCCGCCGGAACGCCGGAGTCGAAGATCCGCGCATCACCTTCCTCGAGCCGCTCGGCTTCCACGTCATGACCTACATCGCCTACGGCCCCCTCGGCCCTCGGCCCGCTCTCGCGGTCTCGCGCGACACCGTCACATGGGAGCGGCTCGGACCGATCCAGTTCACGTATCAGCCGGAGCTGGCGAGCGACCTCAATCTTTTCGCCAACAAGGACATCGTGTTCTTCCCCGAGCTCGTGCCCGGTCCCGACGGTCGCCCGAGCATCGCTCTGCTGCACCGTCCCATGTGGGACCTCGACTGGCTGCGCCCCGGCGAAGGGTCCCGCCCGCCGGCGGGCATCGACGACGATCGCCCGTCGATCTGGATCGGCTACGTCGATGCCGAGGAGGTTCGCACGGATGTGCGCGCCCTCACCCGCGTGCGCGACTCGGCCATGATCGTGGCACCGGAGATGGCGTACGAGAGTGCGAAGATCGGCGCGGGACCCTCCCCGCTGCGCGTGCCGGAGGGGTGGCTTCTCCTGCACCACGGCGTCTCCGGTGCGACGCCCAAGGGCTTCGAGCTGGCGCACGGGTCGGTGTACTCGGCCGGAGCGATCCTGCTCGACGCCGAGGACCCCCGCCGAGTGCTCGAACGCTCGGCCGAGCCCCTGCTCGCCCCGGAGACCGCCGAGGAGACACAGGGCACTCTCGCGAACGTCGTCTTCCCGACCGCGATCGAGAAGATCGGCGACCGCACGTTCGTGTTCTACGGCATGGCGGATTCCTCGATCGGCGTGGCGGAGCTCACGCACCTCTGAGCCGCGTTCCTCTCGAAGGCCGCTTCCTCCGGGAGGCGGCCTTCGTCGTGTGCGGACGCCGGTTTCTCACGCGGAGACCCGTCGAAAAGCTCAGACCCCGTGCTGCACCCACCCTCAGGGACCCCGTGCTGCACCCATCGCCGGGTTGCTGAGCCTGTCGAAGCACCGCCCCGAGAGACCCGGGCACGACGACGGGGCCGCCCCTGAGGGAGCGGCCCCGCCGTTCGGGGAGTCAGTCGGTCCGGCCGCGCCGCACCTTCACCGCGGCGGCGCCCGAGACGAGCAGCAGCAGCGCGATCGCGAGCGTCCACGGCAGCCAGGTCAGCTCGCCGCCGGTCCCGGGCAGGGATCCGGAGTCGTCTGAACCATCCGCGCCGCCCGGGGTCCCCGGCGTGCCGGGTCCACCCGGGGTGCCGGGCTCGTCGGCCGCGAGGATCAGCACCGGGGTCGAGGCGACGTCGGCAGCCGTCAGCATCGCGACGATCGTGTGCTCGCCGGGTTCGGTGCCCGTGGGCACCGTACCGCGGAATGCGATCACGCCGTCGTCAGTTGCCGTGACGGTGCCGAGGTCGGCCGGGATCGAGCGCAGCTGGATCGTGTACTCGACCCCGGGTTCGAATCCGGTGCCGCTGACGTCGATGCGTCCGCCGACGCGAGGCGTGCCCTCGACGGTGATGACGGGCGTCACGACGTCGGGATCGACGGTGACCGTGATCGGCGCCGACGGCTCCGACGATCCGCCCGCGTTCCGCGCACGCACGGTCACGACGTAGTCACCGGCGTCGAGATCGGTGACGGATGCCCTGAGCACACCGCCCTCGCTCTGCACCACGCGGTCCCCGACGGTCACCTCGTAGGCGGTGATCGGCGATCCGCCGGTGTTCTCCGGTGCCGACCACTGCACGGTGACGACATGACCGGATGCCGTCGCCGCGACGTCGCGCGGAGCGCTCGAGACGGCGTCGAGGCGAACCAGTCCGGCGAGCGCGACCTGAAGAGCGGCGGCCGCGGCATCCACTTCGGCCTGCGGCGAACCGCCCGCGCGCAGCACGGCCTTCGCCTCTTCCAACGCAGGCAGCACCGGCGCCCAGCTGCCGGGGGTGTATGCCGTGCTGTCGAGCGCGTTCGCCGCGTCGATCTGCGCCTGAAGCCCTGCCGTGTCGGCGCTGACCGTCACCGCGCACCAGGCGATCTCGGTGCCGCCGTCGTGCCGAATGCCGACGGTCGTGCGACCGGGCTCACGGGCCTGGAGGTCGACGTCGATGCGTCCGTCGGCCGAGACCCGGGCATCTCCCTCCACGGTCACGACGGACTCGTCCATCGAGATCGCGCTGAAGCGGTCGGCGGGGTTGATCGGCGAGACGGTCGCCGATGCCACGGCGACCGATCCGCGCGCCGCCGTCACCGGTCCCGTGCACTCGAACGTGTAGCCGCCGTAGAGCTCGAACTCCCAGATGTTGAGTCCGTACTGCGTCGAAGGCAGCCCGGCCAGGCGCACGTACCGCACCTCGGCGGGCGCGAAGTCGTGCGTGTGCGTGAGAGTGGGCTGCGCCGCCTGCACGCGGGCGAGCGGCTGCCAGGTGGCGCCGTCGACCGAGCCCTCGATCCGATAGTCGTTCGACGTTCCGGCCTCCCACGCCACCACGGCGCGCGACACCGATCGCACGCTCTCGAGGTCGACCTGGATCCAGTGCTCGGCCACGGCGCGCGCCGACGACCACTTGGTCGACTTCGAGCCGTCGGTCGCCTTCGGACCGATGATCGTGGCGTTGTTCTGGTGAACGCTGTCGACCGTGGTCGGGCGCCCCAGCGCGAGGTTCGCGTTGGCCGCGGGGATCGCCGGCGCCTCGGCGACCAGACGGTCGGAGAAGATCTCGAACTCCCAGAGCGACGGCCCGTAGTTGAGCGCACGGGTGAGCGTCTGCATCCGCACGTAGCGCGCGGTCTGGCCGTCGAGCGTGATGACGTCGATGCCGCCGTCGCTGCCTCCCGCCGGCGTCGCGTACGCATCGCGCCACGCGCGGCCGTCGTCCGACAGCTGGATCTTGTAGGTCTTGGCGAACGCCGCCTCCCACGACAGCCGCACGGTCGAGACCGGCTTCGACGAGCCGAGGTCGATCTGCGCCCAGGCGCTGTCGGCGTTGTTGCCGCGCCAACGGGTGTTCGGATCGCCGTCGGCGAGCGAGAACACGAGGTTGTAGCCCGCGTATCCGGATGCCCGGGTCGCACTGTCGATCGCCAGGTTCACACTCGATGCGACGGTCAGCTCGCGGATGCCGTAGCCCGCGCCCTCGCCGTCCAGCAGCAGCACGCGGACGTGCTCGGCCGCGGTGGGGTTGATCGGCACCTCGTCGACCCCGCCGTCACCGCCGGTGACGGCGGCACGATCGGTCCAGTCGACGCCGTTCGGCGAGGTCTGCACGACATATTCGGTGGCGTAGGCATCCGTCCAATCGATCGTCGCCTTCGTGACCCACGATCCGCGCGGAAGCCGAGTCGAGACCCACTGCGTGCCATCGGATGCCGAGTGCCAGGCCGACGCGGTGTCGCCGTCGCCGAGCGCCGCAGCGGAGGCGCCGTCGACCGTGCTGCTCGCCGCGTACGGCGATGCCGTCGGCAGCGCGCCCTCGGCGAGCGCGGCGGTCACCGTCTTGCCGAGGTTCTCGCCCGAGCCGAGCGTGAACACACCGTGCCGCTCCTGTCCGGCACCGGTGAGGTTCACGCCGACCGAGAGCCCAGCGCGATCGGGGTTCGACAGGCTCACGACGGGGGCGTCGCCGCGCTCGTCGAGGAGCACGGTCGCGGGCTGGTCGACCGACAGTGTGCGGCCGTCGCCCAGATCGAGGTCGCCGGCGGCGTAGAAGGTCGCCATCGTGATGCCCGCGTCGGCGCTGCGCACCGCCTGCACGGAGGTGTCGTTGCGCAGGGTGCGGATCGCGGGCTTCGCCGCGTACGCCTCGACCTCGGCCGGGGTCGCCGCCGGCAGGACGGTGTAGTCGTAGGTGGCGGCCGACGGCTTCGTGCCGTGGTCGACGTAGAGCGAGAACGCGTCGCGGCTGAGAGTCTCCTCGCCCTCCCAGCTGCCGGACTGCGTCTTGTTCGAGACCTTCACGTCCTGACCCGCGGCGAAGACGTAGCCGACCTCGTCGTTGTACGCCCAGGTCGCGGTGCCGACGCCCTGCTGATCGGTGCCCGCGGCGACCGGCTGCCCTCCGACGCTCGCGTTCGGCTTGGCGGATGCCTGGTTGACGGTCGTGTGCACGGCCGCGTCGC
This sequence comes from Microbacterium sp. NPDC008134, assembly GCF_042957055.1. Taxonomy (NCBI): domain Bacteria; kingdom Bacillati; phylum Actinomycetota; class Actinomycetes; order Micrococcales; family Microbacteriaceae; genus Microbacterium; species Microbacterium sp. NPDC008134. Next base: position 211,186 of record NZ_JBIBHO010000001.1, on the reverse strand, counting down.
TCGTCGAGCCGATGCCGGCGCCGAGCGCCACCATGCCCTCGTCGAACGAGAAGTAGCTCTTCTGGGCGGCGGTGCCCGCGGTGTCGAGGGTGAGCACGCTCACGCCGAACTCGCCGTTCGAGGTGCCGCCTGTGAAGCTTCCGCCGTCGCCGTTGCGGCCGCGGTTCTCGAAGCCGCGCTCGGTGCGCTTGATGTTCGGCGCGGTCACGCCCGGGTAGTGCCACCAGTCGAACGCGGGGCCGAGGTCGAGGTACTCGCGGTTGTTCACCTGGATCGCGGTCGAACCCATCGCATTCCAGTAGACCGGGTTGCCGAGCTCGTCGCGGTACGAGGTGCGAAGCTCGGCGCCGAACGTGCGCGATGAATTGAGGCGCGTGAAGATGCCGTACCCGTCACGCAGATGAGAGGAGAACTCCGAGCGCCAGAAGTACTTGTTGCCGGTGACGCCGTTCGTCTCGGTCTTGCCGAGCACCCCGTCGAGGACGGCCTGGTACGCGGTGGCGTAGAGGGCGTCCGTGCGCACCATCCGCTGCAGCGGCTCGATGAACTCCGACGCGTGGCTGGTGATGTCGTTCACCGTCTTCGGCGGACGGTAGTTGAGGTAGAGCATGCCGATCTCGCCGCGGATGAGCCAGCGTGTTCCGCTGATGAAGTAGAAGGCGATCGAATCGAGCTGATCGCGCGTGAACGCGAGCCCGGTGCCGCGAGCCACGTCCGACCACAGCGCCGCGTAGGTGAACAGCACCATGCCGTAGCCCTCGCTGTAGAGCTGCGCACCGTGGGCCCAGAAGCTGCCGTCCGGCTGCACGGCCTCCTGCACCGAGCCCGAGTGGTCGACCGCGATCGTGGCGATGATGGTCGCGAAGCCCTCCTTGACCTTCGCGATGTCGCGGGTCGACAGAGCCTCGAAGATGTAGTTCGACGTGCGCCACGAGCCGTTCGCTCCGACGGGGTCGAGCTTGCCGGTGTTGTGTTTCAGCGCGACGTCGAAGGCCTCGGGGCTGAGCGCCTCGCCGAGGAACATCGAGATGCGTCCCATCGCGATGGACTCGCCGATCTCGGTCTCCCACCAGTTGGTGTTGCCCGGGTTCACGCGGTCCCAATGCAGCAGAGCGCGCCCCACCGCGTCGACGAGACGCGGGTCGCCGAAGCCCTCGGCGTTCGGGTCCTTGAAGGCCTGCGTCATCGCCAGCATCCGATACAGCGCCGTGTACGCCGACCACACGCTGCCGTTCGCCGAACTGGTGCGGTCGGCGTAGTCCACATCCGACCACGAGCCGTCGGCGTTCTGCGAGGCGACGTAGTCGAGCGCTTCCGAGGTGCGGGCGAGGTAGATGCCGTTGGCGATGATGATCTCGTCGCCCTGACCGAGGTAGTACTCCTCGAGGCGATCGATCACGGTGGCGACGTCGTCCTCCGGAGCGGCGGATGCCGGGGTCGCGAGGGCGGAAGACCCGAGGACGAGTGCGAGGGTGAAGGCGATGAACGCGGCGATGCGTTTCATGGCGGGGCTCCTTTGCCGGGTGCTGCAGGGGCCTCGATGTTCGGGCATCGAGGCGGAGGACCGGGGTGCGCGCCATGACACGCGCACCCCGGAGGTGACCGGCCGGGGGCCGTTCCCGATCGATCAGCCCTGGGCGATCAGTGCATCGATCTTGTCTGCGGCGGTCGTGAACGTCTCTTCGAGATCACCCTCACCGGCCTGAACGGCCTGACCCCACGCGTCGCGGAAGGTCTGCCACATCTCGGTCGCGTCGGCGACGTTGGGCACGTCGACGGTGAGCGGGACGGATGCCGAGAAGGTCGCCAGCACCGGGTTCTCGGCGAGGTAGTCACCGGCGATCGCGTCGACATCGGTGCGCGTCGGGAACTGGCCCGTCGTCTCGAGCAGCGCGAGGTCGTTCTCGGCATCCATCGAGAACTTCGCGAAGTCCCAGGCTGTCTGCTTGTTCTCGCACGAGGTGTAGAGACCGACGTTCTTCGAGTCGCCAAAGGTATAGGTGTCTTCGGGGGCGGTGCCCGCGGCGGTCGGCAACGGCACCACGCCGTAGTCGACCTTGCCGTCGAACGCGGCGGCGCCCCACGGCCCCGCGATACCCATGGCCGCGACGCCGTCGGCGAAGGGGCCGGCCCAGGCGTCGCCGCTGTAGGCCTCAGCCGAGGAGTAGCCCTCGGCGTACATGGTCTTCCAGAACTCGAGCGTCTCAAGGCCCTCGTCGCTGGTGAAGGCGGCGGCGCCGTCGCTCACGAGCTGCGTGCCGCCCGAGTTCGCGAGGAAGAACGGGTAGAAGTCGAAGAGCGAGTTCGTGTAGTCGCCGGATGCCGGCGGGTACAGCGAGTAGTCGGCGGCACCGCTCTCCTTGATGGCTGCCGCAGCGGCCAGCACGTCGTCATAGGTGGCGAGTTCGGGGTTCTCGGCATCGAGGCCGGCGGCCGTGAAGACGTCCTTGTTGTAGTAGAGCATGAAGGGGTTGGCCTTCCACGGCACCTGGTACAGGTCGCCGTCGGGCGAGCGGAAGCCGTCGGCCGCATCACCCGAACGCTCGGTGATGAAGGACTCGCCGTCCTCGAAGGTCGTCGAGATGTTGACCAGGCCGCCCTGCTTCTGGAAGGCGGGGACCGCGGCCGGAGCGGTGTTGTAGACCAGGCACGGGGTGTTGCCGGCGGTGATGGCCGCACCGATCGCATCCTCTGATGACTTGCCGGAGGGGATGGCCGCGGCGGTGACCTGCTCGTCGGGGTGGTCGGCGTTCCACGCCTCGACCACGGCTTCGGCCCACTCGATCTCCTGCTCGTTCGTCGAGTACCAGATCGAGATCGGGCCGGAGGTCAGCTCTCCCTCTGCGGGGGCGGCGCCGCCGGTCGAGCCGCATGCCGCGAGGGGCAGGGCGAGGGCGGCGAGTGCGAGAACACCAGCATAACGCTTCATTGCGAAAACTCCTTTGTTCGGATGCCTCGGGTCGGCTTCCTGCTGTGTGGGCGGCCGGGCCGCCTGCGAACTAGTAAACCGGTTTTGTAGGTAAACGTCAAGAGTGCGCGCGCAAGGCTCGAAATGCCCTCATTTCAAGGAATTTGAATTTGATTCATCCGCTGGGCCCGTCACTAAACTCGGCTAAACAAGCGGGCGGGGTTGTTCCACACCTCAACGCCCGAGCGGGATCACCTCCCTGCGCTCCGCACCGTTCGAGTACGAGACGAGCTCGAGTTGAGTGGCCGTCTCGCACACGGGGTGCGCGAACTCCGAGACTCGTGCGGACTCGATCGCCGTCCAGTCCGCGCCCGACAGCGCCTTGCCGTAGACGACGGACATATGGAACGTCCACTCATCGAGGGGGAGCTCGCCGAGCCGGTGGAAGTCCGTCGCATCGAGCCGCTCGGTCAGAGTCGCATAGGCGGAGACGAGGGAATCGGTGCGAGCCAAGCGGAGGATGAGGATCTGCCAGGGGTCCGGAAAAGAATCGATGGCCTCACCGGTCATCTCGATCGGATCCTGCTCCATGGCCCAGGTGCGCACGAGTGCGGTGAGATCTGCTCGACGCGTCGGCTCGTAGAAGCCGCGCAGCGTCACATGGCCGGTGTAGGGGTGCGGGAGCCGACTCAGAACCAGAGCATCGTTCTGTTCGGCTCTGAAGCGATCCGCCAGTTCCCCCGTCGGCCGCAGCACGAGATACTGCTGTCCTTCCAGGGATTCGAGCTGCTCCGGAGTGTTCATGAACGGTCGATACATAAGACGACGCTAGTCGTCACGTCGGCGATGACCACCCGCCCTGCCTTGATGCCATCACCCCATCGAGACGTGCAGAGCCGCGGCCCACTCCCGGATCGCCTGACGCCGGACGACCGCCGCGACGGGGGAACCGGAACTCACCGGCGTTTCTCGTGGCGGGATCCTTCGACAGGCTCAGGGACCCAGTGGCTTCGGGCCCCTGGGCCGAGACTGGGTCGCTGAGACACAACTGGGTCGCTGAGAGACAACTGGGTCGCTGAGACACAACTGGGGCGCTGAGCCTGTCGAAGCGTCCCACCCCGTACACACACGAAACAGGGGCGGGGCCGTCGAATGGCCCCGCCCCCTCCTACTGTCCCCAGCAGGTCTCACCCAGCGCACGGCTGGGAAGCGTTTCAGCCCTTGAACGCGTCCTTGACGTTCTCGCCGGCCTTCTTGACGTCGGCCTTGGCCTGATCGGCCTTGCCCTCGGCCTCGAGCTTCTCGTTGCCGGTCACCTTGCCCGCGGCCTCCTTCGCCTTACCGGCGATGTCTTCGGCAGCGTTCTTGATCTTGTCGTCGAGTCCCATGATGTTTCCCTTCGTTGTGGTGGTGATTCCGACGGCGGGATGCTGCTCCCGCCGTCTCATCGCCCGGCCGATCGCGACCGGTGATGAGTCTGTTCAGCCCGGGTCAGCGGGCGGATGCCGTCACGACAACCTCCGCCGATCGTGGGCGAGCCGCGCGCGGAGCCCCGTGTGGATCGAGACGTAGGCGGCGGTGTCGCGGCCGGTAAGGGTCGCGAGGTTCGTGAGCAACTGGTCGACGTGGTCGACGAGCTCCCGCGGATCGGTGTTCTGCCGCGGCGTGACCGACACGTGCAGCACCGGCTCCCGGCGGATGTCGTTCGCGGTGACGCTGGCCGAGAGGATCTCGTCGCGTCGCGCGAGCGAGTTCTTCACGGCATCCGACACGAACGATTCGGTGACCGTGACCCGCCCCAGCGCGTTCTGCGCGCCCGACGACCGGATCGCCGTCTTCGACCGCCGACCGATCACGCTGCCGAGCGCGAGGATCAGCAGCACGATCACCACGACGACCGCGGCGAGCGCGCCGATGCCGATCCACGAGGCTGCACCTCCGGCGATGCGTGTCGCGGCGCCCGCCTGGTCGAACCAGGACTCGGCGTTCCGACCCGCCTCCTTCCAGATCTCGGCAGCGGTGGGCCAGCTCGCGATCGCGATGCCGGCCGCACCGAGGGCGAGCAGCAGCAACCCGATCACGAGGAGGAGCACGCGATTCAGCGCACGATTGGTGGCGTTCACAGCTCGTCCTCCTTCTCGATGGGGCGCTCGATTCGCACGTGCGTGCGCACGGTGCGGGTCAGACGGTAGGTCTGCAGCTCGGCCTCGGCGGCCGACTGCACCTCGGCACGGTCGAGGGGGATGCCGGCACCCGGGCGCATCGTCACGTCGACGCTGCGGTGGCCGACGCCGACGGTGATGTCGTCGCGGGCGATACCGGTCTCTTCGGCGAGGTGCTGGGCGAGGGCGCTCGCGATCACGCCGTTGTCGACGACGATCGCGCGGTCCCCCGCTTCGAGGGTGTGCTTCGACAGCCGCCCCGGGGTCACCGCCAGCACGACGAAGAGGAGTCCGATCAGCGCGAGCACGACGCTGCCCGCGATCACGAGTCCGGCCGGGAAGGTCGGCAACCCGATCAGCCATCCGGCAGCAGCGCCCGGTCCGACCAGCAGCGCGGGCTGCGCGGCGAGACTCAACACGATCTCGAGGCCGACGTACGCGAGCGCCAGCACCAGCAGCACGACGGCGACGAACATCGCGACCGTGCGCGGCGAGTGCGTCTCGCGTCGGACGACGCGACGCAGAGCGGGAGTGCTCATCGCACACGCCTCCTTTCGGGGATGATGGCGCCGGTGATGGTGACGGCGATCCGGGTGACCTCGCGTCCGAAGACGCCGGTCAGGTTCTGTTGCAGCTGTTCCTGCAGCTCGCGGGCCCGTTCGAGCACCGGGGTGGTCGCCGCGATCGCCGCCGTGTCGGCGAGATCCGGCACGGGCAGCGGTGACGAGATGCGCAGGGCGAGACCCGCTCCGCGCTCGACGACATCGGCCTTCACGTCACCGCGGGAGACGCCGATCAGTGCGGCGGATGCCTGTTCCGCCACGGTCCGATAGACGCGCTCGCGCACCACGACGCGGCCGGCGACGGCCTCGCCACCGGTGGCCGGCCCGGTCGGGCCGGCACCGGTAGAGACGATCCGGTCGACGCGCATCAGGAGGTGCGCCGCCCCGTGAAGACGTCGGCGAGTCCGCGGACGTCGAGCTTGCCCGAGGCGATGCGCCCCACGAGTGCGCCGATCCCGACGAACACGGCCGTGAGGAGGAACCCCCAGAACCCGAACATCAGGGCGGCGAACGCGAGGAGGGCGCCGATCAGGGCACCGGTGGCGGTGGCGCTCATGAGACGCGCGACTCGTCGTGGTCGGTGGTGTCGTCGCCGGGCACGTGCACGTCATTGACCTCGACGTTGACCTCGACGACCTCGAGACCGACGAGGCGGGTGATCGCACCGGCCACGGCCGCGCGCACGTTGTTCGCGACATCCTGGATCGGCGCCGGGTACTCGACGACGATGGTGATGTCGGCGGCGGCCTGCGTCTCGCCGACCTCGACCTTGACGCCCTGCGCCAGGTCGGTGGCGTTGATCACATCGCGGATCGCACCGAAGGCGCGGGCTCCGCCGCCACCGAGCGCGTAGACACCGGCGACCTCGCGGGCGGCGATGCCGGCGACCTTGGCCACCACGCCTTCGGCGATGGTCGTCGTGCCGGCAGCATCCACATCCGCCGGGATGCGCGACGTCGAGAAACCGGCCGAACGGTCGACCCGGGGTGCGGGCACGGCCGGGGTGGAGGGCGTGCCGTTCGACAGCTCCTTCTCGGCGGGGGTGGCGACGGTGTTCTTCTGGTCCTGCGTTGCCATGACGAGTCCTATCTCTTCCGAGTTCCGGACGCAAGCCCTCGCCGGGCCGCACCGGGAGCGATTAGCGTCGCTCAAAAGTAAGAGCGACGGAACGTGGGATTCGTCACAAAAAACTTCTGAAGAAGTTTCGGAGGACCGATGGCACAGGCATCGGGAACGCCGGGCGGGCGCCTGGCAGCGGTCTCGGACCGCGTGCTCGTGCACCGCGCCGTCGACGGGGATTCGGCGGCGTTCCGCGAGATCGTGCGGCGCTACGCCGGATCGATGCGCGCCTACGTGTCACGGGTCGTCGGGTCGCTGAGCGAGGCCGACGACGTCGTACAGAACGCGCTCGTCACCGCCTGGCGGCAGCTCGACTCGCTGCGCGACCCGGATGCCGTGAAGTCGTGGCTCATGCGGATCGCCAGCCGCGAGGCCTTCGCGCACCTGCGCAAGCGCCCCTCGGATGCGTCGCTCACCGGCTACGATGCCCCTCATAACGAGAGCGTCCAACCCGAGCAGATCGCCATCCGCAACGCCCAGCTCGCGGCCCTGTCGCAAGCGCTGGACACACTTCCCGAAGACCAACGACGGTGCTGGTTGCTGCGACAGGTCGCAGAACTCAGCTACGCCGAGATTGCAGAGGAAATGGACACCTCACCCAGCACGGTCAGAGGACTCCTCTCCCGTGCCCGATCGAGCATCACGATCCAGATGGGAGGCTGGCGATGACCGCGCACGACCACGATGCCGCGCTCGACTGCGGCACGACCATCGACGAGCTCTCCGACTACCTCGACCGTGATCGCACGCCGGCAGACCCGCACATCGAGAGCTGCCCCGACTGCCTCAACGCCCTCGAGGCGCTGGAGCGCGTCGGTCGCCTCTCACGCGACCTCATCGATGCGGATGCCGCCGAACTCCCCGCCCCGCCGGAATCCTGGTTCGAGCGCATCTTCACCTCGATCCAGGAAGAGCTGCACGCCGGGCGCAGCCTGCCTATCAGCCACCCCGACCCGCGCGTGCAGATCACCGTGACCGAGGGTGCGGTGCGCGCGTTGCTGCGCGACAGCGGTGACGCGATCGACGGCGTCTTCGTCAGCCGCACCGAGATCGTCGGCGACGCCGAGACGCTCGGGGCGCCGGTCGAGATCAACCTCACGGCATCCGTGCGCTTCGGAACCTCCATCCAGAAGCTCACCGACGAGTTGCGCGAGGTGGCGTATGCCGCGCTCGCGAAGCACACCGACCTGAACGTCACCGCGGTCAACATCTCCGTCGAAGACATCCACACCGACAGCAAGGATGCGTCATGAGCCTCATCACCCCCGGCGAGCCCGCTGACCTCGCGCGCCACGTGCGCACCATCCCCGGCGTGACGAACGTCTTCACGGCCCGGCCCCTGCTCGCCCGCCTTCCGGAGGTCATCGCCGCGGCATCCGCCACCGACGCCGACGGCCCCGTCGCCGACGTGCTCGTCACGACCGACCGCGACGAGGTGACCACGGTGTCGACGCGCATCGCGACCTCGGTCGACGACAGCAGCGTCGACACCGCACGACGGGTCGCCGACACGCTCCTCGCGCACACCCCCGACACGGCCCGCATCCAGCTGCAGATCGCCCGCATCCGCTGAGGTGCCTCGTGCGGGACCCTTCGACAGGCTCAGGGACCCAGTGCTCTGAGCCGCGTGGGTCGCTGAGCCCACAACTGGGTCGCTGAGCCCACAACTGGGTCGCTGAGCCTGTCGAAGCGCCCCACCCCGCCCCGCCCGGGAGGAGAACTCCGTGATGGGAGGACGGATGCCGAACACCACCCAAAAACTCTATTCACGCGAATCCACCTGTCGCATTCGGGCGTAGGCTGAAGAGAAGGACGGACCGTCCCGAGAAGATCTCCCGGAAGCAGTGCCCGCCCGGGAAAGAAGCCCACTCATGGCTCAGTACGACGTTTCGGACCGCTCGGCGATCGTCACCGGAGCAGGCAGCGGAATCGGCAAGGCCACCGCCCTCCTCCTCGCGAAGAACGGCGCCGCGGTCGTCGTGAACGACTTGAACGCCGAGCACGCGAACGCGGTCGTCGAAGAGATCCGTGCCGCGGGCGGCGTCGCCGAGGCATCCGTCGGCGATGCGACCGACCCGGCCTGGATCGCCTCGTCGGTCGAACTCGCGAACTCCCTCGCCCCGCTGCGCATCGGCGTGAACAACGCGGGCATCGGCGGAGCATCCGCCCCCACCGCCGAGTACACCGACGAGGCCTGGGACAAGGTCATCTCGATCAACCTCAACGCCGTCTTCCGCAACATGAAGGCGCAGCTGCCCGCGATCCTCGCGAACGGCGGCGGTTCGGTCGTCAACATCGCGTCGATCCTCGGCAGCGTCGGCTTCGCGAACTCGCCCGCCTACGTCGCCGCCAAGCACGCCGTCGTCGGCATGACGAAGTCGGCCGCGCTCGAGTACTCGGCGCAGGGCGTGCGCGTGAACTCGGTCGGCCCCGGCTTCATCGACACCCCGCTGCTCGCCACCATGGGCGAAGAGGCGAAGGCATACCTCGTGAGCAAGCACCCGATCGGCCGCCTCGGCCAGGCCGACGAGGTCGCGAACCTCATCGCCTTCCTCGCCAGCGACGCCGCCAGCTTCGTCACCGGCAGCTACCACCTCGTCGACGGCGGCTACACCGCCCAGTAACGGACGGATGCCGCGGGGCGAGCTGCTTCGACAGGCTCAGCAACCCAGTTTCTGGGGCTCAGCAAAGCACTTGTTCGACCGGGTCCCAGTTGAGTGACTGGGTCCGTGAGCCTGTCGAAGGGCCCACCCCGCGCACCTCCACCCCAAACGTTCACCTTTTGTTGGACATCCCGTCCAGAAACCTCCATAGTGTTCCTGACAGCGTTGTCAGATATGTGGGCAACGCCTCCCCACCCACCACACGGAGGTAATCCATGCCCCCCATGCGTTCGGCCGCCCCCGGCCGACACATGAGAAGGCGCCGTGCGGCCCTCGCCGCCGGAGTCATCACCGCCCTCACGGCGTCGTCCGTCCTCGTGACGCCCGCCGCCTACGCCGAAGAGGTCTCGACCCTCACCCCGTTCGAGGCCGTCGACCAGTTCATCGGCACCGAGATGAACGACCAGAACACCGCCCGCGGCAACGACCACTACGGCAACACCTACCCCGGCGCGACCGTGCCGTTCGGCATGGTGCAGTCGAGCCCGACCACCTTCGAGACCGGCAACGGCCAGCAGTACGGCGGCTACGAGTACAACGCCGATCAGCTCCGCGGCTTCGGCATGACCCGCCTCTCGGGCACCGGATGCCGGTCGAACTTCGGTGGCTTCGACTTCCCGGTCATCCCCTTCACCGGCGCCCTGAGCGACGGCGCCCTGCCGAGCAACCCGGCGAGCGCGATCGGCGAGTACTTCCTCGACTTCGACCACGCGAACGAAGAGACCGAGCCCGGGTACTACTCCATCGGCCTCGAGAACGTGCAGGCCGAGCTCACCAGCACGACCCGCACCGCGGTGAGCCGCTACTCGTTCGACGCCGCAGCCGAGACCTCGACGCTGCTGTTCGAAGCCGGCGGGTCGAACAACCAGGTGCACGCCTCCGACATCGCCTTCGACCCGGCGACGGGTGAGCTCTCCGGCTCGGTCAAGGCGAACATCGTCTGCAACGGCGGCTCGCAGTACACCGCCTACTTCTCGGCGACCTTCGACCAGCCGGTCGAGTCGTTCGGCACCTGGACGCCGGCAGGCGTGCAGGCGGGTGGCACCGACGCATCCGCCGCCACCAAGCACGGCGCCGGCGCCTACCTGACCTTCGCCGACGGCGCCGACGTCACGGCCAAGATCGGCCTGAGCTACGTCTCGGTCGACGGCGCCCGCGCGAACGCGCAGGCCGAGACCGCGGCCCTCGACTTCGACCAGACCCGCGCCCAGGCGCGCGCGACGTGGGAAGAGGCCCTCGGGTCGATCGATGCGACCGGCGGCACCGACCGCGACCGCATCACCTTCTACACCTCGCTCTACCACTCGCTGCTGCACCCGAACACGTTCCAGGACGTCGACGGCACCTACACCGGCTACGACGGTCAGCTGCACCAGGTCGAGGAGGGTCGCGACTTCTACGTGAACTTCTCGGGCTGGGACACCTACCGTGGCCAGTCGCAGCTCGTGGCCCTGCTCTTCCCGAACCGCGCGAGCGACATCAACCAGTCGATCGTCGACATGGTGACGCAGTCGGGCAAGTGGACGAGCTGGCCGACCTACAACCAGATCCAGACGAAGATGAGCGGCGACTCGTTGCAGAACATCGTCGCGGCGACGGATGACTTCGGCTCGACCGACTACGACCGCGCGAAGGCTCTCGAGACCATGCTCGCGACGCAGACGCTGCCGATGACGAACACCGGACGATCGGATGCCGTGATGTACGGCATCCACGGATGGATCGACGGAGACAAGCAGGGCGCCGCGACCTCGCGCACGATCGAGTACACGACGAACGACTTCGCGATCGCGCAGCTCGCGAAGCGCCTCGGGGACGAGGCGGCGTACGAGCAGTTCTCGACCCGTTCGCAGAACTGGAAGAACATCTTCAACACGGCCACCGGGCACATCGACGCCCGCAACCGCAACGGCTTCCTGAACACCTCGCTCACCACCCAGGGCGCGCAGTTCGAGCAGTCGACCGGCTACCAGTACGGCTTCAACGTGGCGCACAACATGGCCGAGCTCATCGACCTGCGCGGCGGGGAGGACGCCGCGACCGAGCAGCTCGACCACATCCTGCGCGACCTCGACGCGGGCGCGTTCAGCGACGCGGCGTACATCGCCAATCAGCCCAGCTTCGGCCTCCCCTGGGTGTACAACTGGCTGCAGGCTCCGCACAAGACGACCGAGACGCTGTACCGCGCGGCCGACGAGCTCTTCACGACCGACCCGGACGGCCTGTTCGGCAACGACGACCTCGGCTCGTTCAGCGCCTGGTACGTCTGGGCCAACATCGGTCTGATGCCCGCGATCTGGGGCACCGCCGACCTGCTGGTCTCGGCGCCGATGTTCGAGCACATCGAGATCACCTCGATCGGCTCCGACCGCACCATCACGATCGACGCACCCGGCGCCGGCGACGACCGTCGCTATACGACGGGCCTGTCGGTGAACGGTCAGGCGCAGACCGCGTCGTGGCTGCCCGCCGACTTCGCGCGCTCGGGCGGCACGCTCGACTTCACGATGGGCGCGACGGCCGGAACGTGGGGCACCGGCGAGGGCGACGTGCCCCCGTCGTTCCGCGACGGCAGCGACAGCCGCAACTCGGTCGGCATCACGTCCGACGGCGCGGTGAACATGGGTGGGCTGGATGCCGGTGGCATCGGTCTCTCGCGTGAAGACCTCGCGGCGGCCGGCGTCACGGGCGGGGCGAAGCTCCCGCTCGGCGAGACCGGTGTCGAATTCACGTGGCCCGACACGGTGGCCGGCGAGGTCGACCACTGGATCCCGAACGGCCAGGTCCTCGACTTCGGCGACGTCTCGGCATCCGGGATCTCGTTCCTGGGTCTCGCGACCAACGGACCGTCGCGCGGCACCGCTCTCGTGACGTACTCCGACGGCACGACCAAGAAGGTCGACGTGCGTCTCACCGACTGGACGAACACGGGCGCCGAGCCCGGCAACATCCGCCTGGTGCCGCTCACGAAGCGCAACACGCTCAGCGGTGGCTCCGACACCGCCAAGCCGAACCTCTTCGCGACGGCGGTCGTTCCGCTCGACCCGAAGAAGCAGGTCGCGAGCGTCACCCTGCCGAACGACGTGTCGAAGGGCATCATGCACGTCTTCGACGTCGCCCTGCGCCCGGTCGACACGACCGAGCCCGGCGAGCCCGCGCTTCCCGTGCGTCCCGACGCGCAGGAGCCCACCGAGCCGACCGTGCAGGCACCGATCGAGATCGACGGCACCGCGGTCACGAGCGCCGACACCGTGTGGCGCTTCCACGACACGGCCGACGACCCCGCCGCGGGCCTTCCGACCCACACCGGCTGGACCGCCGCCGACTACGACGACTCGTCGTGGAAGACCGGCACCGTCAGCTTCGGGGCGAAGGGCGGCGCGATCGGCGACCTGGGGGGCGGCTACACGCCGAACACCCTCGTCACCCAGTACAAGGCGGGCACCACCAACACGGAGGCGTTCTTCTTCCGCACGACGTTCGACATCGACGCCGCTGATCTCGCGCAGATCACGCAGCTGAACGGCGAGCTGGCCTACGACGACGCCGCGCGCGTCTACGTCAACGGCACGCTCGTCGGTGGCTTCGCGGATGCACGCATCGGCAACGGCCCGAGCAACATGGTCTACGCCGGAGACAACGGCACGGCTCCGCTGACCGGTGCGTTCACGGTTCCGGCATCCGTCCTGCAGGCGGGCACGAACACGATCACGGTGCAGGTGCACAACACCAACGCCACGAGCTCCGACGTGTTCATGCAGCTGAAGTCGCTCACCATCGCCGCCGAGGGTGCTCCCGCCGCGATCTCCGACGTGCTCCTGCACGTCGGATCCGACGAGACGCAGCGCAACCTGACGTTCTACACCGACCGTCAGATCGCCGCGCAGGTGCAGGTCGCACCGGCATCCGCTCGTACCGGCGCCGGGTTCCCGGTCGCCGAGGCGCGCACGATCGATGCCACCACCGCGCAGGCGCGCGACGGTCGCTACTCGAACCAGGTCATCATCGACGGCCTGGCCGAGGAGACCTCGTACCTGTACCGGGTCGGCAACGACGAGATGGGATGGTCGCGCTCGTACGAGCTGTGGACCGGCACGTTCGACGAGTCGTACAGCTTCGTCTACCTGACGGACGCGCAGATCGGTGCGTCGGGCAGCTGGCAGAACGACCGCGACCGCTGGGCCGCATCGCTCACCCAGATCGACCAGTACGAGAAGGATGCCTCGATGATCGTGAGCGGTGGTGACCAGATCGAGACGCACCGTTCCGAAGACGAGTACGCCTCGCTGATCGCCCCCGAGTTGCTCAAGCAGGTGCCCTTCACGGCGACCATCGGTAACCATGACAACCAGTCCGACCAGTTCAACTCGCACTTCTTCACCCCGAACCGCTCCGAGATCCACGGGTACGAGGGCATCGACGGGCGTGCAGGCGGCGACTACTGGTACACCTACAACGGCGTGCTCTACCTCAACATCAACACCAACGCGCGCAGCGCGAACGAGGAGGACCACGCGGCCTTCCTGCGTCAGGTGGTCGAGGAGCAGGGCGCCGAGGCGAACTGGATCGTCGTGGTCATGCACCACTCGCTGTACTCCGCCGCGTTCCACTCCGTGGAGCAGGACGTCAAGGAGCGCCGTGCGGCCCTCGCACCGGTGTTCAGCGAACTCGGTGTCGACCTGGTGCTCGCCGGTCACGACCACATCTATACGCGCAGCTACCTCATGGACGGCACGACGCCGGCCGGAGACCTCGAGGCGCAGGAGAAGTCGGGCGTGACCCTCGCGGCCGAGGAGGGGCAGGTGCTGTACGTGACCGGCAACTCCTCGAGCGGCAGCAAGTTCTACGGTCTCGACGCGTCGTCTCCCGAGGCGGCCATCAAGGACCAGTCGAACCAGCCGCAGTACACCGACGTCGATGTGACGCCCGAGGCGATCACCCTCACGACCTATCAGACGATGGATCGCAAGGTGATCGACGAGGTCACGCTCACCCGCACGGCCGACGACGAGAAGGGTCCGGAGTTCGCGGGCCTGCCCGCCGAGTCCGAGGTGGCGCAGGGTCAGCCGTTCGAGCCGCTCGCGGGCGTCTCGGCGACCGACGAGATCGACGGCGACGTGACGTCGGCCATCACGGTCGAGGGCACGGTCGACACCACGAAGCCCGGTGTCTACACGCTCACCTACCGGGTGACCGACCTGGCCGGCAACGAGACGGTCGTCGAGCGGACGGTGACCGTGACCGCGGTCGAGCCGACGTTCGGCGGCGTCCCGCCGACCCGCACCGTCGTCGAGGGCGAGGAGTTCGACGAGCTCGCCGGAGTCTCGGCGAAGGACGCGAACGGCGTCGACCTCACCGACCGGATCGAGGTCGAGCTCGTGCAGACGGAAGCCCTGGCGCGCATGGTCGCACCGTCGGCGGGCGCGTACACGCTCGTCTACACGGTGACCGACGACTACGGCACGACGGCGACCGCGCAGAGCATCGTCACGGTGGCGCCGCAGGCCGACCCGACCGACCCCGGCACGGGCGGCGGCGGGGCCGTCACCCCGGGCGACGGGACGGATGCCGGTGACGGCACCGGTTCCGACGAGGGCACGCTGCCCGCGACGGGCGGCGAGGCATCGCTGCTCTGGATGCTCGGCATCCTGGCACTGCTCGCCGGCGCGGGGCTGATGATCCGTCGCCGAGGCGCGCAGGTCTGAGTGCACGGAGAGGGGCCCGCAGGTTCGCCAGCGGGCCCCTCTCCCGTGCGTGGCCCCGCCCCGGACACTGGGGGTTCCTGAGCCCGTCGAAGGGCCCCACCGCGCACCAGCGGAGGAGATCTCACGTAACGCAGGAGCGGATGCCGCGAACTCTCCTGAGTTAGGCGAGATCTCCTCCGCGTGGGGGTGCTTCGAGCCCCGCCCCAGAAACTGGGTCCCTGAGCCCGTCGAAGGGCCCCGCCCCGAGACACCCCTACCGAATGCGGCGCCCCTCCAACGCACCAGCCAGCACGACCGCGACGAGAGCGGCGACCGGCGCAACGACGAGCCCTACGCGCAGCCCCTCGGTCTCGGCGAGGAATCCGATGAACGGCGGTGACAGCAGGAACCCGAGTCGCAGCAACCACGACACCACCGTGAGCCCTGCGCCCGGGCGCAGCCCCGGGAGTTCGTCGGCGGCGTGCATTGCCGCCGGGATGAGCGTCGCGATCCCGAACCCGACGGCCGCGAACCCGGCGATCGTTCCGGGCACGCTCGGGAACAGGAGCGCAACTGTCATCCCGGTTGCCGCGATGAGGCCGCCGGCTCGGGCGACCGCGCGCTGCCCGAAGCGATCGGTCAGGGGGTCGCCCAGCATCCGTCCGATGAACTGCGCGCCGACGAGCGCGATGAATCCGAGGGGCGCGATGGCGGCCGCTGCCCCGAGTTCCTGGCCGATGTACAGCGTCGCCCAGGTGTTGCCGACGTCTTCGGCGACTGCCCCGGCCATGGCGATGAGGGTGAGCGCGACGAGCATCAGCAGGGTGCGCGCCGACGGGCGACCTCGGACGATTGCGAATGCTCCGTTCGGTGCGGCGTCGGCGGATTCGTCGTCACGACCGGGCAGGCAGAAGCGCAGCGCGATCAGGGCGACGGTCGCGAACACCGCGGTCGAGATGCCGAGATGGATCCCCACCGGGAGCCGCAGCGCGATCGCGCCGGCCGCCATGACACCGCCGATGACTGCTCCGATCGACCAGATCGCATGGAAGGAGTTGATGATCGAGCGTCCGTAACGCCGTTGCACACGCAGTCCGTGCGCGTTCTGGGCGACGTCGGTGATCGCATCGGATGCCCCGCCCAAGAAGAGCGCGACCGCGAACAGCGCGCCCGACGGTGCGAGCGCGGCGGAGAGCAGACCGAGGCTCGTGAGCACGGTGCCGATCACGGCCACCCGCGCGGACCCGGCTCGACGGATGAGCACGGCCGCGGCGAGACCGGCAACGATCGCGCCGGCCGGGAACGCGGCGACGCTGATCCCGTAGCCGAGGTTGTCGAGTCCGAGCGCGGCCTTGATCTCGGGGTACCGCGGCAGGATGTTCGCGAAGAGTGCGCCGTTGGTCAGGAACAGTGCCGACACGGCGAGACGTGCGCGCCGCGTGGTGCGGTCGGGGCGGTCGTTTCTCATCACCACGACGCTATCGTCGCGCCACGGGGGGATGCGTCGACAGGCCCAGCAACCCAGCCGCTCGACCGGGTCCCTCGCGGGGGATGCTTCGACAGGCTCAGCAACCCAGGTGCGCGACTGGGTCCCTGAGCCTGTCGAAGGGCCCCACCCCGCGAAACCTCAGTGCGTCAGCTCGCCCGCCGCCGGAAGAGCGGATGCCGCGACCACGGCCGACTTGGCCGCTTCGAGCTCGTCGAACCACCCGACGTGCTCCGAGGTCGCACCGAACGCGTGGTACCCGGGCTCGGGGTCGGCGGCCTTGACCGATCCGAGGAACACTCCCCGCTCGTTGCCGACGTGGAACCCGCGCTCGACCTCGACCCACAGGCCGCGAGGAGGACGGGCGAGCGTGAAGCGGCGCCGCGGCTGCGCGAGCGACGCGCGCGACGCCTTGCGATCTCGACCGGGCATGTCAGGCGCTCACAGCCTGGAGTTCGCGGGCCTGCTCGAGCGACTCGGTGTACTCGTCGCGCGAGAGGTCGAGGCCGTTCGCCGAGTTCGCGGCCTCCATCATCTTCGCGAGCAGCGGACGGTGCAGCTGCGGGTCACCCTCGAACGAGAACCGGAGGGGGATGGACGCGTGCACCCAGAGGGTCTGCACCGATCCGTCGCAGGTGGGGACAGTGAGCGCGAACGACTCGTTGCGTCTCAGCTTCGTGACCGTCACGGCGCGCAAGTGCACGAGCAATGCGTCCGCGACTTCGATCGCTGCGTCGGTGTTGCCGTAGGTCAGATGTCCCATGCTGCTCTCCTCGTAATCGAGACTGCGTGGGATTTACTTTACTAGGTTACCTAGTTACTTTGCCAACTCGGATTTACCGGTTCTACGTCAGATCCGAGATCTCTTCGGTCAAACGGCGAAGGAAACGAGCCACCGTCTCGGTCTGCTCGGGCGTGAACTCGCTCGAGATCGATTCGATGCGCTGCGTGAGCTCGTCGGCCGGAGAGTTGAGGTCGCGCAGCGACGGCCGGAGGACCTTCGACCGAGCGTCCGCCGGATGCGCAGCGACGACGATCTGCCCGCGTTCCTGCAGGCGGCGGATCACGCTGGTGATCGCGGCCGTGCTCACGCTGAGGTGCGCAGCGAGGTCGCCGGGCGTCACCGGAGCGTCGGTGGGAGCATCCGTGATGAATCGCATCGCGACGCGATCGGTGTCGTTCGGCTCGCGCTTGGCCGCCTGACGCCGGGCGAGCTGCGCATCGACACGACGGAACTCGTCGACGCAGTGCACCAGCACCGACGTGATCGTGGCCGTCTCGTTCATCATGTTCGTCACCCCCTGACACCTCCATGCTACAAGACACCCAGGTAACAAGGTGGGCTAGCGATTTTCAATGGCCGATCAGGGGTGTTCCGGGTGAGAGGATGGAATACCGCCACTGGAAGGGACCCCATGGCCGACCGATTCACGCTCGACGAGGCGGGATACATCCTGTATTCCGAGATGCTCGAGCGCCTGCGCGAGCGCTTCCCCACCGTGCCCCTATGGCGGCTCGAGCAGATCGCCGCCGCCGAGAACGACGCGATCACCGGTGGGCTCCTGCGCATCGTTCCCGCAGAGGTCGAGACCGGCGTGATCGAGATGCTGGAGAGCGAGCAGACGATCGCGGGCGACGACGAGGTGGTGGCGTGATGGAGAACTCCGAAGAATTCGGCCGCTCCGGCTACTGGTACCCCGACGCCGACTCCGCCAGCACGGTCGACGTGCTCAACCTGCTGCGCCGCTACCGCTCCGCCGAGACCGCGATGCGCGCACGCACCCGCGCGTCGATGCGCATGAACGAGACCGATCTGGTCGCCCTGCGCTTCCTGCTGCGCGAGCAGCGCGCCGGCCGCATCGTGCGCTCCATCGACATCGCCCGCATGCTGCAGATCTCCACGGCATCCACCACCACCCTCATCGACCGCCTCGAGAAGGGCGGCCACGTCCGTCGTGAGGCGCACCCGACCGACCGTCGCGCCGGCATCGTGGTTCCGACCGTGAGCAGCGACGACGAGGTGCGCCAGACGTTGGGCGCGATGCACCGACGGATGCTGTCGCTCGTCGACGAGATGTCCGACAAGGAGCGCGCGGTGGTCACTCGCTTCCTCGCCGGCATGACGTCGGCGATCGAAGAGGCCGCCGATCTCGACCAGGAGCTGCGCGACGTGATCCGCGATCACGAAGAGGCGCAGGAAGAGGGAGCGGCGGGCGAGTAGCCGCCCGCCCCGCCTCAGACCTTCTCGGGTTCGGCCGGTTCGGCAGGCTCGGCCCCGTCAGCATCCGCCGCCTGCTCCACCCGCTCAGGGAAGAGCTCGTCGAGATCGAGGTCGGGGTTGTCGTCCTGCCCCTCGACGAGAGCGATCGCCTCCTCCTCGGTCTGCACGCTCGGCATCGCCCCCGGAAGCGGGCGCCGTGCCGACTCCTTGAGCACCACCACCGCGACGAACCCGGCGATCGACGTGCCGATCACGTAGAACGCGGGCGCCAGCGACGAGCCCGTCATCTGCACGAGCGCTTCCATCACGACCGGCGCGGTACCGGCGAAGAGTGCCACGGCGAGGTTGTACGAAATGCCCATGCCGCCGTAGCGCGACGACGTCGGGAAGAGGGCCGGCAGCGACGAGGCGAGGTTGGCGACGTAGAACGTCACCGGGAACGCGAGCAGTACGAGCCCGAGTACGGTCGACCAGATCGCGCCGTGCATCATGAACAGGAACGCGGGCACCGCGAGCACGATCGCCGAGACCGAGCCGATGAACAGCACCTTCTTGCGGCCGATGCGATCGGAGAGACGCCCCGTGAGCGGGATGCAGAGGGCCATCGCCACGAGCACCGGCAGGGTCAGCAGCGTGCCGTGCACCTCGTCGTAGCCAAGGGTTCCGGTGAGATACGTCGGCATGTACGAGGTGAGCGCGTAGCCGACGGTGTTCGCCGCGGCGACGAGCACGAACGCCGTGAGCAGTTCGCGCCAGTACGCGCGGATGAGGGCGATGACGCCCTTGGGGGCGTCGGCCGCCGCCTGCGCCTCGTCGGCGGCGCGGGCCGCGGCATCCTGCGCCTCCTGGAAGGCGGGCGTGTCTTCGATCTTGAGCCGGAAGTAGATGGCGATGAGTCCGAGCGGCAGCGCCACCAGGAACGGGATGCGCCAAGCGAAGCCCTGCATGACGTCGGCCGACAGCGTGAGCTGGAGGATCGAGACGAACGCGGCACCGATCGCGAAGCCCATGTACGAGCCGAGGTCGAGCAGCGAGGCGTAGAACCCGCGGCGCTTGTCAGGCGCGTACTCGGTGATGAAGGTGGTCGCACCGGCATACTCGCCGCCCGTCGAGAAGCCCTGGGCGAGCTTGAGCACGATCAGCAGGATCGGCGCCCAGACGCCGATGACCGAGAAATCCGGTAGCACGCCGATGAGGAACGTCGCGGCGGCCATCATGATCAGCGTGAACGCGAGCACGCGCTGGCGACCCATCCGATCACCGAGCTGGCCGAGCACGATGCCGCCGAGCGGGCGGGCGACGAACGTCACGGCGAACACACCGAGCGAGAAGAGCGACTGCGCCCCGGGTTCGGCATCCGGCAGGAACGCCCGCCCGATGATCACCGCCAGGTAGCCGTAGACGCCGATGTCGTACCACTCCATGAGGTTGCCGACTACGGTACCGGCGACCGCGCGACGGAGCATGGGGCGGTCGACCACCGTCACGTCGTCGACCGTGAGGCGTCGCGGCTCAGTGGGCGCGGGGCGGAACCTGCGCCACAGCCGCTGCCAGAGGGATTCGCTCTTCACGGGATCGGACATGTCGTTCTCACTTTCTGCACCCGGAGGTGCGGCGCCCGGGGCAGGATGCCGGGGGCAGGTGTCGGGGAGGCGATACCCCATCGCCTCCCCGAACTCTCACTGCGCACTCCTCATCGAGAGCGGCCGCGGTGGGTCACCGCGGAATCGATGGGTTCTCGTCTCAGCTCGCGACCGACAGCAGGTCGGCGACCAGCGGGAGCGAGCCGGCGGCGACGAGCGCGATGAGACCTACGATGCCCGCGCTCTGCCACAGCGGCGTCGTGCGGCGGGGGGATTTCGCGATGCCCGAGTATCTGCCGACGGCCGTTCGGGCTGAGACGGGCGTGAGGTCGATGGGCTGCGCGCGGGCGCGGTGATCGAGCTTTGTGACGGCGTTCTCCGCACTGCGGGACATGATGACCACTCTCCTCCGCCGAAAGATTACTAGATTGACTAGTGAAGCGCCAGCCTAGTGAAGTACCGGCCCGTCCGACCTACGCTCGACGCATGACCGAACTCACGCAGCCCACCGGACGTGAAGACGACCTTCGCGCGACCCCCCGCGACGACGGCAGCGCCCCCGTCGCGCTGGTGCTCGGCGCCACCGGTTACATCGGCGGACGCCTGACACCGCGCCTGCTGAACGCCGGGTACCGGGTGCGGGTGCTGGCCAGAGACGCGGCGCGCGCGGCATCCTTCCCCTGGGGTGCCGACTGCGAGATCGTCGAGGGCTCGGCCGACGATGCGGATGCCGTCGCCGAGGCCATGCGCGACGTCGACGTCGTCTACTACCTGATCCACTCGATGGGGGCGGGCAAGGGCTTCGAAGAGGCCGACGAGCGCGCGGCGCAGACGGTGGCGGATGCCGCGGCGAAGGCCGGAGCGCGCCGCATCGTCTACCTCGGCGGGCTGCATCCCGACGACGTGAAGCTGTCGCCGCACCTGCGCTCGCGCGTGCGGGTGGGTGAGGTGTTCCTCGAATCCGGAGTGCCCACACTCGTGCTGCAGGCCGGTGTCGTGATCGGGTCGGGATCGGCGTCGTTCGAGATGATCCGCCACCTCACCGAGGTGCTGCCGTACATGCCCGCCCCGAAGTGGGTGCGCAATCACATCCAGCCGATCGCGATCCGTGACGTGCTGCACTACCTGCTCGGCGCGGCGCGGGTCGATTCGAGTGTGAACCGTGCGGTCGACATCGGTGGGCCCGACGTGCTGCGGTACGGGCAGATGATGAACGGCTACGCGGTCGAAGCCGGACTCCCCCAGCGCGCGATCGCCGCCCTGCCCGTGCTCACCCCGGGCCTCGCCTCGCATTGGGTGAACCTGGTGACGCCGGTGCCACGCTCGATCGCTCGGCCGCTCGTCGCCTCGCTGCAGAACGAGTGCGTCGTGAAGAACCACGACGTCGACGAGCTGATCCCGCGGCCCTCTGGCGGGCTGACGCCGTATCGTCGGGCCGTCGCGCTCGCGATCGGGCGCACGGATGCCGACACGATCGAGACCAGTTGGCAGGACTCCGAGGTCTCGGGCGCTCCGAGCGATCCGCTGCCGAGCGACCCCGACTGGGCCGGCCGGACGGTGTTCACCGATGCCCGGTCGCTCGAGACGAAGGCATCCGTCGACCAGTTGTGGCGCGTGATCGAGGGCATCGGCGGCACCAACGGGTGGTACTCGTCGCCGTTCCTGTGGGCCGTGCGCGGGTGGATGGACCGCCTCGTCGGCGGCGTCGGCCTGCGCCGCGGGCGCCGCAGCCGCACCGAAGCGCGGGTCGGCGACGCGATCGACTTCTGGCGCGTCGAGGCCGTCGAGGAGCCGGGGGTCGAGACGGATGCCTCGGATGCCGGTGGCGGTCTGCTGCGGCTGCGCGCCGAGATGAAGGTGCCGGGATCGGCGTGGCTCGAGCTGCGGGCACTGCCGCACGGCGCGGGGGCTCGGTACGAGCAGCGCGCGGTGTTCTTCCCACGTGGGCTCGGTGGGCGCCTGTACTGGTTCGCGGTGCTGCCGTTCCACGGCGCGATCTTCGCCGGCATGGCCGCCCGCATCACCGGCGCGGCCGAGGGTGCGAAGTAGCCTTTGGCTTTCGAATCGCTCACTTTGCAGAAATCCGGCCGGAGAAACGACGAAGTGAGCGATTCGAAACGGGAGGGGCGGCGGCATCCGCCTGGATAGGCTCGGGGATGACCGACGCCGAGCCCAACCCGTACCGTCACCTCATCGCCCTGGCGGCCGGAATCGCGGCGCTGATCGTGTTCCTCACGTTCACGAGCGGTGTCGTCGGGTATCTCGTGTCGATCGTCGTCGCCGGGGTGGCCGTGTTCGTCGGGCACCGCGCCGTGCGTCACCGCGGACGGATGCTGCTCGCCGCGATCCTCGGCCTCGTGCTCAGCTACTTCGTACTACTGACCTCGGTCGGCCTGTTGGTCGTGCGCCTGACGCGCCTGTTCGGCTAGGTTTTCGCGCGGCGGGACCCTTCGACAGGCTCGGGGACCCAGTGTCGAAACTGGGTTGCTGAGCCTGTCGAAGCACCCACCCCGCACACACCCGATCAGTCCACGCGCGGCCGCTCCGGGGCATCCGTCTGCTCGGGATCGACCGCGGCATCCACCGCGGCCTCGACCTCCGCGGGCGGGATGATGTCGATCGCCTCCGTCGCCGCCTCGTAGACCTCGGAGAGCGTCTCGTCGACGGTCTCCTCGTCGATCCAGGCGAGGTCGTCCTCGGAGTGGTCGTACTCGACGGGCACGAGGGCGAAGTCGTCGCCGTACTCCTCGAGACCGGCCATGACGCTGTGGCGCACCGCCGCACGGGCATACCGGTCGCGCAGGATCATGGGGTCGCGGCGCAGGTCGATCATGAACGCGACCATCATGAACGCCATGATCACCGCGAACGGCAGCGCCGCGATGATCGTCACGTTCTGCAGCGACTGCAGTCCGCTCCCCTCGTCGCCCGAGACGAGCACGACGGCGGCGATCGCGCCGACGAGCGCACCCCAGGTCACCGTGACCCAGCGCGAGGGCTCGGGGCGACCCTGCTGTGACAAGGTGCCCATGACGAGCGAGGCGGAGTCGGCGCCCGTGATGAAGAAGATCGAGATCAACAGGATCAGCAGGATGCTGGTGATCAACGGGAACGGCAGGTTCTCGAGCACGCCGAAGAGCACTTCCTCGGGCGGGTCGACGATGAGGCCGGCACCGTCCATCTGCTGCTGGATGGCCGTCGTGCCGAAGATCGCGAACCAGACGAGTGAGATCGCCGAGGGCACGACGATGACGACCGACACGAACTGGCGAAGCGAGCGGCCGCGCGAGATCTTGGCGATGAACATGCCGACGAAGGGCGACCACGAGATCCACCACGCCCAGTAGAAGATCGTCCAGCCGGAGAGGAACGCCTCGGCCTCGGGGCCTTGCGACGCCGAGCGGGCGATCATCGTCGGCAGGTCGCCGAGGAACTGCACGGCCACCGAGGGGATCACGTTGAGGATGAGCATCGACGGCCCGACGAAGAACACGAAGAACGCGAGAACCAGTGCCATGACGGCGTTCGTGTTCGACAGCGCGCGGATGCCCTTCGAGACCCCCGACACGGCCGAGGCGATGAAGCAGGCGGTGAGCACGGCGATGACCGCGATGAGGATGCCGTTGCCGACCTCACCGATGCCGCTGACGATCTCGACGCCGTGTCCGATCTGCAGGGCGCCGAGTCCGAGCGACGCCGCCGTGCCGAAGAGGGTGACGATGATCGAGAAGATGTCGATCGTGCGGCCGAGGGGTCCGGTCGTGCGGCCCTCGCCGAGGAACGGCGCGAAGATCGACGAGATCAGCGGGGTGCGACCGCGACGGAACGCGCCGTAGGCGATCGCGCCTCCGACGAGCGCGTAGAACGCCCAGGCCTGTGGACCCCAGTGGTAGAGCACCTGGGCCTGCGCGGTGTGCATGGCCTCGAGGGTGCTCGCCTCGACGGTGCCGGGCGGCGGGGTCTCGAAGAACGTCAGCGGCTCAGCGGCACCCCAGAACACCAGGCCGATGCCCATGCCCGCGGCGAAGAGCATCGAGATCCACGAGAACATCGAGAACTCGGGTTCCTCGTCGTCGCGGCCGAGCGGGATGCGCCCGTACTTGCTGAAGCCGACGAACAGCATGAACACGAGGATGACGGTGGCGATCGTCGTGAAGAAGAAGCCGAAGTACTCGGTCACCCAGGCGAGCACGGTGCTGGCGGTGCCCGAGAGGTTGTCGCCCGCGAGCACGCCCCAGGCGATGAACGCCACGGTCGCGGCGAGCGCGACGCCGAACACGAGGCGGTCGGTGCGGTAGGTGCGACCGGTCTCCTCGACCGATACTCCGGGGATCAGCGCGGGGTGCAGTCCGCGCGGCGGAACAGCCGAGATATCGCGGACGATCTTGCGGCCCGTCTCCGTGGCCTTGGGCACGATGTTGGTGGCGGTGGTGCGGGGAGGCTTCTGGTCGGGTGTCTCCATGGACATCGATTCTCTCACGGCGGGTTCATAGGGACGGGGGGCTTGCGCGGGGCGGCCCTTCGTCTCGCTTCGCTCGCTCAGGAATCGAGTTCAGCGACACCGAAGCTCCGGCCTGGGTCGCTGAGCCTGTCGAAGCGTCGCAGGGCACCCCGCGCCTACCGCCGGAAGAACCCGCCGAAGACCGAGTGCAGCAGCGGCAGAGCGGATGCCCAGAGCAATGCGTAGCCCAGACCGGGCACCGGTTCGACGAGCAGAGCCCCGCCGACGAGCATCGCGGCGAACAGCACGCCCGACCCGATCCGGCGGGCGATGCCCTCGAGCCGGTCCAGCCGCCGCTCGAGGCGCGAGGTGTCGAAGGTGACATTGCCGTCGTCGACGCGGGTGATGATCGCGTCGATCTTGTCGGGCAGGCGCATCGTGATGCCGGCGGTCTTCATGGCGCGCTGGGCGAAGTCCTGCACGAGGTTGCCGCTCTCGTCGCGCAGCAGGCGGTTGGCGTAGGGCTCGGCGGCATCCCACACGTTGAAGGTCGGGTCGAGTGCGCTGCACATGCCCGAAGTGAGCGAGACCGCGCGGATCAGCAGCAACAGGTGCTCGGGAAGCTGCAGCGGCAGCCGACGCACCATGTCGCCGAACTCGTCGGCGAAGTCGGCGAACTCGCGCGGGTCGACCTTCGCCAGCTCCGCGAACCCCATTCCGCCGAACCGCGCGAACAGGGCGGTGAGGGCACGTTCGAGCTCGCCGGTGTCGGCCGAGGGCAGCAGCACCCCGATCTCCTTCGCGGCCGTGACGAGCCCGCGGCTGTCCCGCGCGGTCACCGCGATCAGCAGGGTCCGCAGGCCGGCCCGCAGGTTCGCCGGGACCTCGGCCATCATGCCGAAGTCGATGAAGGTCAGGTGCCACGGGGGTGCACCGGCATCCGCTCCCGGCGCCCGCGGCGTCACGAACATGTTGCCGGGGTGCGGGTCGGCGTGCACGAAACCGTGCGTGAACACCTGGTCGAACATGACCTCGGCGAACACCTCGGCGACCTGCGCGGGGTCGATGCCGACGGCGCGCAGCGCGTCGGTGTCGTTGATCTTGATGGCCGTGACGTCCGACAGCGTCAGCACGCGGCGGGTCGAGCGCTCCCAGACGATCTCGGGGGCATCGACGCGCGGGTCGTCGGCGAAGGCCTCCCGGAAACGCTCGGCGGATGCCGCTTCGTGCAGGTAGTCGATCTCCTCGAGGCTCGTGGCCGCGAACTCCTCGACGAGGGCGGGAGCATCCACCCGGTCCGACACTATGCGCACCCGGGTGAGCCACTTCCCGACCCGGCGGAGCGCCGACAGGTCGGTCGCGACGATGCCGTCGATGCCCGGGCGCTGCACCTTGATCACGACGGTGTCGAGGCCGGTGTCGGCGGCATCCTGCTCCGACAGCGTGGCCCGGTGGGCCTGACCGAGGGATGCCGCGGCGAGCGGCGCCTCGTCGACCCAGGCGAACGCGCGCTCGAGCGGGATGCCGAGTTCAGCCTCCGCGAGCGCCCGGATCGCAGGGAACGGTACGGCGGGCACCTCGTCCTGCAGCCCGGCGAGCTCGGCGGTGATCTCGGGCGGCAGCACGTCGAGGCGCGATGACATGAACTGGCCGACCTTGATCATGAGCCCGCCGAGCTCGACCGCCAGCCCGTGGAAACGGCGCGCGAACTTCTGCATGCGCGGGGCGCGCGTGCGCTCCGAGACGCCGCTCATGCCGAACTTCGGCAGCACGAGCTCGAACCACCAGATCTTCACGAATTCGCGCGCGGCGAAGGAGATGATGCGACGGTAGCGAGCGCGGTGGGCGCTCTGCGCCGGGGCATCCGTCATCGTGTTCTTCCTCCGCCGTCGTCGGGAAAGCCCACCCGGCGACCGGGCGGGGAGAAGCGCGTCATCCCGGCCGGATCAGTCCTGCGCGAGGATGCTGTACAGCTTACGGCGGGCGTCGTCGAGCACGTCGATCGCGGCCTGCACCTGCTCGGCGGATCCGCTACGGCCGACCTGGGCTGCGGCGGCGGCGAGGTCGACGCCGGCCTTGGGCAGGGCGTGGAAACGAGGATCGTTGCGCTTGCTGTTGCCGTCGCTCGCGACCCACGGCGCCTTGGTCTCGGTCGTCTCATCGGCGACGGCGCGACCGGCCTCGGTGAGCGAGTAGGTCTTACGACCGTTCTGCTCATCGGCCGCGATCAGGCCCTCGTCGGCGAGCAGCTGGAGCGTCGGGTACACCGAGCCGGCGCTCGGCTTCCACGATCCGCCGCTGCGCTCGGAGATCTCGTTGATGATCTGGTAGCCGTGCATCGGGCGCTCGGCGAGAAGCGAGAGCACCGCCGCGCGCACGTCGCCGCGAGCCATGCGGCTGCCGCCGGAGGGACGCTGCTGGTCGAACGACTTGCGCAGCTGATCGAAGGCGTCGAAGAGGGCGCCGGCCGGACCGTTCGGGCCGCCGAGGCCGCCGGTTCCGAAGATGTTGCCGAGCGGGTTGTCGGAGCTGTTGCCGCTGCTGCCGGTTCCGCCGAAGGGGAATGCGTTGTTCATGATGACCTCCAGATGGGGTGGTGAACGATACTCAACGATATATCGTTCAGCCTGGAAGTGGGGTGGGAACTCTGGGTCCCTGAGCCTGTCGAAGGGTCCCCCGCGCGGGGGATGCGCCCGCTCGCCCGCATCCGTACCGTCGAAGACATGACAGATCCGAAAGAGAAGCCGGAGAAGGAGACCCAGAACGGCCTCGTCATGGGCATCGCCCTCGGCCTGTCCTTCGGCATGCTGGCCGGCCTGCTGCTCTTCGACAACATCGGCCTCGGCACGGGCCTCGGCATGTCGATCGGCATCGCGATCGGGGTCGCGTTCGACGCGCAGAAGAAGAAGACCCGGGAGGCGGATGCTTCGGCAGAGGCGCCGCCTGGTCCCGACGCTCCTCCGGCACCGCCTGCGCCGTGAGGCCGCCCTGCGACGCTTCGACAGGCTCAGCGCCCCAGGGCTGAGTGCCTCGAGCGACCGGGCTCCTGCGGCGAGCCACTGGGTCCCTGAGCCTGTCGAAGGGCCCCACCCCGCACGACTGGGTCCCTGAGCCTGCCGAAGGGCCCCACCCCGGCGAAGCACCACACGCCCGGCGGAAATGCAATCCCGGTGCGCGGCACAGCCACAGATGTTCCACTGGCATCAATGTCGTCGTATATCGGAATTCAAAAGTCGTCCATCCGGGTCAGTGTGATCGTGCCCGTCTTCAATCCGCGGCAGAGCTTCCGCGACCTGATCGCCTCGCTCGACCGGCAGAGCCTGCGCCCCGACCAGTTCGAGATCCTGCTCTGCGACGACGGCTCCGATGAGGCGACCCAGCAGCGCCTCGTGCGCATCGCGGAGGATCGCCCGCACGTGCGCATCCTGAACCTGCCGCACTCCGGCTGGCCCGGAACCCCGCGCAACGCCGGCGTCGACGCCGCCCAGGGCACGTACGTGCAGTTCGTGGATCAGGACGACTACCTCTTCGACACCGCCCTCGAGGCGCTCTGCGACTACGCCGACGCGAACGGATCCGACGTCGTCGTCGGCCGTGAGGTCGGGGTCGGACGACCCCTCCCCACGCGCATCTGGCGACGCGATGTTCCGAATGCGAAGGTCGGCGCGGATCCGCTCCTCGAGATGCTCACCCCGCACAAGCTCTTCCGCACGGCGTTCCTGCGCGGCAACGGCATCCGCTTTCCCGACGGCCGCGTGCGACTCGAAGACCACCTCTACGTCATGCAGGCGTACTTCAAGGCATCGACCATCTCGATCCTGGCGAGCACGCCCTGCTACGCCTGGGTCAAGCAACCCGGCAGCGCGAGCTCGTCGCGCATCGATCCCGAGTCGTACTACCCGCACCTCGAAGCCGTACTCGACATCGTCGAGCGGAACACCGATCCGGGCGCGCTGCGAGATCGGCTGCTGCGACACTGGCTGCGCGGCAAGGTGCTGAAACGCCTGGCCGGAAAGCGGATGCTGCGCTACCCCGCCGAGTACCGCGACCGCCTGCTCGACACCGTCACCCCGCTCGTCGAACGGCGTTTCGGGCCGGGAGTCGATCGCGGCCTCGCCTTCCCCGGACGCATCCGGGTGGCGCTCCTCCGCGCCGGGCTGCGCGACGATCTCGTGCGCTTCGCCGAGTTCGAGAGCGCCCTGGACTGCACGGCGAGCATCACCGAAGCGCAGTGGTCGCGCGGTGGCGGCCTCCATCTCGACCTCGAGGTGCGCGTGACCCGTGACGATCGGGATGCCCTGGTGTTCGATCCCGAGAGCGGGCGCCTGTCGTCGCTGCCGTTGGAGTCCGCGAACGAGCTGCCGCCCGACGCGCTCGTCGCAGGCAAAGAGCTCGGCAACGACAGTATCGAGGTGTTCCTCGCGGGCGAGCGCCCCGACGACGACCGACGCCTCACGACCGCGAAGCTCGATCACCGCGGACGGGCGAAGATCGCGATCGATCCTCTGCGCGTGTTCGGCGGCAAATCGGGCGCGTTGCACCTGACGGCGAAGGTGCGCAAGGCGGGGTGGACGTTCGAGGTGCCGGTGACGGCGGATGCCTCGACTCTCGGCTCGGCAGGGTCGTCGCCGTTCCTGGCCGGGAGTCCGGTGGCGCTCGGGACGGTCGAGGGCGGCGGGGTCGAACTGCGACGGTCGAGCGGTGGGCGCGTGCGCGACCTCGCCGGGCGGACGGCGCGGAAGGTGCGGGCCGCGCGGCGGGGGTAGCGGTTCCTTGGCGGGGATGCTTCGACAGGCTCAGCAACCCAGCTCTGTATGGGTCCCTGAGCCTGTCGAAGGGCCCCGCCAACTGGGTCCCTGAGCCTGTCGAAGGGCCTCTCCCCGAGAAACTTGGCCTACCGCGTCGGCAGCGTCAGGATCTCAGCCCCGTCCTCGGTGATCGCGACCGTGTGCTCGGTGTGCGCCGTGCGAGCGCCCGTGGCGCTGCGCAGGGTCCAGCCGTCGGCATCCGTCACGAGTTCGGCGGTGTCGGCCATGATCCACGGCTCGAGCGCGAGCAGCAGCCCCGGGCGGAGCACGTAGCCACGGCCGGGGCGTCCGTTGTTGGCGACGTGCGGGTCCTGGTGCATGGTCGAACCGATGCCGTGGCCACCGAAATCCATGTTGATGGAGTAGCCCTCGGCCTTGAGCACGGTGCCGATCGCGCGCGAGATGTCGCCGATGCGCGCGCCGGGGCGCGCCGCGGCGATCCCGGCGGCGAGCGCGCGTTCGGTCGTCTCGATCAGGCGCTCGTCCTCGGGGTCGCGCTTCGCGCCGACGATGAAGCTGATCGCCGCGTCGGCCGCGATGCCGTGCAGCGAGACGGCGAGGTCGAGGGTGAGCAGGTCGCCGTCGGCGAGCGTGTAGTCGTGGGGCATGCCGTGCAGCACGGCGTCGTTCACGGCGGTGCAGATGTAGTGCCCGAAGGGTCCGTCGCCGAACGAGGGGGCGTAGTCGACGTAGCAGGATTCGGCGCCGGCATCCTCGATCATCTGCTTCGCCCAGCGGTCGATGTCGAGCAGGTTGGTGCCGACGGATGCCCGGGCCTTCAGCGCGTGCAGGATGTCGCCGACGAGGGCTCCGGTCGCGCGGGCGCGGTCGACCTGGTCGGGCGTGAGGATCTCGATCATGGCGTACTTTCCGATTCGTACCGATAACTATCCCGGTAATCCTATCCCGGGATTAGTATGGGCACCATGATGGTCCGCCTGCCCCTCACCCCCGCCGAGGTCGAACGCGGCGAGCGCCTCGGCGCCCTCCTGCGCGCCGCGCGGGGCAAGCGGTCGATGCTGGGCGTGGCGCTCGACGCCGGAGTCTCGCCCGAGACGCTGCGCAAGATCGAGTCCGGACGCGTTGCGACCCCCGCCTTCTCGACGATCGCCGCGATCGCCGGGGTCCTGGGCCTGTCGCTCGATGCGGTGTGGGCGGAGATCGGGGCGGATGCCGCGGCTCCGCGGCGCGTAGCGTCATGACTCGCGAGCCCGATGATCCGCAGGAGCCCACCGCACCGCGTCGGGCGACCGCGATGGGCACCACGCTCGGCGGCCTCCTCGGCGCCGCGCTGGGCGCACCGGGCGGGCTCCTGGTGTTCGGCGACAACCTCTGGCTCGGCCTCGGCGTCGGGGGCGCGATCGGAGCGCTCATCGGCGCGACGATCCTGGGGCCGTTCCTCAGCGGGAAACTCGGCGACGACTAGCGCGAGCGAGAGCCGCGGCATCCGTCGTCGCCATCAGGCGTGCATAACTCCGGAGATTCATCGCGATTCGCCCCGGAACTGCGCAACCATCCGCCTGCGGCGACCAGATCTGAGGAGTTATGAACCGCGCGCGACTCAGCCCGGCAGCTCCACGCCGCGCGACGCCGCGAGTTCCTGAATCTTCTCGGCGGCATCCGTCTCGATGCATACCGTGGCGCGCAGGCCGGAGCCGCCGTCGCGCAGCAGGTAGTAACTGGTCGTGTCGGTGAGCTGCGCGCCGGACGCATCGAGGAAGACGAAGCGCACGCGCACGAGGGCGAGCTTCTCGGAGACGTCGGTGCTGTCGAGCACCTCGTGGCGCACCGAGGCGAGTCCGAGCTTCTTGTACAGGGGGTATGACATGGTCAGCCCCTCGACCATGGTCTCGCGCGATTCGGCGACCATCGACGCACGGTCGTCGACGATCACGCCGGGTTCGGCCCACAGCCGAGCGGATGCCTCGGCATCGAAGTTCGTGAGGGCGGCCGCGTAGCGGGTGAAGTACTCGTCGAGTCTGTCAGCGCTGATGGTCATGCATCGAGCCTCGCTGAGGTCGGGGGCGGATGCAACGGGTCGGGCTACTCCGCGAGGACCGAGTCCAGGAGTCCCGGGAACCGCGCGTCGAGGTCGTCGCGGCGCAGGGTCAGGCGACGGCGCCGGCCGTCGGGCTCGTTACGGATGACGCCTGCCTCGCGCAGCACCTTCATGAAGTGCGACTTGGTCGACTTCGGCAGATTCGGGTCGGTGGCGTGGCAGGCGGCCATGTCGAGCGGGCCGTCGGCGAGCTGGCGCGTGATCGCGAGGCGCTCGGGGTCGCTGAGGGCGAAGAGCACGTCGGTCAGCTGGATCTCGGAGCGCTGCGGGTGCGGAAGATCGCCAGGCATAGTTCGAGAATAGTTGAACAATCGACGGATGGCGAGTACGGTCGGATGGTTCGATAAATCTCGAACGGTTGAGGAGTGTCGCATGACCAGTAACGAGTCGATCACCGTGCCGGTGCAGCGGGGTGGGGCCCTTCGACAGGCTCAGGGACCCAGTGCGGCGGCTGCCGGCATCCGCTCCCGCATCGGGTTCCCGCTCGCGGTCGTCGCGCAGATCCTGATGATGATGGGCGCGAGCGCGCCGTCGCCGTTCTACCCGGTGCTCGCGCAGCAGATCGGGTTCGACGCGATCGTGATCAGCGCGGTGTTCGCCGTATATGCGGTCGCGCTGCTGCTCACTCTCCTCATGGCCGGATCGCTCTCCGACCACATCGGCCGGCGGCCGGTGGCGGTCGGCGGATTCCTGGTGCTCGCCGCCAGCATGGTGCTGTTCTGGCATGCGGATGCCGTCGCCACCCTCTTCCTCGCCCGCATCCTGCAGGGCGCGGCGAGTGGACTCCTCATCTCGGCGCTCTCGGCGACGGTACTCGACTTCGCCCCGGCCGGACGACCGAAGGCCGCCGCCCTCTGGAACTCCTTGAGCCCCGGGATCGGCCTCGCCTCCGGCGCACTACTCTCGGGCCTGCTGCTCGACGGGACCGGCGAGGCGCTGCTCGACGTCTTCGCGCCGCTCACCACCGCCTACGTGCTGCTCGCGGCGCTGTTCTTCGCAATCCCCGAGACCTCGCCGCGTCGACCCGGAGTCTGGGCGTCGTTGAGTTTCCGGTTGTCGGTGCCCACCGGCATCCGTTCGGATTTCTGGCGCGGAGCCCCCGCGATCATCGCGGGCTGGGCGACCGGCGGGCTGTTCCTCTCTTTGGGCGCGAACATCGTGCGCGGCGAGCTCGGCGGCGAGGCGCACATCTGGCAGGGGCTCGGCGTCGTGCTGCTCGCGGGAGTCGGGGCCGTGACGGCTTTCACTCTTCGCAAGCTGCCCGCTCGCACCACGGTGTTGTTCGGCACCGCGGCCCTCGCCGTCGGAACCGCGCTGTCCCTCGCAGCACTCTCGGTGGAGTCGCTGGCGTTCTACCTCGTCGCCGCGGGCGTCACGGGCATGGGCTTCGGCACCGCGTTCTCGGGAATGGTCGCGTCGCTCACGCCGAAGATCCCCGCGACCGAGCGCGCCGACACGTTCGCCGTGATCTACGTGCTGGCGTATCTCGCGTTCGGGGTTCCGGCGGTGGTTGCGGGGTTGCTCGTCGGCGTCGTCGGGCTCGAGGCGGTGTGCGTCGGGTACGGGATCGTGGTGATCGCGCTGGCGGTGGTCGCGTTCGGGCTGCGGGTGCGGCGGCGCTGATTCAGGCGCGCTTACGCTTCTCAACCGGCGGCACCCAGGTCCACCGCAGCGCCGGGCCGTCGATCTGCTTCACGGTGAAGCGGCGGGCGCAGGTCGTGCATTCGACGCGGTAGGTCATCGACCAGCCGGGCTCGGACGTCTCGACGATCCGCACGCGGCCCGCGCGCTGCTCGTCGTTCGGGTCGGTGCGGTCGTCGTCGCGGAACGGCTCGCAACACGGATGCCGGTCAGCCACCGGCATCCTCCGGCCAGGTCCAATCGAGGTCGGCCTGCTGTGTCCGCTTCTCCATCGTGCGGCGACGCGAAGCGGCACGCTTCGTCTCGGAGTTACCGACCGGAGGGAAGCGCCACTCGGCGGGAAAGACGTGCAGGGCGAGGGTCGAGGCATCCGAGGCCTGCGGATCGACCTCGCGCACGATCGTGACGGCGTACTCGCGCACGCGCCAGACGTAGCGGGGGAAGGTGACGAGCTCTCGCCTGCTCAGCGTCTTGCCGTATCCGTCTTCGGGGTCGAGGACCGACTCGGCATGGAAACCGTCACCGCCGAAGAAGTGCACGAAGTCGCGCATCAGGGTGTTTTCGAGCGACGCCATGCGGGCGTCGTTCTCGAACGACCCATCCGACCGCGCGAGCGGCACGATCGTCACGTCATCGTGCTCGATCGCCCTCGGGCTCAGCTCGCGCCAGTGCACCTCGACGTCGATACACCCGTTCGACCCGCGGCGCTCACCCCGCCGGATGCGCTCGACCTCGTCCATGATCGCGAGGCCGTCGGCGATCTGGACGAAAGACACAGTGGATGCCGTCAGCCGAGGTTCGCCTGAATCTGACCCGCGAGCTTCTCGACGGCCTTCTTGTTCTTGACGCCGTCCATGAGCGCCGGCGGGCGGTTGTGGTGCACGTTGAGCCAGAGGTGCACGTCGGATCCGGATGCCGCGGGCGTCACCGTCGCGCGTCCGATGAGCTCCCAGTTGAGCATGGTCTTGCGGGTCTGGAAGTCGATCTGCGTGCCGTCGGGGCTCTGCCCGAGCACCTTCGCCTTCGTGTCGGCGAGCGTCTTCTGCACGGCTGCCGCGGTGGTCGCGGCGTCGGCGTTCGAATGGAACGTGGTGGTGGCTTCGGATGACATGCGGGTCCCCTCCGGTCGGGATCGGTGTGTCGGTGGGGCCAGGTTAGCGGGTGGGTGGATGGGGGTGCGGAGGGTTGACAGCGGGGCGCACGGCTCCGGTCCCTGCGCACACCTGGGTCCCTGAGCCTGTCGAAGGGTCCGTAACGCATGGAGCATGCGCCCGAAGCACTCGCCATGTCAGTTGTGGCGCATAGGGTGAGTGGCCGCGCGATGCGGTCAGAAACGAGGAACAGATGTCAGATCTAAAGCATCCCGACGCCACGACCATCCGCGCTGAGGTCAACGCTCTCTTCGGAATCCGCTGGGACACCTTGGTCGAATGGGTGGTGATCTCTTGGCTCAGCATCTGGTTCTGGACTTCACCCATTTGGAACATGACGGAACCTCCCAGCTGGGCCGGAGGACCTCTCTCCGGGCTCGAGGATTTCTTCGGCTCGCTCGGCATGGCTCCGCCTGAGTGGCTCAGTGGGAGCATCGTCTGGGTAGTCGATCCGGCGCGCGCGTGGCTCGCTGCGCCATTGCTGGTCATCTCTGTAGTGACGTGTGTCTCTGCTGTTCGTAGCCGCTCCTTCTCAGGCCTTCGCACCGTCGCTTTAGTGTCTGCGGCAATCGCGTGCGAGATCGAAGGATCGCTCGCTCCCGTAGCCTGGATCCTCATGCTGGCGGCAGTTCCTGCCGCATATGCATGCGCGCTCGCTTTCATCCGAGGTCACAGGCGGGATCCAGAGGACGAACCGCGCCACTATTACTTCTGGCCGTCCATAGTCACGGACTATCTGACCGACATCCTTTTCCTCTTCATCGCGCCGGTGTTCGCGCCACTCCTTCTAGCCGCTCAACTCGTCATCAGCTTTCGTTCCAAGGCACTCTTCGATCCCGCAGAGGAACTGGCTCGAGAGGTACTGCACGCGTACGATCCGAGGACGGGGTCGTCGGCTGAAGCCCACGATGAACTCACCGCCCTCGCGGCCAATGCTTCCATCGCCCTCGCAGGCAACCCCGCGCCTGAAGCGCGTCGCATTGCCGCCTCGCTCTACTACCGTCTGCGGAAACGTCGGCACGATGCCGCGCGGGAAGCCGCGCGGAAGCTCGCCAATGGAGAGAGCTTCCATCGCCTACCAGCCGGACGAGGACTGTAAACGAGATCAATGTGGTGGGGCGCAATCCGCGCCCCACCACATCGCGTCAACGTTCGGCGCAGTGGTCGCACATCCGATATCCGTTGGTGCCGGAGCGCCGGTTGTACGGCGGGATCTGCTTCCCGCTCACACAGTCGTCGTAGACGTGGTGAACGTCCGGGTCGCTCGGGTTAATCGAGTAATAGGCCGCGACTCGCATACTTGCTCCTTTGCAATCGTGCGCCGGAAGAGTTCCGACGCCGTCGATGTTCAGGAGCGCGACTTCCCGGTCTTGATACAACTGAATCGACC
Organism: Microbacterium sp. NPDC008134; assembly: GCF_042957055.1. NCBI lineage: Bacteria > Bacillati > Actinomycetota > Actinomycetes > Micrococcales > Microbacteriaceae > Microbacterium > Microbacterium sp. NPDC008134. The sequence goes on along the minus strand of NZ_JBIBHO010000001.1, from coordinate 175,307 downwards.
ATGATCATCGGAAGGCCCGCGCTATGCCCCTCACCGCCCCTCAGCTCGACCGCGCGATCGGCGCCGTGCTCGCCTCGGCCGCAGGCGATGCGCTCGGGTCGCAGTACGAGTTCGGTCCGGCGCTCGACGATGCGGTGACGCCCGTGTTCGGCGTCGGGCAGTTCGGGCACGGTGTCGGCGAGTGGACCGATGACACGAGCATGGCCGTGCCGATCCTCGACGTGCTCGCGCGCGGTGATCGCCTCGAGGATGCCGCGTCGCGCGAGGAGATCGTCGGGCGCTGGATCGGGTGGTCGCAGACCGCGAAGGACGTCGGCGCGCAGACCCGCGCGGTGCTCGCGCGCATCCCGCAGCCGTTCACCGAGACCGACGTGCTCGCGGCATCCCGCTCCGAGCACGAACGCGCCGGACGCAGCGGTGGCAACGGGGCGCTCATGCGCACGGGTCCGCTCGCGCTCGGGTATCTCGATCGGCCCGCCACGGAACTCGCGGCCGCCGCCGAAGTCATCTCGAAGCTCACGCACTGGGAGCAGGACAGCGCCTCGGCCTGCATCCTCTGGTCGGCGGCGATCCGGCACACGATCCTCACCGGCGAGTTGGACGTGCGCGGTCAGCTGTCCCTGCTGCCGGCGGCGGATGCTGCGCGCTGGGGCGCGTTGATCGATGAGGCGATGGCGCCCGGGGCGCATCCGCGGGACTTCATGGCGCAGAACGGGTGGGTCGTGCGGGCATTCCAGGGGGCGTTGGCGGCGGTGGTTGGGGCTTCGTCGATGGTGGATACGTTGGAGGGGGCCGTGCGGGGTGGGGCCGATACGGATACGGTTGCCGCGATCGCTGGGTCGTTGGGCGGGGCGGTGTGGGGTGCTTCGGCGTTGCCGCAGGAGTGGATCCCGGTGTTGCACGGGTGGCCGGGGTACTCGGCGGGGGACTTGCGGGGACAGGTGGAGCGAGCAGTGGCGATGTACGGGTGATCCCTTACAGACATCAGCTTTCGAGATACGTATCGTCGCCGGTGCCCAATCCAATCCCTTGGCGAAAGGACTAAGCATGAAGATTCGACGACCTCACGCCCCGCTGGTCGCAAGCGCAATACTCCTCGGCCTTTTAGCGAGCGGAACCGCGCCCGCGTATGCATCGCTTGACGCCGACCCTGACCAGGCCGCTCAGATAGTGGCGGCTGTAGCGCCCACCGAGCTCAGCGCGGTCGACATCCACGAGCACGAGGATCACCTCAGCGCCCCGCTCGCTCAAGGGGGTGAAACGGTCATAAGCCGCGCTGCGAGCGACGGCCTCACCTTCTCATCCGATTCCGGAGAGCAAAGCACCACGATCTCGCTGCCGGGAGCATCCGCCCTGGGCGACGCAGCGGTGAGCGCCGACGGATCCGTGACCTACGCCGGAAACCAGCTGACCCCTGCCGTGAACGTCGTCGCCTCCGAAGATGCAGTGCGAATCAGCACCGTGATCACTTCGTCGCTACAGCCACAGGAGTTCGCCTACGACTTCGGCGCGGGAAACTCCGTTGAGATTCAGGGCGATGGAAGCGCTGTCGTTGTCAGCGATCAGCCCGCCGCTGGATCCCCGGAGACCGAGGTGATCGTCGCCAGCATCGATGCGCCTTGGGCGACCGATGCCTCGGGAGCTCCCGTTGCCACGCACTACGTGGCCGAAGGACCGGTCCTGACCCAGGTCGTGGAGCACCGGAGCGGTGACACGACGTACCCCGTCGTGGCCGACCCGACCGTCGACCAACCGAGTATCTTCCAGTACCGCGTCAGATTCGACCGGGCTGAGACCGCCGCAATCGCCTCGGGCGGCTGGGGTGGTGTCGTCGGCTCGTTCAGCTGCGGTGTCATGGCTCCGGTGTGCGCACTCGCCACGGGTTCGCTCGCCTACAACGCTGGCGTCGCGCAGAACTCGAGCCCGAAGAAGTGCGTCCAGGTCACCGCTACCCAGCCCATGGTGGTTCCTGGCATGGTGTGGTGGGTGGACACCTACGCAGGAGGGCCGTGCACATGAGAGATCCATGGGTTGAGACCATCACGCGTCCGGCGAGTCATCTCATCGCAACGTGCGCCGTCTTCGCTGTCCTCATCACTTGCGTCGTGCTGTCGGTTCTGCATCCCTCCTGGATGGGCCTGTTCGGCGCCGTGGGCGCCGCACCCGTCGTGGGCTGGTACCTCTTCATGATGAAGAGGTACCGACAGAACCGAGCGCGCTGGTCAGCGGCGACAGAGCCTCACGAGTAACCGATGCGGGTGGGTGGGCCGGTTCACGCACCCACCCGCCCGCAGCGTGCGCGAAAGCACCTCTGATCAACCCGGGTTGATCAGGAGTACCGCTCGGCGAGCCACGCCTCCCCCACGATGGGGATGCCGTAGTCACGAGCTTTCCGCGCCTTGCCCGAGAGCGAGTCGGGATCGGCCGCGATCACGAGCCGCGCCGCCTTCGTCACCGCGGGCTTCGGGATGATGCCGTGCTCGCGAAGGCGCTGCTCCCATTCAGAGCGGGCGCGTGTCATCTCGCCCGTGAGCACGACCACATCCCCTGGACTGAGCGTGAAGCTCGTCGGTTCGGCGACCACATCGACCTCGACCGGCCGAGCGACGGCATCCAACACGATCTCAACGGGAACCTCGAGAAGGAGCGCGACCGCGATCAGGTCTTCACGCTCCTCCTCGGTGACGACGCCGTCGGACCACGCGACCTTCACGAGCGCGGCGAGGTAGTCACGATGCAACGACTCGACCGTGGAACGCGAGATGCCCGCGCGATCGGCGAGCGCGACCAGAGCGTCCTTCTCGTGCTCGGAAAGATATCGATCGAGCAGGCAGCGCTCGACGAGGGCGATGTACTCCGCCTGCTCGTCGGTGTCACTGACGTCGGGAACACGGTCGATGATGCGTTCGAGGAAACTCGGCGAGTAGTCCACCACCGCAGACCGCGCGAGCCACTCAGCCCGGTCGCCGGCGTGTGGGGCGAGACGTTCGGCCCGTCCCAGCAACTCCTGCCAGCTCGACTGACCGGTGCTGGCGACGAACGCGGCGAGCAGCTCCGCGGTCGCCCGAGCATCGACGGCCGCGCGGTGCGCCCCGCTCAGATCGATGTCGAACGCCGCGCAGCAGTCGGCGAGTGTGCTGCTGCCGCCGATGTGGGTGCGAGCTAGTCGCATCGTGCACAGGCTGACGAACGGCACGCCGGCCCAGTAAGCCGCGCGACTCAGCTCGGCCTCGAGGAACCGCATGTCGAAGGATGCGTTGTGGGCGACGATCACCCGCTGGGACAGCAGATCGACGAGGTCGCCCGTGATGCCGCCGAACAGGGGAGCCCGCAGGATCTCACGCGCGGAGATGCCATGGATGTCTTGCCGCCCCAGGTCGCGCCCGGGGTTGATCAGCGTCTCCCACTGGCCCGTTATGGTGCCGTCAGGCTCGGAGTGCACCACGGAGATCTCGATCGCGCGATCAGTGCCTTCGGCATAGAAGCCGGTGGTCTCGAAATCGATCGTTGCGAAGCCGGTGGACGGAGGGGGAATCAACGACATGAGGTCACTGTATCGATGGAGCATCGTGCCAGTGCGAAATGTCCCATGCGATGAATGCGCATGTCGGTTCCATGCGCCAGAATCAACAAGAGCGCGCTCCGGCGCATAAGAAAAAGGACTCTCGATGGACGACGCCGACCTCTCCGAGATCGAACTGATCAGCGACGGTGACGGGATCGCCCTCATCGGCCCGCCGTCGGCCGTCGAGCTTTTCCTCACGTCGCACGGCCTTGCATCGCGTGAGCTTGACCTGCCTCGGCTGAGCAGCGCCTTCGGCGGCGGAGCGGCAACCCTCCAGACGGGTTCGGAGATTGCTGCCAACTCCGGTCGCTGGATGAAGCTGACCGAGGAGTCGTATGCCGCGACCAAGCTACTCCCCAAGATGCAGAACTCGACGACCGGCAATTGGCACGCTTCATTGAAAGCGCCCGGAGGAGGAATCGCGAAGAACCTCCAGTTCCTCAAGACCCCGGGTTCGATCCTCACCAACCCCGCGATGCTCGCGGGAGCAGCGGGCATTATGGCGCAGCTCGCGATGCAGCAGACGATGGACGAGATCACCGACTACCTCGCCGTCATCGACGAGAAGGTCGATGACATCCTTCGCGCGCAGAAGGATGCCGTGATCGCCGACATGATCGGCGTCGATCTGGTGATCGAAGAAGCGATGGTGATCCGCAAGCAGGTCGGGCGGGTGTCGGACGTGACCTGGTCGAAGATCCAGGGCACGTCGATGACGATCACCCGCACGCAGGCCTACGCGCTTCGACAGCTCGACGCCTTGGCGGAGAAGATCGAGAAGAAGTCGCGCATCAGCGAGCTCGTCGACTCGACGAAGGATGCCGAAGACAAGGTGCAGGAGTGGCTCGCGGTCATCGCGCGCTGTTTCCAGCTGCATGATGCGCTCGCGATCCTCGAACTCGACCGCGTGCTCGACACCTCGCCCGACGAGCTCGACAAGCACCGCATCGCGCTGCAGACGGCGCGCGCCAATCGCATCGAGCTCATCTCCCGCTCGACACTTCGCATGATCGAGAGGATCGACGCGGCTGCTTCCACCGCCAACGCGAAAGTGCTCTTCAACCCGATCGAGTCGCCGACGGTGGTGCGTTCGCGCAATCGCGTGGTCGGCCGCGTCGGCGACTTCCATGGCCGCCTCGGGATCGAGGCCGGCGACGCATCGGTGGATGCGCGGCGATGGACGACGGCGGTCGGCGACACCCGCGACGACATCGTCGAAGCCGGTACGGACGGCGTCGAGGCCGCGCTACGGACGGGAGCAGACGTCGTCAACGCTTCGATGCGGTTCGGATCGGATGCCGTCGATCGGGCGAAGGATGCGGCGGGGTCGTTTGCGAGCTTTGCGGAGAGGACTCTTCGGCGGCGCAAGGACGCTGATAAGGACAGCTAGTCCCGATGCCCTCCTCGATCACTTGGCTCGACGTCTCCGCCGACGAGCAACGGCGAATGCGCGAGCTAGCATCGCTATTCACCCTCCGCGACAGTCGCGACGAACTCGGCCTCGGTCTTCTGCGGGATGCCATCGCCGACGCGCTCTTCCCCGGCACCTCGACGCTTCACACCCGAGCGCGGTACCTCCTCTTCGTTCCGTGGTGCTTCCAACACGCTGCTCGGGCTAACCCTGGCCAGCGCGCGCGGCGACTCGATGAGATCGAACGCGCCATCATCTCGCCTCTTCGATCGTCGATCGACTCGCAAGGGCTGCTCGGCGAGCGCGCTGGCGCCGCGCTGAAGAATCTGCCGTCGTCCGTGTACTGGTCGATGCTCCAGCGTTACGGCATCCTCTCGCATCCCACAAGTCGCGCGGACGCGCTCGACATGTCTTCTCCGACGCGGCGAGTCGACGACGACGGCAACACGACCATCGCGTCGATCTGGTCAGTGCCCACGAAACCCGACGGCTTTCCGGAGTCAATCCCCGAAGGCTTCGCGCTCCGTCACGACGAAGCAGCTTGGCTGCGGGACCGTATTCTCGAGCACGCGAATGGATCGCTCCTCGCGCACCTTACGCAGGTAGCGCCCGATCCCGAGAGTTCCGCTCCGTGGACAGATGCCGCCATACGCACAGCACCCGCCCGGGCACGCGGCGTGATGGAGCAGGGCGAGGACTTCTCTGCCGTCATGCTCGGTGCGCAGCTCCTTTACAACTACCTCCTCGCGGTCGACGCCGACCGGCTGACTTCCCGAGAGGATTCCCGAGTCGATCACTATCGCGACGCGCTCGACGGGTGGGCAGCCACGCTCGCCCCCCGCGCAAGATCGTGGGAATTGGAGGAACTCATCGGCACCCTCCGAGCCGAGGGCACAGTGCCTTCCTCGATCCCGCGCGCAACACGTCAGTTCATCACCGAGTGGAGCTCGATCGTTCGAGAATCGGACGTAGCAGCGATCGCCGACAACCTCGATGCGCAAACCATCATCCGCCGACGCGAAAGACTCACCAAGGGCGCGAAAGCACGCCTTGGTAACGCCCGCCGCTTGGAGACTTGGGGCGGCGCATCCGGCAGTAATCGACTCACGTTCCGTTGGAGCACGGTACAGGGCGTCGTGCGCGACATCCACGAAGGGCTGAAGCGTGCTTGAACCTGATTCCCGCTCACTGCTCTCTGATCTCCTCCGTCCTCCCGCAGGGTTCACTCTGTCCCATGCGGTGGGCACGACGTTCACGCTCACTCTGGAGGCAGCCCTCGCGGTTCCGCTGTCTCTCATGGGAGCCACCGGTTCATCGGAGGACTCAGTCGGGATACTCAGCTCCGTGCGTCGCACCGTCGATCGTGTGGATGTTTTTGCACATGCCGGGTTTATCGGCCTCGGCGCCGCCAGCGATCTGGTCACCGTACTTGAGCCCATGATTCACCCGGTGCTCATGCCCCACGGACTGTTTCACCCGAAAGTGTGGTTCCTCGAGTTCGCCGCTGGTGATGAGCGCCGGTATCGATTCATCTGCAGTAGCCGCAACTTGACGAATGATCGAACCTGGGATGCCGTCGTGACGCTCGACGGGGCGCCCGCTTCGGCGAGGGAAGCCGCGACCGAGCGAGCGAACGCCGGCATGGTCCGGCTCCTGAGGTGGCTTGCCACGGACCGCCGCACGGCACCCCGCATGACCGAAGCTCGACGAGCCCGCGTTGACCACTTAGCCGATGCGTGGGAGACCGTCGAGTGGGAACGTCCAGACGACGCCAAACGCATGAACGTCCACATTCTCGGTGTGGGGCAGGACCCGCAGATCTCGCACGACGCAATCAAGACGCTCATCGTGTCGCCTTTCGTGACCGACGACGGCGTTCGTCGTCTTCGAGCTCGGGCCGACCACGAGACGATTCTTGTGAGCCGCCCCGAACAACTTGATCGGCTACAGCCCTCGTCGTTCCCCGACCTCACGATGCAGGTGCTCGACGACTACGTCGATCAGGCGCTGGCGGATGCCGAGGTGCAGGATACCGTCGCATCTTCACTGAGCGGCCTCCACGCCAAGTTGCTCGTGCATGATCGCGCCGGCGGCGGCTCAACGATGGTGATCGGCTCCGCAAACGCCACTATCCCCGCGTGGACGCGGAATGTCGAAGCGATGGTCGAGCTGGACGGACCGACCAAGCGTCTCGGCGTCGACGTCATCGCCCAGTCGCTCGCGCCACTCCTCGAGAACTATGAGACGGACGGCGGGCAAACGGCATCCGAAGACGAAGAAGCGGAACGCCGCCTCGATGATGTCCTTCGCCGCCTCGCATCGTCTCGCCTATCGCTGCAGATCCACATCGACGATCCCTTCGCTCTATCGCTATGGGTAGATGACGACACGCCGGCTCCCCCTGCCGACGTCCATCTCTCGTGGCGCCTTCTCACGCAGAGCGAGGCCTTCGATGGTTCCTTCCCACCGGCCGATGCTCCGCGGCGGTGGGGGCCGCTTCCTCTCGATCAGATCACGCCATTCATCGTTCTGACTGTGAAAGACGACGAAGGGCGTCGAGCGCAGACGCTCGTGATCGCGGAGATCATCAACGACGTTCCTGGGCGGGGCGACGCGATTGTGGCCGGCCACTTGACCGAGCCAGGCGCACTCGCGCGCTTCATTCGCCTCATGCTGCAGTCTGCAGGAGGCGTGGCGTCGAGCTCTTCGACTACTTTCGCCGCGTTCGCCACCGGCTTCGGCAGCGGCATCTCGGAGGACGGTTCCGGGCTGCTGGAACTGCTCGTCCGGGCTTCAGCGAGTTCTCCGCACGTGCTCACCGATATCGAGGGCGTGCTCGCTCATCTGTCTGACGAGGAACAGGCGCACGCTCTTCCCGACGGTTTCTCTCACCTCTGGGCCTCCGTTGTCGACGCGGTCGACGCGAACAGGAGTCAACCCAGTGGCCGTTGACGCCGAAAGGGTCATGGCCGGCCTCAAGGGCTTCCAGCGGGATGCCGTCAACCACGTGATCGACCGTTTCTATGGAAGCGAGTCCAGCACTGGCAGATTCCTCATCGCTGACGAGACGGGCCTCGGCAAGAGCGTGATCGCCCGCGGTGTGATCGCGCGAGCCATCGAGAAGCTCGAAAACGACGACAGTGTCGGACGCATCGACATCGTCTACATCTGCAGCAACGCCGACCTGGCGAATCAGAACCTGAAGCGCCTTAATGTCACCGGCGACAAGCATCTCGCAATGGCCACACGTTTGACTCTTCTCGCGCGCGAAAGCCACCGCCTCAGTGAGCACGATGGCTCCGCGAAGAAGGTCAATCTGGTCTCCTTCACGCCCGGCACGTCCTTCAAAGACAGCGGGTTCCGTGCGGGCAATGCGGAGGAGCGTGCACTGCTCTGCCTCTTGCTCGAAGACATCCTGGAACCCGACGACGATCAACGCGCCGCCGGTCGGCTGCTGTTTCAAGGTGCTGTGCAGAAGGTCTCGAGCTTCGAGTGGCGCCTGACGAAGATGCGTCACGATCTCGGCGCCGAGGGACCAGACCCTCGAATCGTCGATGCGTTCTCTCGAGCCATCCGTGAGCAGGGCCTTCTCGCGAGCTTCGTGCAACTCCGAGATCATGTTCAGGCGCACGGCTCCAAGCCCACACACGGCGCGCTCTGGCATGACACCGCCGAGATGCTGGCGGCGTTGCGGCGTCAGCTTGCGAAGGCCGGGGTCGAGGCGTTGGAGCCGGATCTCATCATCCTCGACGAGTTCCAGCGCTTCCGCACTCTCCTTGACCCTTCCACAGGCAGCGACGCCGCTGAGCTCGCCGACAGTCTCTTTACCCACGGCGACGCCAAGGTTCTCCTTCTCTCGGCAACACCGTATAAGCCATACACCGCGTCGAACGACGGCGACGACGATCATCACCGTGACTTCCTCGAGACGATCGGCTTCCTCGCCGGCCGTGATGACCTCAAGGTGTCGAAAGTGAAAGACGCGCTAGAAACTCACCGACTCGCGCTGGTGATGGGCGGAGACGCCGTGAAGACTGCCTCCGTTGTGCGCGATGCGCTCATTCCGTACATGACGCGCTCCGAGCGACCCCCGCTGGCACGTAACCAGGACATGGTGGTCGATCGCCCACTCGACGGCGGTGTGCCCCAGGCGGAGGAGATCGCGGATTGGGCCGCCTTACATCGCCTGGATCAGCACCTGCACGCTCACATCGACATCGAGCAGTGGAAGTCGATCCCCTACTTTGCGACCTTCATGGACACGTACAAGGCGGGCAGCCGCATCCGCGAGCTTCTTGACCAAGAAGGAGGCGACACCGTTGGGCCGCTCCTTGCAGCCGCGCGCGGGCTCACCGTCGGCGACGTCCAGACTCGCGCTGAGATCGATCTCGGCAACGGGATGCTGCGCGCCCTTGCCGCCGATACGATCGAGCGCGGCTGGTGGAAGCTGTTGTGGATGCCCCCATCGATGCCATACCTCGAGCCGGGTCCGGTCTATTCGAGCATCGATGGGGATGTCACGAAGCACGTCGTCTTCTCGGCGTGGAACGGCGTACCTACTGCGGTCGCGGCTCTGCTGAGTCATGAGGCATTGCGACGATCCCATCGAGGCAGAGGTCGGGCGTCGGATTCGACGGCGGCGCGTCTCGCCTGGTCGCTCAACGAGGAAGGCCGACCGACGCAGATGAGCGCGCTCGCGTTGTTCTGGCCCCACCCGGGCCTGGCGTCTGCTGCGGATCCACTCAGCGCGGCACGAAGAGCGGGCGCGACGGTTGACGCCGCTTCCCTCTCCAGAATCGTGGAAGTCGACGGTGATGCCGTCGAACCGTCCGCCGCATTCTTCTCCTTTCCTGGGGCGATGCCTGAGGGTGCTGATCCCCGACGAGTGTCACGAATGTTCGGTAGCAATGCCGATGCAGACGACTCACCGACCGACCGGTTCGCTGAGTATCTCGATACAGCCGCCTCAGCCATGGCGGAGGCTCCCTCTGGCCATCGGGACCTGGGCCGGCTCGCCGCCCACGCGCCGGGATCGATCGCCTACCGGGCGCTCCGCGGTGCCGCGTCAGCCGAAGCGACCGATATGGGTGTGTGGCGAGCCGCGTGGGATCTCTCGCTCGCGATTCGTTCGCTCTTCGCGCGCCCCGAGACCGCCGCGCTCCTCGACACGATCGTCGGAACCGATTCGCCGTACTGGCGGGTCGTTGTTGACTACTGCGCGGATGGGAATCTGCAGGCCGTGCTCGACGAGTACGTCTATCAACTCCGTAGCGAGGCGGGTGGCGGACTCCTTGATGATGACGGGCTCGCGTCGGTTGCCATGCAGATCGGTGCCGCGCTGCGTATGCGACCCGCGATGCTGCATGGACACGAAGCATCCGCCGAGCGCGCCGAGATTCGATTCCCGACGCGATTCGCCGTCCGCTACGGAGGCGCAGGGACGGATGCAGATGAGAAGGTCGCTGCGCGCCAAAGCGGTGTGCGTGCGTCGTTCAACAGTCCTTTCGCTCCTTTCGTGCTCGCGTCGACGAGCATCGGCCAAGAAGGCATCGACTTCCACTGGTGGAGTCACGCGGTTGTTCATTGGAACCTGCCATCGAATCCCGTCGACTTCGAGCAGCGCGAGGGCCGAGTACATCGATACATGGGCCATGCGGTTCGCAAGAACGTTGCGGCGCGACATTGGTCAGATGCGCTGGCGTCGACCGAGCCGGCGTGGGATGCTGTGTTCCGCGCTGCCGCGCACACGTCTGGTGAGTCCGGACTCGGGCAGTTCGCGCCGTGGTGGGTCTACGACGGGGACTCTCGAATCCATCGTCGCGTCGGTTCGTTCACACTCAGCCGTGACCACGATCGATATGAACGACTGCTTGATGCACTAACGCTGTATCGGCTCACGCTGGGTCAGCCCCGCCAAGAGGACATGCTTCGGCTGATGCGGCAGCACGGAAGCACGCGAGACGTTTCAGCGAGCCGCATCGATCTTCGACCACCCCACGGCGTTTAGCCTCAGAACGGCTTCAGCGACCTCTCGAAGATGCCAGCCTCGCTTGTGCCAAGGTTTCTGAGACCGCTAAATATCGATGCGCACCCTCGAGGATTCTCACGAACCCGTATGGGGCCTGAGCATCGACTCCACGAGCGCGGGCCCAACCGCGCCGCCACGCACGGACGGGTCCGCCGCAGATACACGACGTCAACAGAGACGCCGTGTCGGTAGTAACGATTACGATCAGAGGATGCGATACGTATCCTTGTTCAGCGGCGGGGGAGGCCTCGACCTCGGCTTCGAGGAAGCAGGGTGGGAGCCAGTCGTCTGTGTCGACAACGATCCAGTCGCGACCGACACTCTCCGATTCAATCGACCCAGCTGGAACGTTCTCACCGAAGACATTCGTTCGTTCGATGCCAGGCCTTACGCTGGCGCCGACGCGGTCGTCGGCGGACCGCCATGCCAAGGATTCAGCACCGCGGGCAAAGGCGATCCCACCGATCCCCGAAACTTCCTATGGCGCGAGTACATGCGAGTGGTGAGCGAAGTGCAACCTCGAGCCGTGGTCCTCGAGAACGTGAGTGCGTTGACTCACCGCCGTAACGGAGATCACCTAAGCGGGATCATGGATGAGCTTGAGCGACAAGGGTACTCCTTCTCCTATGGCGTCCTAAACGCCGCCGATTACGGCGTACCGCAACAGAGGCGGCGCCTGATCGTCATTGGCGTCAAAGAAGGTACAGCATCGTTGCCCCCTGCGACGACAGCGGATAGCCACCCGACCGTATGGTCGGCGTTGAACGACCTAGCGCATCTCCCTGACTCGGTCGATCTCAATCACGTCGCGAATAGTCACGCTGCGCACGTCGTCGAGCGCTGGTCGAAGCTAAGTGCAGGCGAGAGTGATCCCAACTATCGACGCGCCCGACTAGACCCTGATCGGCCTTCCGTGACGATCCGAGCGGGTGGTGGATACGGTCCGAACGGTGATCACCTTGGCGGTTTCCATCCTCCAATACATCCCACACTTCCTCGGCAACTAACCGTTCGCGAGGCAGCACGTTTGCAGACGTTCCCGGACTCATGGCGCCTGAGAGGGCCCAAGACGATCCAGGGCCGACAGATAGGCAACGCAGTTCCTGTCAGGCTTGCTGCTGCAATTGGCGCGCACCTCGCTGATCTACTAGTCGATCAGGAAAGGTAGCCGCATATGGGCGCGGTGTACGAGCGCTACGGCATACCGATCGGCGACCCGCAATCGAGGGAGTCGGTCGCCGCAGCTCAGGGAATCTGTCCATTTGTCGGGACCAACTGCAAGAAGAAGGCGAAAGGTGGTGTGTGCTCCGTGACGCCGACGGGGCTTGGAACACCAGTCATAATTTGCCCAAATCGACTTTACGAGAGACAGTTTAGATTCCTTCGCGAGATCGCTTTTGAGGCAATCGTTTCAAACCAACCTGATATCTTTGACCTCGCGCGAGACGGCTTACCGGTACTTCACAAAGGGCCTGAGGTCGCAACGGCCGCACGCAAAATCGGAAAGGTCGCGGTCGGCGCGTTCGGGGCAAATCTAGGCGGGGAGTTGCGCCTCCCGAAAGCATCGGTAGATGGCGCGTCCTACTCCGTGGATTTCGTTCTCACCGCCATTACACCTGAGGGAGAATTACTTGCAATTGTCCCGGTCGAGGTGCAAACTATCGACACGACGAACAGTTACGCGAGCTCGGTGTCAGCGCACGAGCTAAATGGGAGCGTTTCGCCGTCCAATTTCGGCCTAAATTGGGAGAACGTGAGCAAACGGATTCTTCCGCAGCTCATAACTAAAGGGTTGATGCTTCAGGGCGAGCGCTTGTGCACGCGCGGGATGTACTTCGTCACGCCGAAAGCAGTGTTTGATAGGATCGCGGCGAGACTCGGCGGACTTGAAGCTCAACGAGCTATTCCCCACCAGCCTGGCGCGATTACTTTCCTCCGCTACGATTATGGGGAATCAAATGGTGCAATACCACGCCCTCTCGAACGCGTGGGAAACCTGACTGTGTCGACAAGCGACATGTCGCTTGCATTTATTTCCCCCAGGAATCTCCCGCCCGCGGGAGCTTACGAGTCCAAGTTGCGAGAAAAGCTGAAGCTCCCTGCCGTTGACTAAGTGTTCTCGATTGCGCGCCGAGAGCATAAAAGTTTTCTTGAAAGATCTTGGGGCCGTTTACGCGACGCGTCACCTTTAGCGAGACGCAATCCGCCGCCACTATCGCGACAGAACAGTTAGCCCTCGCCATCCCAAATCCTCGACACGCTTATTCGAGAATTTTTGACGTGCCCAACTCGCGAGCCGCGTCCATAAATTGTACACGCCTTGACGGACGCCAGCTCAGACGCTCTCGTCTTTCCACGGCTGACCGGTACTCCTGGTGCCAGAGCTCTCGAAGGTCGACGCTCGTCAGTCGGAAAAGCTCAATCGTCTTTCTGCCTTTCTCCGACCGATGCGTGGGCGTCGATGGCTCGTCCGCCCCGCCCCGATATCCACCGGTAATATGATCACCCGCTCGGTCAAGATAAGGATGGTAGATCGCGAAGCTGGAGGATCGGTAGCTCGCTCCACGGCTGACAAGCGGGTTGTATCTTTTCTTCAGTTTGGTGTTGCAGTAATCGCAGGAGAGAATCAAGTTCTCGATTTCGAACGACCACTCGGGCACTCCGTTCACAGCGCTCTTCGGAACGAGATGGTCCAACGATCGACCCCGGTGCCCAACCGCTCCAGTTTGGAGCGAGCAGTAGGAGCAGCGACCCTTCTGCTTCTTAGCGAGCCAGAAAGTGAGATCCTTCCTAAATCTTCGCGTTCGGGCATTGCTATCCCATTGACGAAGGGTTCCGTCATCCATAAAGCGGTCGGCCTCGGGGAGCCGTATCGCCCGCGGCGGTCGCTTGAGTCGCCTCACGATTGTTCCCTAAACTCGCGCAGAACAGCATTCAATGTTGGCGTGTGAGGACCGGCGATTGCGCTGAGCCGCTGCGCCGCGGCCACGACGGAGATTCCGGGCCTCGCGGCATTCGACGATATCCAATCAATTACAGTCGTAAGGTCGCTGTTAACCGAGGCGTTTCCGATTACCTGAGCCCCAAACACTTGGTAGATCAACATTTCAACAGACATCCCCTGATGGTTCACTCCGATCCCGGTGAAGCCATGCACCCCAGCCGGCGCCTGCGGGTCCGGCACTGAAATGGTTCTCGCGGCGAGTGCGACGTACGGAGAATGGGTTGCGATTAAAAAGTGCGAGCCTTCAGCGTTCGATAGGTGCTTCTTGAGTAGATCGATGAAACTCGACTGCCACTCTGGATGCAGGCCAATCTCCGGCTCGTCGATGAGTATCAGCGAACCAGGACGTACCGCCGAAGCAATTCGCAGAAACATCGAGAGCAAAAGCGATTGACCTGCGCTCGGCTCGAACGACATGTCTTCATCATCACCGAACAGCAATTGAAAGCGGAGTCCGTAAACTCGTCTCATCAAGTCAAGCAGGGTCGAGGCATCGACTTCTGACGCACCGGCGAGATCTCGAATCAGGCTGACTACCTCTTCTCTTGGCATCGACACCGCCCGTCTAGAGCGAACTCGCATAGCGAGCTGGCTCAGCTCACGGTCTACTGCTTCGAGTGATTGAGCCCGCGAGAAGGAGGATCCATAGATATCACGCTCAAGCAAAGGCAGCGTGTCAAGTGGGGAGCGTTTATTGATCGCAGAGGCTACCCTCCCGAGCCCGATATGCATCCTCGGCAAATTGAGCTGAGACGCGAGCTCGTCCAAGTTACTGCCCTGATTTGGGATCAATAGCGACTCGGCAAAAAAACGACCTAACGATGCCGCGATCGCGCCAGTTGTCATCGAGTTGGAGGACTGCCTTAAACCCAGGTAGCGATAGCGATCATTTTCCCGGCTAACGTATGGATACGTATCCATGACCATATTGGATACTGCGAGCACTCGGGCCGGTTGTCCATCTGAATCCAAATGGTAGTCGGGCACCTCTCCCACAAAACTTCGAGCTAATTCTCCGAGAAGGCGGCTCTTCCCACTGCCGTTCGCTCCGATGAGGACGGAGTAGCAAGTTTCCTCTCTTTCATCTCGATCGTTTATAGCTAGGTCGAATCCTTTTGAATGATACTCACGCAGGCGATACATCGACACCCTTCCCGGGGTTTCGCCCGCATCGGCTGCAGTGCCTCGGTGCGGCGGGGCGCGGCAGCGTGAGGGCCTGGCAAGCAAGAGAGTACTCGTTCCTCGCGCGGACCGCATTCACTTCTGGGCGGCTAGATCACGAGGCTCCGGACTAGAGCACTACGATCTCTTCCCGCTGACGAGTACTGCTTCGTCATCGATCACGTGCGCTCAGTACACTGTCCTTGTGTCGTGGGCGACCTCGGAAGGCACGCGCAGGTCTATGCGCGGCAATCAGCGACGAGACACGGCGCCAGAATTGGCTGTTCGTAGGCTCATTCATTCTGCGGGTCTGCGCTATCGCGTCGACTTCGCTCCGCTCGGAGGGCGTCGACGGGCGGACATAGTTTTTACTCGAAGGCGAATAGTCGTGTTCATCGATGGATGCTTCTGGCATGGTTGTCCCGATCATGCAGCCCTCCCCAAGAGCAATACAGGGTATTGGCTTCCTAAGCTCCAGCGCAACATAGAGCGTGATCTGGAGACCAACATGATGCTCGAAAATGCGGGATGGAAAGTCCTGCGATTCTGGGAGCACGAGCCGGCGATAGAGGTCGCAAGAAACGTGATTGCGACCTTCCAGAGCACATCGCCCTCGTGATCATCACACCATAATCTTGTTGCTCGTTTCCCGAGCCGTCTCGATGCAACGTCAGCCTTGGCGTCCCGAAGCAGCGGGTCACCGCGAACTGGCCGCACACGGTTGGTGGCTTCGGTTTTGCCATCGGTTGGAAGGCTCGTGTCGGTGCGTGAACCAGTCGCGCTAAGCGACGGAGCTTCGGATGCTGACCGCCTGCCCCTCCCCTCACTGATCAAATTCGTCCGCCCGAGCCGAGCCCGGCTTACACGCGCACAGATCTTCGACGTCTATGGGGTGGTCGTCGCCCCCACTGCGTCGTTACCGCACGGCGTAGCGCGGTCGAGATGTGGCGGTCGCGCGTGCTGGGTGCTTTCACGACGCCGACGCTGACTTCTGACGGCGGACTCGGGTGAGGTCCCTTCGACAAGCTCAGGGACCCAGTGAGTGAGTGAGGGCGCACATAGACCCTCCCACACTGGGGCTAGGAGCGCCGCAGGCGAAGCACCAGCGTTATGCCCGCGGCGAGCGCGCCAGCGCCGAGCGCGATCCACAGCAGCATCCACGACGCATCGATCCCTGTCGTCGCGAGCGAGTCATCCGACGCGCCAGCCCCGGCATCCGATCCGCCACCGGCAGAGCCACCGACAGAGCCCGACCCGCCACCCGGCACCGACGGATCAACCACCGTCACCGCGTCCCACCCGATGATCTCGCCATCCGCGGCGTACAGCGCGAACCGGTGCTCACCGAACGGCACCGACTCCGGCACCGTCAGCGACACCGCACCATCAGCGACGACCCCCGACCCAGCCGACACCGGCGTCGAGAACAAGAACCCGTAAACCGACTCCCCCTCGATCCCGGCAGGCAGCGACACCGACACAACCGATCCCGGCGCGAAGCGCGACGGGTCGACCAAGATCACGCCTTCCAGCGCGTCCGTCAGGTCTGCCTCGACCGGCGTCCACCCACCCGGCGCCTCACCGATCACGACCGACCGCTCCACCGCGGCGGCGTCCCGCGTACCGATCGACGGCACGAACGACACCGCGTGCGTTCCGGCACCGGAGATCGGCGACGACAGCGACATGGTCCAGCTACCGTCGGCGAGCACGTCCGCCGTGCCCAGAACCTCGCCACCCGAGATCACACGCACCGCAGAACCCGCATGCCCGCGCCCGGCAAACGACGATACGACATCATCCGACGGCAGCACAGCCCCGAAGTCCCCAGCAACAGAGAACTCACCAACAAGATCAGCCCGCTGATACAGGAACTCCGACGAAGACAGCGCATGATCCACCACGCGCACCTCGCCGACACACCCGTGCCAGCCGTGCTCGACCTCGGTGTTCCAGGTCGAGGCGCCGATGATCCACGGCATGAAGTCCGCCGCCATCATGCCGCCGACGTTCGAGGCGTTGCGCAGCACCGGCACGCCATCGACGTACATAATCGCGGTGTCGGCGCGCGGGTCGTTCACGATCGCGACGTGGTGCCACGACCCCTGCATGATCTCGCCAGACCACAGAGTGTACGAGTTACGAGAGTCAGAATCTCCCGCCGAGAACTGGTACTCGCGCAGGCTCGAGACGCCGAGCCAGGCAGCGCCGGCGCCCGGGTCTGCCGAGTCGTTGATCCCGATCCACTGCCGGGCACCGCCACGCGTCAGCGCTGCGCTCCAGCGGTTGGCGGCCTCGGTCCATTCCTCATCGAGCTGCAGGAACGCCTCGACGGTGTACCCCGACGACGAGTAGAGATCGGCGAACGTCGCCGGTGCCCCGTACTCGGTCGAGATGTACGACATGTTGTCGGGACCACTCGCGTTGCGGTGCACGTCGGCGAAGCACACGGCCCCGCGATCCGACGAGTAGAACGGAACGTTCGAGTGGGATACCTGCACGTCTTCGAGCTTCTCGGGAGCATCCGTGTTCTCGATCGCGCTGCGATACATCGGGCTGTCGCCGGCCACATCCGGGATCACCGTCGACTCATCGACGACGCCCTCGGCAACCGAACCGAACCGCCAGTGCGCCACCGTGCCGTCGACGGCGACGTAGTCATCCGCCCGACCGGCCGACGCCCACTGCTCGCCGACGCCGGTGCCGTCCCAGCCCTCGAGGGCGATCTCCTTCGCCCGCTCCGACAGGTCGCCCTTCGTCTCCTCACCGGCGACCGGTGAGTACCCGAACCGCGATTCGAAATCGAGAGCCATTGAGAACGACTGCCACTTCCCGTCGAGCACGGGGGTGTCGTTCGCGGTCAGCGACTGCTTGTCCTTCACGGTCACCCACGGCGACACCGACTCGACGTCGACGCGATCGTTCGTCAGATCGAACTCGAACAGCGTCATGTATCCGTTACCGCCGTCGGCCGCCATCTGGTAGTCCGTGAGCACCTGATACACCGGGTGGCCGAAGTCGTTCGTGCGCTCGCGCATCGTGGTGCCGTGGAAGTGTCCGTTGACCGTCATGATGATCTCGTCGTTCGAACGGATCAGCGCGTTCCACAGCTCCTCACCCCACCACCAGTCCGCAGGTGAGGTCTGGTCGAGCGCGATGTTGATCACCGCGTGCGACGACAGGATCACCGGAATGCCCGGGTTCGCATCGATCACGCCCTGCGCCCACGCGAACGTGTCGGCCGAGGCGTTCCACGCGAGCGCGAGCGACATCCACTCGTGCCCCTCGGCCTCGAAGATGTACGCGGTCGAGAGCCCGTTCTGGAAGCTGTCGACGAACGTCTCCCCGCCCTGCGCGGCCATCCGCCCCGCGTCGAAGCGCTGCAGGTACTGCCACGAGTTCGCCTCCGACGACCGCGCGCTCATGTTCGCGACGTCGTGGTTGCCGGGCACGACCGAGTACGGCACGCCGCCGTCGGTCAGCTTCTTCATGGCCTTGGCCGCGGCATCCCACTCGCCCGTCACCCACTCCTGGTCGACGACGTCGCCGACGTGCACGACGAACGGCACGTTGAGGTCGCGCTGGTGCTCGACGATCCAGTCGGTCTGCACCTCGAACGGGTTGGTGTCGTACTTCGGGTAGAACTGCGAGGCGCTGTACCGCGAATAGAACTGCGTATCGGGAAGCACCGGCAGCACGAAGCTCGAGCGCGCCTCCTCGGCGATGACGGCGGATGCCTGCGCCAGCGCATCCCCGATCGAATCGGTCGTGTCGGCCGAGGCCGCAGCCGCGGGCACGAAGGGAGCAGCGAGCAGGCCGGCGGTGACGGCTGCGGCGGAGAGCGCGCGCCAGGGCCGGCGCGAAGTGGGGGAGGTCATGTCTTCCTCAGGGGAGAAGGGTGAAGGAGAGAAGGGTCAGCCGACGAGCGCAGGCCCGTAGGCCTCGATCTCGGACAGGCTCATCCAGTTGGCGCTCGACTTGTTCGTGAAGACCACGCGCATGCCGGTCGCGAGCACCGGGGTGCTCTCGAACTCGAGGCTCAGGTCGGGGGTCGCGTTGACGTACGGCCAGGCGACGGCATCCGTGGGCATGTCGATCCAGCCGCCGATGAGATCGCGGTACTGCACCGTCACCCCGCCGACGTTCTTCAGGCCGTTGAGGTCGAAGACCCCGACTCCGGTGAGCTGACGCGGCTGGTCGAAGTAGAAGCTCACGCTGTTGGGGTTGACGCGGTTCGTCGCTCCGCCGCTGCGCCAGTCGTCGAAGCCGCTCGAGTTGCGGTTGCCGTCGATGAGGCCGAAGTTCGAGCCGTTCATGTGCGCGTAGTCGTAGTGGATGCCGGCGCCGCGCAGGATGTTCACGCTCTCGGCCTCGGCGATCGTGATGATGAGGCTGGCGTCGAAGCCGGTCGCCGCGGTGGCGGGGACCTCGAGAATGCCGGGTGTGGCCGTCGCCTCGGCGGGGAGCGACGCCCAGTCCCACGTGACCTTCGCGCGGACCGTGGTCGTCGAGCCCGAGACCGTGCGCTCGACGTGGGTCGGCGCGTGCATCTGCAGCTCCTTGAGCGTCTGGCCGACGTAGCCCGACATGGTCGCGTCGGCGGATGCTCCGCCCAGCGAGCCGACCAGGTACTCGGCGGTGACGGGCACGGTCTCGCCGAAGTATCCGGTGCCGGTGCCCTCGACGGTCACCGTGCCGTCGGTGTTCCAGACATCGGATGCCGGTGCGCTCCACGCGATGTTCGCGAGCGGGGCCGTGAGGCCCCACGAGTACCGGCCGGTCAGCGCCGTCGGGAACGTCGGCGTCGTGCCGCTGTCGACGCGCTGCTCGTGCGTCTCGACGGTGGCGGTGAGCGGATGCATCCGCCACTTCTGCACGTTCGCGCCGCCGGCGTCGTAGGTCTGCACCTCGCTGCCCGTGGCGGTCGCCCAGTTGTACATGTCGAGCCCGGCGATCGCTCCGCTGCCGTAGGCCTGCACGTTACGCAGGTAGCTGTAGCCGCCGCCCGCGTCGCTCACGGTCCACTGCGCGAGCGGGTTCGCGGCGGCCTCGTCGAGCGTTAAGCCGGGAAGGGTGAGGTAGCGGAAGTTCGGGTCGTCGTTCGCGCGGCGGGCGAGCACCTGGCCGTCGTCGTTCGCGAGCACGAAGGTGTTGCTCGCGCCCTCGACCGGGTAGGCGAGCACGGCCTGCGCGCGGAGCTCGGCGGGCGTCTTCGCGAAGGGGAAGACCGCCGCGGCCGCGAGGGTGTTGTCGGGCACGGTCGTCTGCGCGTTCGGGTTGCCGATTTCGATGACCTTGCCGGGAGCGCTGAGGCTCTCGATCAGGAACGGTGTCGGCTGGCCGAGCAGGGTGGGGTCGGGGTCGGCCTCGGCGACCGCGACGGACGGGAGGAGGGAAATCGTCGCGAGCGCGGCGACGCTGAGGGTCGCGAGGGCGCGCCGGCGGGCACGACGAGAGACGGTTCTCATGCGGGGGTCCTTTCGGAGCGCGCACGAGCAGGGGTCTCGGGGCGCCGCGTCCGAACCTAGGGATCGCGGATGCCGGGAGGCGGCGCAGGAGTGAACGAAAAGTTAACTCGGTGTGGGTTTTCGATGAAGTGGGCGCGTGGTGGGCCCTTCGACAGGCTCAGGGACCCAGTTGCGCGGTGGGGCCCTTCGACAGGCTCAGGGACTCAGTTGCTACTGGGTTGCTGAGCCTGTCGAAGCATCCCGCCCCGCACGACCCCACTCACCCAACGCCTCGATCGCCCCTCGCAGCGCCTCGCCGCGCTCGGTCAACACATACGCCCGGGCGTTGTGCTTCAGCGGCAATCGCCGCAACACCCCCGCGGACTCCAACTCCCGCAAGCGGGTCGCCAACATGTTCGTCGGCACTCCGAGCTCGCGCTGCAGGTCGCCGTACCTCTGCGGGCCGTCATGCATCCGCTCGACGATGAGCAGCGCCCAGCGCGACCCGACGATCTCGAGCGCAGCCGCGAGATCGCTCACGTGGCCGGGTCGGTCGCCGGCTTCATCCAGAACGGCGAGTAGTGGTAGCCATCCGGATCGTCGAACTGGCGCTGGTACATGAAGGGGTAGTCGTCGATGTCGCCGACGCGTCCGCCCGCGGCCGCGGCGCGCGCGACGAGCTCATCGACGGCCTCGCGGCTGCCCGGGTCGAACGAGACCGTCACCTTCGACGGGGTGCCGGGGCCGCCGATCAGGTCTTCGGTGCCGCCGACCGCCGCGTACATCTCACGGCTGCCGAGCATCACATACTGCTCGGGCGCGATCTGGAAGCACGACACGTTGTCGTCCGACATCTCGGCATTGAGGGTCCACCCGAGGGCGGTGTAGAAGGCGGTCGCGCGCTCGACGTCCGCGACGGGACAGGTGATGAACAGGCTCATGCGGAGATGCTTGCAAAATGCAAGTGCGGCGTCAAGGGGAGTGCGCGCGGGGCGGGCCCTTCGACAGGCTCAGGGACCCTGTTTCAGTGCGCGGGGTGGGGCCCTTCGACAAGCTCAGGTACCCAGTTGCTGCGGGGTGGGACCCTTCGACAGGCTCAGGGACCCAGTTCTGCTAGCCCGCGCCGATCCCGCGCAACAACACCCGCACCGTCGCCTCCACCCGCTCTTCGCTCAGCGGGCGGCCCAGTAGGGCCGCGTAGCTGGCCATCGCGACGAACTGGTCCGCGATGGCCGCCGCATCGGCATCCGCTCGCACATCCCCGGCCGACACCGCCAGCGCCAACCGCTCGCGCACCCACGCACGGATCGGCGCGGCCAGCCGCTCGTTCAACGACAGCCCGAGTGCCGGGTCCGACGCGGTCACGACGATCAGCGCCCGCGCGATCGCGACGCCCTCGGCATCACCCAGCGACAGGCTCATCGCCGAGAACCACGCGCGCAGGTCGGCTCCGAGGTCAGAAGTGAACGGCACCGAGACATCCGCCCCGGGCACCGACCCCTCGAGCAGGGCCTCGCCGAGGATCGCCGCCTTCGACGGCCACCACCGGTAGATGGTCTGCTTCGAGACCTCGGCGGCCTCGGCGAGCCCCTCGATCGTCACCGATTCGTAGGCCCCCGACGACACCGCGGCGCGCATCGCGTCGAGGACCGACTGGCGCGCTTTTTCACTGCGAGGACGAGGCACCATCCGAGGCTACTCGGGCGTACACTGATTCATAAGTAGACGCACCGTTGCGAAACCCGCAGGAACCCGAACAAGGAGAATCCCATGGCCCTCACCGCCCACTCCACCATCGGCGAATGGCTCGACGACTCGACCGGCGGCCCGCTCATCCGCGGACTCTTCGAGCAGACCGGCGCCGACCCCGCGCTCCTCACCCCCGTGCTCGGCCTGCCCCTGCAGCAGCTCGTCGCGATGAGCCAGGGCGCCATGCCGCAGTCGGTCGTCGACGATCTCGTGCGCGCGGTGAACGGCGGCGTGGTCCCGGCCGAAGAGGCCGCCCCGGTCGTCGACTCCGGCGCCCGCTTCGCCGGCAAGACCGTGATCGTCACGGGCGCGGCATCCGGAATCGGGCGCGCGACGGCCGAGCGCATCGCCCGCGAAGGCGGACGCGTGATCGCCAGCGACATCGCCGCCGAGAAGCTCGACACCCTCAAGGCCGACAACCCGGATGCCGACATCGTCACCGTCGCCGGAGACCTCACGAAGCAGGAGGCGATCGACGCTGTCATCGCCGCCGCGGGCGACACGATCGACGGTCTCGCGAACGTCGCCGGCATCAACGACGACTTCTCGCCCGCCGGAGAGACGACGGATGCCGTGTGGGACCGCGTCATCGCCATCAACCTCACCGCGCCCTTCAAGCTCACGCGCGCGGTACTGCCGATCATGGAGGCCGCCGGCCGCGGGTCGGTGCTCAACGTCTCGAGCGAAGCGGGCCTGCGCGGCAACGCCTCGGGCAATGCCTACACGGCCAGCAAGCACGGCATCATCGGCGTCACGAAGTCCGCGGCGTTCATGTACGGACCGAAGGGCATCCGCGTGAACTCGGTCGCTCCCGGCGGTGTGGCCACCGGCATCCCGATGCCCCCGAACATGTCGGAGCGCGGCTCGGCCCGCCTCTCGCCCTTCCAGCAGGCGATCCCGACCGTCGCGACCGCCGAGCAGCTCGCGGCATCCATCACCTTCCTGCTGTCGGACGACGGCGTGAACATCAACGGTGCGATCCTCGCCTCGGATGGCGGATGGTCGGTGCAGTAGGCCCCAGCGCTCGAGGCGCGGCCCTGGGATGCTTCGACAGGCTCAGCAACCCAGAGCAAGAAACTGGGCCCCTGAGCCTGTCGAAGGGTGCCGCCCGGTGGCCACAGGGGTGTTGTCGCCGCGGGCGGGCGACTAGCCTCGGCGGATGATCGAGAACACCCCGCCTGTGCCGTCGCACATCCAGCAGCGGATCGCCCTGCGTCGGCGACGGGCCATCGCGACCGCCCAACTCGTGTTCGGGAGCATTCTGGTCGCCCTCTGGGCGGCCCTCATCGCCGTGGGGCGCGGCAACATCGGAAGCTGGTTCGGATTGACCGCGATGGCGCTCCTCGCCCTCTCGGGCGTTCTCTCGCTGCTCAAGGCTCGCCGCGACACTCGCGCGTTCGAGCGCGAGCACGGCGCGGACGCCGGAATTCAGAAGCCCGTCTGATCCTCACGGCCTCAGCGCGCGGCGTTTCATGGCCTCTCACCTGCGCTCAGGGTCGAGGTTTCTTGGGCGACGCCCTGCG
The DNA here is from genome assembly GCF_042957055.1 of Microbacterium sp. NPDC008134. Lineage (NCBI taxonomy): Bacteria > Bacillati > Actinomycetota > Actinomycetes > Micrococcales > Microbacteriaceae > Microbacterium > Microbacterium sp. NPDC008134. Next base: position 151,419 of record NZ_JBIBHO010000001.1, on the reverse strand, counting down.
ACGCTTCGAAAGGCTCAGCGACCCAGGTCGGGGTCGCGCGCGGCTGCTGGCCCTTCGTCACTTCGTCTCGCTGCGCTCGCTCAGTACGGCGCTCGCTTCGCTCGCTCAGGAACCGGTCCCTGAGCGAGGAGCGCAGCGACGAGAGGAAGTGCCCCACCCCACGCATACGAGAGCGCACCGCCCAGGGGTGGTGGCGGTGCGCTCTCGATCCCAACCCGGCCGCACGCGGCGACCGGGAGCTTCAGCCCTGCATCGACACCCCGACGCGATCGCGCGGGTGCCGGGCGTAGGGGTCGAACTCGTCAGCGGGAGGCTCGTCCTCGTGGATGAGGTGGTCGACCTGACGGGCGGCGGCCGAACCGCGGCCCGCGACGACGGCATCCGCTTCGGTGAAATATCCCGACCCGATCACCCCCGCCTCTCCTTCGATGCGGTTGAACCAGATCCCGTTGCGGTGGAACGTCACTATGTCGCCGGCAGCCATGCCCTATCTCTCCTTCGATCTGTCCCCTGTCTACGCGACGAGGACGGCCCCGAGAACCCCCTTGCCGATTCCTTCGACGGCAGGTAACGGGACCCCCTCCACGACAGGAAAAAATCCTGCAATCTTCCCGACACAAAGCCGATATACCGCCGACATAGGACTTCCCTAGGTTGCGATCACCGCGATTTCGCGACCCCGGCCACAAGCCACCCCCGCACCACGACGACGTGACCGGTCGCCTTTCGTTCCTGCCTACCCGAAAGCACTCATGACCCGACTGACTCCTCCCCGACGTCGGCGGCTGCTCGCGACCTCCATGGTCACCGCGCTGTTCGCCGGCTCCCTTCTCGCCACCGCCGTGCCGGCATCCGCCGCCGACGACCCGATCGACGGAGCCCGCACCTCGGGCGACGCCATGTTCCCCAACGTCGGCAACGGCGGCTACGACGCCCTCGACTACGACATCGACATCGCCTGGTCGCCGACCGGAGTCGCGAACAACGTCATCACCGGACAGTTCGACTCGGCATCCACCACCATGACGGCACGCGCGCTCGCTCCGTTGCGCTCGTTCTCGCTCGACTTCGAGGGCCTGACCGTCGACAGCGTGCTCGTGAACGGACAGCCCGCCCAGTGGTCGCGCGACATCGACGCGGCGGCCATCAAGTACAAGCTCATCGTGACCCCGGCGACCCCCGTCACCGGCGAGTTCACCGTCACCGTGAACTACAGCGGTGTACCCCAGTTCCACACCGACGCCGACGGCAGCCAGGAAGGCTGGAGCGGCACGAACGACGGCGCGATGCTGCTGGGTCAGCCGATCGGCATGATGACCGGCTTCCCGCACAACAACACTCCGGCAGACAAGGCCCTGTACACGATCACGGTGGATGCCCCCACCACCCTCGCGAACACCACCGGCGTCACCGCGCCCGGCGCGGTCGCCAGTAACGGCGAGCTGCAGTCGAAGGTCGTCAGCCAGTCCGGCGAACGCACCACGTGGACCTGGCGCCAGCAGAAGCAGATGGCATCGGAGCTCGTCGTCATCGGCATTGGCCGCTACGAGGTCGTCGAGGGGTCGGTCACGCTGTCGGATGGCCGCAGCATCCCGTCGTGGTCGTTCATCGACTTCGGTCTGACCGACACGCAGAAGGCGACGGTGCGCACCCGCATCGGCCAGCTCGAGACCATCACCCGCAACCTCGAGACGATCTACGGTCCCTACCCGGGCAACAGCACCGGCGTCATCGTGAAGACCGTGCCGAGCGCGATCAACTACGCGCTCGAGACGCAGGACCGCTCGTTCTTCCCGAGCGCGAACTCTGTGGCGGGCAACACGCTCATCCACGAGCTCGTGCACCAGTGGTACGGCAACAACGTCGCCCCGTCGACGTGGACCGACATCTGGATGGGCGAGGGCATGGCGACCTGGGGTCCGACGTACTACAACTCGTCGGAGGCCTTCGGCGCAGGCGCGCTCTCGGAGCAGACCTACTTCAATGCCTGGAACAACACGGCCCCGACCAGCGCCAACTGGAACATCGCCCCGGGTGCGCAGACCAATTCGGCCAACCTCTACGGCTACCAGACCTACACGCGCAGCTCGCATTTCTGGGCGGCGCTGCGGGTCGCGATCGGCGACGACGCGTTCTTCACGCTGATCAAGCAGTGGCAGGTCGACAACGCCGGCACGAGCCTCGCCGGCGCCGACCTCAAGGCCCTCGCCGAAGAGCTCTCGGGCTTTGACCTCACCGCTTTCTGGACCGACTGGATCCTCGAGCCCGGCAAGCCCGCCTGGCCCGACAAGTACTCGGTCTCGGTCGCGGGTGGCAGCCCTGAGGTCGCACTGTACCCGGGCGAGACCGTCTCGTACACGGTCTCGGCGCTCAACACCGGTCGCGTGCCGATCGCCTCGTCGGTCGTCTCGGTCGACGTAACCGCACTGCTCGCGAACGCCGACATCGTCGTTCCCGAGGGCGCCACGCTCGACGGAACCACGCTCAGCTGGCCGGTCCCGGTCGGCACGGCCGTGGGCACGTCGGCATCGCTGACGATCGACGCGACGATCAGCGAAGCATCCGCCGGTGGCTCGTTCGCGCTGGCCGCGAAGCCGCTCACCCCCGGCGGTAGCTGCACCGCGTCGTGCGCGGTCGACACGTCGATCGTCGAGATCGTCACCCCGACGGAGCTCCCCACCATCTCGGGTGACGCCGTCGTCGGCGAGACGCTGACCGCGACCTCCGAGGGCTGGCCCGAGGGCACCGACCTCACCTACGAGTGGGCGATCGACGGTGTGCCGGTCGAGGTTCCTGCCGAGGAGCCTGCGCTCCTGGCCGCTCGCGCTGCCGACGCCGGACCGAGCTTCGTGATCCCGGCATCCGCTCTCGGCGCGCGCATCTCGGTGACGGTCACCGGCACGCTCGAGGGCTTCCGCGCCGGATCGGTCACCTCGGAGGCGACGGTCGCCGTTGCCGCGGCCGAGGTGCCGGGCGGGGGCGAAGACCCCGACAACGGCGGCGGGACCGGTGGCGGAACCGGTGGTGGCGGAGCCGTCACCCCCGGCGATTCGGATGCTTCGGGCGAAGAGCTCAGCGAGACCGGGGGCGAACTGCCCACGGCACTCGGCCTGCTCGCCCTCGTGCTGCTCGTCGGTGGAGGCATGTTCGTCGCCGCCCGACGCCGCAAGCTCGAGGTCTGATCGGCTGAGACACGCGAGCGCCCGTCCCCGGGATTCCGGGGGCGGGCGCTCTCGCGTGCGGGCGCCGTGGGGGGGGGAAGACGGCCAAAGCACTGGGGCGCTGGGCCTGTCGAAGCGTCCCGCCCGTGAGGGGGTACGCCACGCGACTGACGGATGCCGCGGCGCGGCCGGTTGCGACCTCTCGGCGCCTCGGGGTGGGGCCCTTCGACGGGCTCAGGGACCCAGTTGTGCGTATGTCGAAGGCACAGGGTTGGCGTGCGCGGAAACCGTGGGCCGCTGAGCCGGAACCGTGGGTCGCTGAGCCGAAGAAGCTAGGTCGCTGAGCCGAAGAAGCTGGGTCGCTGAGCCGAAGAAACTGGGTCGCTGAGCCTGTCGAAGCGTCCCACCCCCAAGGGGCCGTCGAAGGCACTCGTTCGCTGTTTCGTGACCTCGCAGTGGGGCCCTTCGACAAGCTCAGGGACCCAGTTGGGCGTGCGCCGAAAGCACTGGGGCGCTGAGCCTGTCGAAGCGTCCCACCCCGGGGCGGCTCAGGAACCGGCGACGGCGGCCGAACGGATGCCGGAGACGATGAGCGCGAGACCGGCGGCGAAATCGTCGGCGGACACGGGAGCCGCGGCGCCCGCGGGCGACAGATCGACCGAGGCATCCGCCGCCCCGACCACCGCGGCGTGCACCCGCTGCTGCTCGTGGAAGGTGAACCCGATCACGTAGTGCACGAGGGTGTCGGCGGCGACATCGGCCGCGGCATCCGTGAGCCCCGCGGCGAGCGCCGCCGCGACGAGTCGCTGCCTGGCGGGCAGATCGAGCAGCCCGAGCGCGAGCGAGCTCGACACGACCTCGGCGCCGTCGCGGTGGGCGAGCAGGCGGTCGCGCAGTGCCGTGGCGGTGTCGGCGAGGGCGGCAGCATCCGAATCGGCATCCGTCGCGGCATCCGATTCGTCCGTCACGATGCGCGTGCTGACCGCGGCGAGAAGTGCCTGCTTGTTCGGGAAATGCCAGTACAGCGCGCTGACCTGCACGTCGAGTTCGTCGGCGATGCGGCGCATCGAGAGCCCGGCGATGCCGTTCTCGGCGAGCACGCGCATGGCCGCGTCGACGACGTCGGGCTTGCTGCGCCGCGGGGTGGGCTGATCTGCGGATGCCGCGTTCATGGTGCTACTGTACCGAACAGTGTTCAGGTGAACAGTGTTCAGGAGGAACTTCCCATGTCAGCATCCGCCGTCTCTTCGCGCCCCACCCTGGTGCTCGCCGACCTCGTGCCCGGTGCGCGCGTCCGGGATATCGCGCTCACGCTCGCCGGCACCGCGTTCATCACGGTGGCCGGGTATATCGCGATCCCGCTGCCGTTCACGCCCGTGCCACTATCGCTCGCGACCTTCGCCGTGCTGCTGACCGGCGCCTCGCTCGGGCCCGTGCGCGGCAGCGCGAGCGCCCTCCTCTACCTGGCGCTCGGCGTTCTCGGTGTGCCGCTCTTCGCGGGTGGCAATGCGGGATGGGCGTTCTCGTCGTTCGGGTACATCCTCGGCTACGTGGTCGCCGCACTGCTGGTCGGAACTCTGGCACGCCACCACGCCGACCGATCGGTGCTCACGACTCTCGGCCTCGCCGGGCTCGGCTCCCTCGCGATCTACGCGTGCGGAGTGCCGTGGCTCGCGGCCTTCGCCGGCGTCGACATCGCCACCGCGATCGGGCTCGGAGTCGTGCCGTTCCTCATCGGCGACGCGATCAAGATCGTCGCGATGGCCGGACTCCTGCCCGCCACCTGGCGCCTGATCGACCGCACCCGCCGGGACTGAGTCCGCGCGCGCACCGATCGGTGCGAAACGTCGGCTCCGGACCCGGATACCCGACATTTCGCACCGATCGTCGCGCAGGGGGCGACGACTCGACTCCTAGACTCGGCGGCATGACGAATTCCGCCGCTCCCCACGTGCGCCCGAACCGGATCGCGCTGCCCGCACTCGCCCCGACGCTGTTCGTGGTCGCCGCTCTGTTCCTGCCGATCGGAGCGTTCCTCGGCACGATCAACGCGGATCGCGACTTCGACTGGGCGATCTTCCAGACGCAGCTCGGCGGGGTCATCTTCTGGTTCGGTGCGGTGTCGTTCTTCATCGGACTGCTGCTCGTCGGCATCCGCTCGATCGCGCAGCAGCATCTCGACTTCGCCCTGCGTGCGCAGCGCCTGCAGCGCCCGGAGTGACCGCGGTCGGCGGTTCATAACTCCTCAGGACCGCGGGCGAAGGGCCCCGAATCCACCGGTTCGGGGCCCTTCGGCGTGGAATCTGAGGAGTTATGCCGCCCCGACCCGGCACTAACTCAGGACAACCCGCGCCCCGGGCCCACGTTCCCCCGGTTCCGGGCCCGAATCAGCCCATCTGTCCTGAGTTGGTGCCACCCGCCGGGCCGAACCCGTCCGCGGCCGTTCATAACTCCGGAGAATCACGCACACACGGCGCGAATCGGCCGGCTCCGGACCCCTCAACGTCGAATCCCCGGAGTTATGCACGCCACCCCGGCCCGCACCGCGTACCCAACTCAGGAAAAGCCCACCGATCCGGCCCGGAAACTCCGGATTCAGGCCGTAATTGCACGTTCTTCCTGGGTTGGGTACGCCCACCCCGCCCTCACGCCACGTCGAGCACCCAGGTCACCCCGAACCGGTCGGTGAGCATGCCGAATCCGGCCGACCATGCCGAGGCGGCGAGCGGCTCGACGATCACAGCACCCCCGGCGAGTGCCTCCCAGTATCCGGTGAGCTCGTCGAGCGACGAGGCCCGCAGCGACTGGAAGAACGGACGGTCTGTGATGGTGACGCCGTTCTCGCGGCGGGTGACGCCGGCCGGGGCCTCGGTCGCCCCCGGGATGTCATACGCCATCAGCGCGATCGCACCCCCGGCGATCTGCCCGAAGACGACCTTGTCGGCGCCCGGGGCATCGGCAGGCATGCCGAAGTCCCCGTAGGTCGCGACCGTGACGGTGCCACCGAAGACCTCGGCGTAGAACTCGAGCGCCGCGCGTGCGGTGCCGGCGAAGTTGAGGTGGGTCGTGGTGGTGACGGTCATGATTCCTCCAGAGAGATTCGTGCCGAGCCGTTGCCCGACACAGAACAGCATCTCGACAGAAGAGGTCAGTTTCGGTCCGCTATTCGACGCACAATGAAGACATGACCGGAAGCTCGTCACGGATGCTCGCGCTCCTCTCCCTTCTGCAGACGCAGCGCGATTGGCCCGGCGCCGTGCTCGCCGAGCGACTCGAGGTGAGCCCGCGCACGGTGCGCCGCGACGTCGACCGCCTCCGCGAACTCGGATACCGGATCGGCGCGATCAAGGGCCCCGATGGCGGATACCGGCTCGCCGCCGGGTCGGAGCTCCCACCTCTCCTCTTCGACGACGAGCAGGCCGTCGCCGTGGCGGTTGCTCTGCAGAGCATGCCGGCGAGCGGGATCGACATCGACGAGGGCGCCGAGCGCGCGCTCGCGACGGTGCGCCAGGTGATGCCGTCTCGTCTGCGGCACCGGATCGACGGCATCCGGTTCCAGGGTTCGACGGCGGCCGACCGCGTCGATCCGTCAACGCTCGAAGCGGTCAGCGCCGCCGTGCGCGACCGGCACGTGCTGCGCTTCGACTATGGAGCGACCGAATCGGATGCCCCGCGCCGCCGCGTCGAGCCGCATGACGTCGTGTCGCGCCAGGGCCGTTGGTACCTCGTCGCCTGGGATCTCGACCGTGACGACTGGCGCATCTTCCGCCTCGACCGCCTGCACCCGCGCATCCCGACCGGCCCGGCGTTCACCCCGCGCCCGCTCCCCGGAGGTGTCGATGCCCGCACCTTCCTCGCCGCCCGTTCGAAGGGATCGGATGCCGCCGACCGCTGGCCCTGCATCGGCACCGTCGTGATCGACCTCCCCGCCCGCAAGATCACGCCGTATATCGACGACGCCGACCTCGACGAGCTCCCCGACGGGCGCTGCCGCGTCACCCTCGGCTCCTGGTCGTGGACCGGTCTCCTCGCCTCGGTCGCCCGCTTCGACGCCCCCTTCACGATCGAGGGTCCGGCACCCCTGGCCGAGGCATCCGCCACCCTGTCGGCCCGCCTGGCCGCGGCATCCGTCCGCTGATCCCAGCGGGGCCGACCGCCCGGCGCGGCGCACGTAGAATGGAACCGCCCCGCCGGCCCCTTCCCTTGGAGTGTGCGTGACCACCGCCCCTGCACCCGCCCGCAAGCACGTCCCCGACTCCGTCTCGAACGCGATCGCGACGCCCGAGAAGGAGCAGCCGTACGCGGCGCTCGGACTCAAGGACGACGAGTACGCGAAGATCCGCGAGATCCTCGGACGCCGCCCCACCTCGGGTGAGCTGGCGATGTACTCGGTCATGTGGTCGGAGCACTGCTCGTACAAGAGCAGCAAGAACTACCTGCGCCGCTTCGGCCAGAAGGTCTCCGACGAGATGAAGGAACGCCTCATGGTGGGCATGGGCCAGAACGCGGGCGTCATCGACGTCGGCGAGGGCTGGGCCGTCACCTTCAAGGCTGAGTCGCACAACCACCCGTCGTTCATCGAGCCCTTCCAGGGTGCGGCGACCGGCGTCGGCGGCATCGTGCGCGACATCATCTCGATGGGCGCGCGCCCGGTCGCGGTCATGGACGCCCTGCGCTTCGGTGCGATCGACCACCCCGACACCGCCCGCGTCGTGCACGGCGTGACCAGCGGCATCAGCTTCTACGGCAACTGCCTGGGCCTGCCGAACATCGGCGGCGAGACGGTCTTCGACTCCGTCTACCAGGCCAACCCCCTCGTCAACGCGCTCGCGGTGGGCGTCCTCCGTCATGAGGACCTCAAGCTCGCCAACGCGACCGGCGTCGGCAACAAGGTCGTGCTGTTCGGCGCCCGCACGGGTGGCGACGGCATCGGCGGCGCGAGCATCCTCGCCTCCGACACGTTCGCAGACGGCGGCCCGACCAAGCGCCCCGCGGTGCAGGTCGGCGACCCCTTCGCCGAGAAGGTGCTCATCGAGTGCTGCCTCGAGCTCTACCGCGACGAGCTCGTCGAGGCCATTCAGGACCTCGGCGCCGCGGGCATCTCGTGCGCGACGAGCGAGCTCGCCGCCAACGGCAACAGCGGCATGAAGGTGTCGCTCGACAACGTGCTGCTGCGCGACCCCTCGCTGACCGCCGAAGAGATCCTCATGTCGGAGTCGCAGGAGCGCATGATGGCGATCGTCGCACCCGAGAAGCTCGACGCGTTCATGGCCGTGGTGAACAAGTGGGAGGTCGAGACCTCCGTACTCGGCGAGGTCACCGGCGACGGACGCCTCGTCATCGACTGGCAGGGCGAGCGCATCGTCGACGTCGACCCCTCGACGGTCGCGGTCGACGGCCCGGTCTACGACCGCCCGGTCGCCTACCCGACGTGGATCGACGCACTGCAGGCGGATGCCGCCGAGCTGCTGCCTCGTTCCTCCGACGCCGAGGTGCTGCGCGAGCAGTTCCTCGCGCTCGTCGGCTCGCCGAACCTCGCCGACACGTCGTGGATCACCAACCAGTACGACTACTACGTGCTCGGCAACACGGCCCTGAGCTTCCCCGACGACGCCGGCATGATCCGCGTCGACGAGGAGTCGGGCCTCGGCTTCTCGATCTCGACCGACGCCAACGGCCGCTACTGCCAGCTCGACCCCTACGCGGGTGCGCAGCTCGCACTGGCCGAGGCGTACCGCAACGTCGCCGTCACCGGCGCCGTGCCCACCGCGATCACCGACTGCCTCAACTTCGGCTCTCCCGAGAACCCCGAGGTCATGTGGCAGTTCGGTCAGACGGTCGACGGCCTCGCCGACGGATGCTTCGAACTGGGCACCCCGGTCACCGGCGGCAACGTCTCGTTCTACAACCAGACCGGCGACGTGCCGATCCACCCCACCCCGCTCGTGGGCGTGCTCGGCATCATCGACGACGTCTCGCGCCGCATCCCCTCGGGATGGCAGGACGAGGGCCAGAACATCTACCTGCTTGGCACGACCTCGACCGAGCTCTCGGGTTCGGCCTGGGCCGACGTCGTGCACGACCACCTCGGCGGACTGCCCCCGAAGGTCGACCTCGCGGGCGAGAAGCGCCTCGCGGGCCTGCTCGCCGCCGCGCGTGACGAGTGGCTGATCTCCTCGGCGCACGACGTGTCGGAAGGTGGCCTTGGCCAGGCCCTCGCCGAGGGCGTCATGCGCTTCGGCGTCGGTGCCCGCGTGTGGCTCACCGAGATCATCGACCGCGACGGTGTGGATGCGGCATCCGCTCTGTTCTCCGAGTCGACCGGTCGCGTCATCGTGACCGTGCCCCGCGAGGACGACGTGAAGTTCCGCGGCCTCTGCGAGGGACGCGGCTACCCTGTCATGCGCATCGGCGTGACCGACAGCGAACCGCAGCTCGAGGTGCAGGACGTCTTCACCGTCTCGGCCGCCGAACTGCGCGAGCGCTCGGCCGCCACGCTGCCGTCGCACTTCGGCCCGACCGTCACCGAACAGGTGTCGTGATGAGCGACCTCAACCGGCGCGAGCCGAACGAGCCCGCACGGCAGACGCCCGCGAACGACGGGCTCAGCGAGGACTACGGCGACCTCGGCGAGCGCCGCAACCGGCGCATCCGCATCGTGTCGTGGGTCGTCATCGTGGCGCTCATCCTCGGCGGTGGCGGCGCGACGGTGCTGACACTGCTGTTCGGCTGAGGCATCCGTCTTTCTCGGCCCTTCGTCTCGTCGCTACGTGGTTCCTGAGCGAGCGTAGCGAGACGAAGGGCTCCTCGCTCAGGAACCGGGTTTCTTCGGTTCCTGAGCGAGCGAAGCGAGCGCCGTGCTGAGCGAGCGCAGCGAGACGAAGTGACGAAGGGCCCGACTCTAGAATCCGACTATGCGCCTGCGCCCGCTCGACCTCGTCGATGTGCTCGCGTATCTCGTCGTGCTGCAGACGTTCAGTCAGCTGTTCCCGGCGGTGATCTCGGAGTCGTTCCTACTGTCGCTCCTCACCGCGGTGCTGTTGAAGGCGATCCTCGAGGTCGTGGTGTGGGTGAAGACGAAGGCGATCGCACGCGTCCGCTCCAACCGCGGCTGGGGCGCCCGGGCCATCGGTGTGGTCGTGCTGCTGCTGGTGATGCCGGGCAGCAAGTTCCTCGTGCTCGAGGTCGTCGCGCTGGTCTTCGGTGACGCGGTGCAGCTCGGCGGGTTCTTCCTCGTGACGCTGCTGATCGTCGTGCTGATGCTCGCGCGAGGACTAGTGCGGCGGGCGGTCGCCCCGGCGGATCGCGCTGAGGCGGTGGACTGAGCGCCCTTCGTCTCGTCGCTGCGCTCCTCGCTCAGGGACCGGTTCCTGAGCGAGCGCAGCGAGACTAAGGGCCCACCCCGCCCCACCCCTCAGCGCGAGAACAAGAACCGCGTCAACCGCACGATCGACTCGGGGTCGCGCTCTTCGCGGCCGAGCGACTCGACGATGATCGCGCCGAGGATGGCGCGACCGAGCTCCTGCACGGGTGCGCCCTCGGGCAACTGTCCCGCGCGGATGCCTGCGCGCAGCCGCGAGCCGAGATGCTCCTCGACGCCAAGGCTCTCGCCGAGGTGCTTGCCGACTCCGGCATCCTCGGTCGCCGCCGCGACCAACGAGCGCAGCAGCACCCCGCCCTCCGGCGCATCGAGGATCGACAGCACACTGCGAAGCCAGGCTTCCACGTCGGCGGCGAGGTCGCCCGTGTCGGGAACCACGAAGTCGACGGGGATGAGGCGCCCCTCGGCGAGGCATTCGCCGATCAACGCTCCCCGCGACGGCCACCACCGGTAGATCGTCTGCTTGCCGACCCCGGCTTCTTTCGCGATGCCCTCGATCGTGAGGCGGTCGTAGCCCTGACCGTGGAAGAGGCGGGCGGTGGCGTCGAGGATCGCCTCGCGGGCAGCCGTGCTGCGCACGGGTCCACTCCGATGCTCGTTCACCACACGTTCAGGATAACCACAGAACCCTAGACGAGACGTACCGTATGCTCTGAAGGTCTGAAGGAGATCGTCTTGGCCTCACTGCTGTTCCGTCTGGGTTCTTTCGCTGCGCGCAAGGCGTGGACGGTGATCATCTCGTGGGTCATCATCCTCGGTCTCGGCGTCGGCGCGTTCCTCACGCTCGGCGGCACGCTGAGCAACAGCTTCGACATCCCGGGTACCGCCTCGGGCGAGGTCATCGACGAGCTCGCCGACAAGCTGCCCGACACCGCCGGCGGCACGGGAACCGTGGTCTATCAGACCGAGAACGGCGAGCCCTTCACCGATGAGCAGAAGGCCGCGATCAGCGAACTCGCCGCGAGCGCCGAAGACCTCGACGGTGTCGCCGCCGTGGTCGACCCCTTCGACGCCCAGCAGCAGCAGGCCGACCAGGAGCAGGAGCTCACCGACGGCGCGGCGCAGATCGCGGATGGCCGCACCCAGTTGGATGCCGGTCAGGCCCAGCTCGACAGCGGCCGCACCCAGCTCGAAGACGGCATCGCGCAGATCGACGCCGGGATCGCACAGGCCCAGGCGGCCGGCGCCCCGGAGCAGCAGATCGCCGTGCTCGATGCGCAGAAGGCCGCACTCACGGCCCAGCTCGCAGAGCTCGAGGGCCAGCAGCAGACCCTGAACCTCAACCGCGACGAGCTCGACGCCAACGAAGAGCAGCTCGACCTCGGCACGACCCTCCTCGACCTCACGAACGGCATCGGCGTCGTGTCGGACGACGGCTCCACCGCCATCGTCAACGTCTCGTTCACCGACCCGCGCCTCGAACTCTCCGAAGAGGTCAAGCAGGGCACGATCGCGCACTTCGAAGAGACTGCGGTCGAAGGCACCACGGTCGACTTCGGCACCGACATCGCGCAGGGCGTGCCCGAGATCTTCGGCATCGGCGAGGCGATCGGTCTCGCCTTCGCGGCCGTCGTGCTCATCGTCATGCTCGGCTCGCTGCTCGGCGCCGTGCTCCCCATCATCACCGCGATCGTCGGCGTGGGTGTCGGTGTGACGTCGTCGCTCGCCTTCTCGGGCGTCGTCGACATGGCATCCGTCACCCCCGTCCTCGGCGTGATGCTGGGCCTCGCGGTCGGCATCGACTACTCGCTCTTCATCGTCAACCGCCACCGCAAGCAGCTGCTCGCCGGCTCCCCCGTGCGCGAGTCGATCGGGCTCGCGACCGGAACATCCGGAACCGCGGTGGTCTTCGCCGGCGCGACCGTGATCGTCGCGCTGCTCGCCCTCAACGTGACCGGTGTGCCGTTCCTCGGCCTCATGGGCACCGTCGGCGCCGTGTGCGTCGGGGTCGCGGTGCTCGTCGCGATCACCCTCGCCCCGGCGATCCTCGGTCTCATCGGCAACCGTCTGCTCGGCAAGAAGGCCCGCGCGACGATCGGCCAGCCGCACGCCACCGGCAAGCCCGTGAAGCAGATGTCGACCCTGCGCGCCGTCGTCACCGTGCTCGTCAGCATCGTGGGTCTGCTGATCATCGCCATCCCCTCGATGTCGATGCGCCTCGGCCTGCCCGACGGCGGCAGCGAGCCGAGCGACTCCACCAGCTATCGCGCCTTCCACGCCGTCAACGAGCAGTTCGGCGAGGGCGCGAACGGTCCGCTGCTCGTGACCGCCACCCTCGACGACGCGGTCAGCGACGACGACCTCCTCGCCACGCAGGTCGAGGTCGCGCAGAAGCTCGCCGATCAGGACGACGTGGTCGCCGTCGCTCCCGTCGCGACCTCCGACGACAACACCCTCATCGCCTTCCAGGTGCTGCCGGAGGAGGGCCCCAACAGCACCTCCACCGAACAGCTCGTGCAGAGCATCCGCTCCCTACCGCAGCTCGACGGCGGTATCACGCTCGGCGTCGCCGGTCAGGCGGCCGTCAACATCGACATCTCCGAGGCCCTCGCCGGCGTGCTGCCGCTGTACCTCGTGGTCGTCGTCGGGCTCTCGCTGCTGATCATGATCGTGGTGTTCCGTTCGCTGCTCGTGCCGATCATCGCGACCGGAGGCTTCGTGCTCTCGCTCTTCGCGACGTACGGGCTGATCGTGTCGGTGTTCCAGTTCGGCTGGGGTGCCGAGATCATCGGGCTCCACAGCACCGGGCCCATCCTCAGCTTCCTGCCGGTGATCCTCGTCGGCATCCTGTTCGGGCTCGCGATGGACTACCAACTGTTCCTCGCCTCCGGCATGCGCGAGGCGTACGTGCACGGAGCATCGGCGCGGGATGCCGTGGCACAGGGCTTCCGTGCCGGGCGCTCGGTCGTGATCGCCGCGGCGCTCATCATGGTGTCGGTGTTCGGCGGGTTCATCTTCTCGGAGTCGACGATCATCCGCTCGATCGGATTCGGCCTCGCCTTCGGCGTGCTGCTCGACGCGTTCGTGGTGCGGATGTTGCTCATGCCCGCGCTCATGCACCTGCTCGGAAAGTCGGCGTGGTGGCTGCCGCGCTGGCTCGACCGTCTGCTGCCGAACGTCGACATGGAGGGTGCGGCACTCGAGCGCGACCACCCCGCCGTGCACACCGACAGCATCCCGACGATCGACACCCCCGAGCCGCTGACCCGCGCCGAGCGCAAGCGCCGGCAGGGCTAGTTCCTGCGGGGCGGGCCCTTCGACAGGCTCAGGGACCCAGTTCTGGGTCGCTGAGCCTGTGCCACTGGGTCGCTGAGCCTGTCGAAGCGCCCCACCCGAGACACTCGCGCAGTAGGGTGGCCGCATGGAGGAGGACGACGGTCGGCTGCGCGCGCTGCTTACGGCGATGCGCCGACAGGCGGATGCCCGGGTCCGGGCGACCGCGGCGATCCTCACCGACCTCACCCACGACCGCGAAGGCTCGAACGACGACGACGAACACGACCCCGAGGGTGTGACGCTGTCGTCGGAGTGGTCGCGTCTGACCGGGCTCGCGGAGGCCGCGGCATCCGAATTGCAGCAGGTCGACGACGCGCTCGCCCGGATGGATGCCGGTACCTACGGCGTGTGCCTGAACTGCGGCAACCCGATCCCGGCTGCCCGACTGGAGGTGCGGCCGTTCGCCGAGCACTGCGTCGCCTGCGCCGAGAAGCTGGGCCGCTGACAACGCGCGCACACGGGGCTAGCATTCCGTGCATGCCCATCAGACTCGAGAACGTCGGCATCGCCGTGCGCGACATCGACGCCACCATCGCCTTCTTCACCGATCTCGGCCTGGAGGTCGTCGGCCGCGACACCATCAGCGGCGAGTGGGCCGACACCGCGGTCGGGCTCGACGGCAACCACGCGCGCATCGCGGTGCTGCAGACGCCCGACGGGCACGGGCAGCTCGAACTGTTCGAGTACATCCATCCCGACGCGATCGAGACCGAGCCGACCCTGCCGAACGAGATCGGAATGCACCGCGTCGCGTTCTCGGTCGACGACATCGACGCGTCGCTCGCGATCGCCGCGCGCCACGGCTGCCACCCCCTGCGCGGGGTCGCGAACTACCAGGACATCTACCGCCTCGCCTACGTGCGCGGGCCGAGCGGCATCATCGTGATGCTCGCGCAGGACCTGACTCGGGGCTGACGGGCCCCGGCCCTGCACAACTTCGGAGCTTCGAGACGACACGCCGAGGGACGGATGCCGCGGCGCGGCGTGTCTCACCGAAACTCCGAAGTTGTGCGTGGGGGGACCCTTCGACAGGCTCAGGGCCCCCGTTCGGCTCAGGCGACCATGCCGCGCCAGATCACCTCGATCGCGGCGCGGAGACGGGCGACGACGGCGGGGTCGGTGACCCGGTCGCCGCGCACGACCAGTTGGTAGTACGCCGCGCCGGCGATCGCATCGAAGCACGCGGCGATGTCGAGGTCGGCGCGCAGCTCGCCCCGGGCCATGCCCGCCCGCAGCGCGTTCTCCATCGGTACGCGTCGGCGCGAGACGTGCGACTCCCAGTACGCCTTCTGCAGCGCACGGTCGGCCATCACCAGACGGATGCGTTGCCGGAACCGCTCCTCGGAGTACCCGGGCGCGGAGGGCGCCACACCGTCGGCACCGAGGCCCAGACCCGAGAGCAGGATCTCGTGCAGATCGGCACCCTCGGGGTATTCCGGTGGCACCTCCCGGCCGACGTCGAGCGCCGTCGCGATCAGTGTCGTCAGCGATGGCCAGCGGCGGTAGAGCGCGGCGCGACTGACCCCGCTGCGCTGCACGACGCGGGCGACAGTGACCTCCTCGCCCGCATCGATGATCCCGAGCGTCGCGGCGACGATCTGCCCGTCGATGTCCTCGTCGCGCGGACGCCCGGGGCCGCGACGACGCGCGACCCCGGCATCCGACGGCAGAGCCCCGACCCCGGCAGCCGACGGCAGAGCCGCGACCCCGGCATCCGCCTGAACGACCGACGTCACGCGTCGAGCGCCCGCGCGCGCAGGCGCGCGATCGTGTCGTCCGACAGCCCGGCCGCGCGCAGCGGCGCGATCGGGTCGCCGTGGCGCTCCCGCAGCGTCGCAAGCAGGATGCGCATCGACACCGCCATCTCGCCCGCGGGCAGAGCCGAACGCATCCGCTCCTCGTCGAAGCCGAGCTTCGCCCACAGCGGTCCCATCACGCCGCTCGTGCGCTGCATGATTGCCGGCATGTTGGCATCCGTCAGCGCGTAGTCGATCACGATGTCGTCGTCGGATGCCCCGAGCACCAGCAGCAGCATCGCGGCGAGCACGCCCGTGCGATCCCGACCGGCGGCGCAGTGGAACGCCGTGGTTCCGGGCGAGTACGCGATCACGTTCAGGGCCGTGACGAGCTGCGGAGCCGCGGTGTCGACCATCGCGACGTACGAGGCGCCCATCGACTCGTGCGTGAACATCGGCTGCTCACGCATCGACTCCCCGACATCCGCCATCAGTGCGATGTGGTGGTACGCCACCGCCCGGGTACCCAGCGGGCCGCGGCCGCTGATCCCGACCTCGGCGTTCGAGCGCAGGTCGATGATCGCCGTGAGTCCTGCGGCGACCAACTCGTCGGCCACCTCCTCGGTCACGAGGGCGAGGTCGTCGGTGCGGATCGCGAGACGCTCGCGCAGCACTCCCCCGTCGACGGCGATGCCGCCGAGGTCACGCAGGTTGACGGGGGCGCTGAGCGTGATCAGCGGGGCGTCGATGAGGGTCATGTGATTCTCCTTCGGATGAGGGCGCTGCCCTGGTCGATCAGCGTGACGAGCACGATGATGCAGATGATGATGGCGCTGAGGTGCCCGTAGTCGTACATGCGCATCGCGGTGGTCAACTCGAGGCCGATACCGCCAGCGCCGACGAGTCCGAGGATGGTCGCGCCGCGCACGTTCCCCTCGAACAGCAGCAGGGTGTACGAGGTGAGCAACGGGGCGGCCTGCGGCAGGATGCCGTATTGGATGATCTGACGCTTCGATGCGCCGACGGCCTCCATCGCGACGACGGGTCCGCGATCGACCTGCTCCATCGCCTCGGCGAAGATCTTGCCGATCGATCCGATCGACCCGAGCGTCATCGCCAGGATTCCGGCGAACGGGCCGAGGCCCACCGCCGAGACGAACATGAGCGCGAACACCAGATCGGGCACCGAACGGATGATGTTCATCACCCAGCGCGCCGGATAGTAGAGCCACTTCGGGGCGATGTTGCTCGCGGCGCAGACGGCCGCGAACAGCGCGAGCACCGCGCCGAGCACGGTTCCGACGACCGCCATCTGGAACGTCTCGAGCAGCAGGGCGAGGATCGTGCCGATCTTCGAGAAGTCCGGCGGGAAGAGCCGCCCGAGGAACTCGCCCATGTTGACCGTGCCCTCGCCGAGTTTGACGAAGTTGAACTGGGCGCCGTTGAACGACCAGATCAGGATGAGCAGGGCGATCGGCAGCCCGATGAGGAATCGGGCGCGCGGCACGCGGAACGCGCTCTCCAGGCGTCGCCGTTCGGCCTCGTCGAGAACGGGCTTCGCGGGCTTCCCCGAGCTCGTGGGCTTGCCGGGCCGGGCGGTCTTGCGGGGGTCAGCGGTGGTCGTCATCGCCGTGCTCCTCGTCGTCGTACAGGGGCGCGAGCGCGGCGGCATCCAACCGCGACGTTGCACCCGCCACCAGAACCTCGCCGTGGCGCAGGCCGATGATGCGGTCGCTGTGCGCGAGCGCGAGCGGCAGCACGTGCAGGCTCACCAGCACCGGGATGCCGTCGTCGGTCGCGATCTCGCGCAGGAGTTCGAGCACGCTGTCGGCGAGCTTCGGGTCGAGCGACGCGACCGGCTCATCGGCCAGGATCACCTTCGGCTGCTGCATCAGCGCGCGGGCGATCGCCACGCGCTGCTGCTGACCGCCCGAGAGCGAGCGGGCAGGGGCGGATGCCTTGTGCGCGATGCCCACGCGGTCGAGCAGTTCGAGGGCCCGACGTCGATGCGCGGCGGTGAATCCCCCGATCAGATTGAGCGGACCGGCGCCGTGAAGGGCGCCCGTGAGCACGTTGGTGAGCACGCTCAGGCGGGGGATCAGGTTGAACTGCTGGAAGACCTGGCCGACGTCGGAGCGCAGCATCCGCAACTGTCCGCGTCGCAGGTTCGTGACGTCATGACCCGCGACCCGCACCGAGCCCCCGGCGATCGGCGCGAAGCCGGTGAGGCTGCGCATGAGCGTGGACTTGCCGGATCCGGATGCGCCCAGCAGCGCCACCATCTCGCCCGGGAAGAGATCGAGGTCGACGCCGTCGAGAACCGTGGTGTCGTCGTAGGCGACACGCAGGTCGCGCACGGTCACCAGAGGAAGCGACTGCCGCACCTCGGCGGTCGTGGGCGCGGGCGCGCCCGCGGGGGCGGATGCCGCGGCATCCATCCCCTGGACTCGAACCGTCGTCACTTCAGGTCCTCGAGTTCCACGCCGGCCACCGCCGCGATCTCGGCGAACGAAGCGAAGT
Source organism: Microbacterium sp. NPDC008134 (assembly GCF_042957055.1). Classification (NCBI taxonomy): domain Bacteria; kingdom Bacillati; phylum Actinomycetota; class Actinomycetes; order Micrococcales; family Microbacteriaceae; genus Microbacterium; species Microbacterium sp. NPDC008134. The sequence goes on along the minus strand of NZ_JBIBHO010000001.1, from coordinate 133,345 downwards.
CCTCACCCGAGGGGTCGACCTGCTGGGGAGCGGCGGCGAAGGCGCCGTATGCACCGAGCTGCTCGGCGTTCTCGGGCGCGAAGACCGCGGCGATGCCCTTCTGGATCAGCGCGCGGGTCTCGTCATCGAGAGACTGGCGACCGAGCACCGCGCCCTGGATGTCCATCGCCGGGCTCTCGCCGACGCCGCGCCACTCGCCGTCGGCGAAGGGGAACATGGGTGCGCCGAGCTCGGTGAGCATGTTGGCGGTGCACGCCCCGTCGACCTGGCCCTGCTGCAGCGCGGCGAAGCTGCCCTCGTGGCCGCCGGCGAAGATCGCCTCGTAGTCGGTGCCCTGCTCGAGACCCGCCTCGTGCAGCATGAACACCGGCATGAAGTAACCCGAGCTGGAGGCCTGGTCGGCGAACGCGACGGTCTTGCCGGCGAAGTCCTCGACCTTCTGGATGGGGGAGTCGTTCAGCACGACGCAGGTCGAGACCGGCTTGCCATCGCCCTCGAACGCGACCAGGGCGTCGACCTCGCCGGTGTTCACCGCGAGCGCGGAGGGGAAGCCGCTCATGATGCCGATGTCGACGTGGTCGGCACGGATCGCCTCGACGACGCTGAGGTAGTCGGGCACGTCGATGACCTCGACCTCGCGGCCGGTGGCCTCTTCGAACAGTTCGGCGAAGACCTCGATGGGGTTGACGGCGGTGGGGTCCTCGCCGACGGGAAGCGTGGCGATGGTGATGGGCGCGTTCGGGTCGGCGGGGGCCGCTTCGGCGGTGGGGCTCTGGCAGCCGGTGAGGGCGAGAGCGGCGATGCCGAGGAGGCCGACGGCGGGCAGGGTGAGACGACGCATGATGACCTTTCGGGAGGGAGCGGCTCGAATTCCGAGACCTTCGGTATTCCAACTCCTGAAGGTGACCGGGAATTACGAGACCGCCGTACTCGCAAAGGAACGCTGCGTGAACGGAGGGTGACGTGGGGTGGGCCCTTCGTCTCGCTCCGCTCGCTCAGGAACCGGATGAGAGCGTCAGTTCCGGGCGGGGTCAGTCGCGGCGGGAGGCCAGGCGGATGCCGTCCCACAGGCGCGAGAGGCGCTCGACCATGTCGACCTCGGGGTCGAGGAGCCACTGCACCTGGAGGCCGTCGGAGGTCGCGAGGATGATGTCGACGGCGATGCCCGCGTCGAGGGTGGGGCCGAGTTCGCCGGACTCCTGCGCGCGCTCGATCACTCCGGTGAGCACCCCGCGCGCCCACGCGTAGCGTTCGATGAAGTACTCGTGCGCCGGGTGACCGACCATCGTCGCCTCGGCGGAGAACTCGACGAACAGACGCACGAGTCCCGGAACCGACACGTTGTGCGCGATGACGTCGAGGAAACCCTGGAACGTCGGGTCCGGCTCCATGTACTCGCCGATGTCGCGATTGTCACGGGCGCGCAGCACCTCGATGTACAGCTCTTCCCGCGAGCCGAAGTAGTGCATGAGACCGGGCTGGGTCAGACCGACCCGTGCGGCGATCTCGCGGTTCGACGCCTTGCGGTAGCCGACCTCGGCCACCACATCGAGCGCGACCTGCAGGATCTCCTCCCGCTTCGCCACGCCCTTGGCATATCTCCCCCGCGCTACCATGCGCACATTCTAGGTTCGAAATCCACCGAGAAACCCATTTCATGCGCTTGCCGTCATCGAAGACGACGTCTCAGGGCCTCACCCCTGCCCGATCGCCGCCATCACGGCGATCGCGCCGCTCATCTGAGCAGCCGGCACCGGCAGTACGCCGGTGCCGAGCATCCGCACGAATGCCTCGACGCCCGGGCGCACGTAGTCGGGGCCGACCGCGATGTCGCGGCTCTCACTCCCCCGGCTGCCGACAGCGGTGACATGGAAGGGCACCGACACCTCCCCGATCGGTCGGACGAACTCCAGTGTCACGGCCACCCCGCCGACGGCGTATCGCGCGCGCACGCCCTTCGGCGAGCGCTCGACGTCGACTCGCCCCGGTGTTCCCGGCACCAGATGCTGAGCGAGATCGGCGAGGTGGATGCCGTAGAAGAAGAGGCCGCCGTATGGTCCGTCGGGATCGGCCGGTCCGGAGACGGTGAGGCTGTGCAGCTCCCCGATCGACGCGAGCGCGGTGGCGACGGCATCCGTGTCGGGAAGCCAGCGCAGCGTCGACGACGAGGTGACGGGCGTCGGTTCCGCCGCCGCGAGGATCGCGTCGGCATCGGCCACCGAGAGCGCGAGCGGCTTGTCGACCCAGACCGGCACCCCCGCAGAGAGGAACGGCACCGCAAGCTCGCGATGCGTCGCCCCGTCGCGAGTGGTCACGATCACCGCATCGACCTCGCCGAGCAGGTCGACGGATGCCGGAACGATGCGGTCGATTCCCCCGGCCTCCGCGAGCTGAGCAGTGCGGTCGGCGTCTCCCGCGACGAGCGCCGTGACCCGGGCGTTCGCGACCCCGTCGACGTTGAGCGCGCGCACGATGCCGTCGACGTGACTGTTCTCGATGCCGACGATGCCTATGCGGTGCGCTGCCATGCCTCCATCCTCTCGAAGACGGGCCTCTCGGGCGTCGGTGCGCGCCAGTAGGCTGGGCACATCATGCAAGAGTTCCTTACGTGGGCGGGTTCGTACTGGTGGCTCATCTTCCCGATCATGGGGATGGCCGGCGGTGCCGCGAAGGCGTGGGAGCGCTCGGCCAAGCGCCGCCATGAGCGTCGTCTCGAGACGCTGAAGATGAAGGCGCAGCTCAAGACCGCGCAGATCGAGGCGCGGGCCCTGACCTACCCGTCGAAGAACCGCGGGGCGACGGTCGTCGACACGACGGCATCCCCGGTTCCGAACGACCTGCTGACGCGCCTGTTCGCCGAGCACGACGAGATCACCGCACGCTGGCTCGACTACGAACTCGACGTCGCGAAGCTCATCGCCTTCCCCGCCATGAGCGATGGGCGTCAGCCGCTGACCGCCGCGTTCCTGCGCGCGAAGCGCACCGCCGACGCCCTGCGCCCGGCCTCGGCCGAGGCGAAGGTCACTGAACAGCAGGTGTCGGAGTATCTTGACGCCGTGGGCGCGTACGCCGTCGCGTTCGAGATCGCCGAGAAGGATGCCCGGCGTCTGCGCGACTCCACCTTCACCGACGCCGAGCGCAAGCGCCTGGACCGCGCGCAGCAATTGCTCAAGGTCGCGGTCGACGAGTCGGCGACGCAGGCCGAACGCAATGTCGCCTACAAGCGCGTGCGCGAGGAGCTCGACGGGCTCATCCTGCTCTCGGACGACGCCGTGCAGGTGCTCGAGAAGCAGGTCGCGCGCGAGATCACGGCGCCGGCGGCTCCTGCAGCCCCTCCGGTTCCTCCGGTCCCGGCGGCGACGCCCACCCCGGAGGCCGGCCCCGAACCCGAGCGGATGCCGTTGCACCGCACCGACGAGAAGCCGTGAGGGCCGAGAACCTCACCGGCCCGATCTGCGTGCACGCCGAGGCGCCGGTCTGGTCGCCGTCGTGGGGCGGCGTGCGGTGGGTCGACGGCGACGCCGCCGATCTTGTGACGCTGCGCGAGGACGGCATCCACCGTCTGCACCTCGACGACACCTATGCGGCGTTCGTTCGTCCACGGGTCGGCGGGGGGTTCGTGGCGCTCGGCGCGCGGGCGTTGCATCTGGCGGATGCCGCCGACGGCCCGGCGCACGTCGCGGCGACGTTCGACCTGGGCGAGGCCAGGTTCAACGACGGAACGGTCGATCCGCGCGGACGGCTGCTGGCCGGATCGATGGCGCTCGGTGACGCGGGAGCCGTGGGGCGCGTGCTGCGGATCGGCCCTGATCTGTCGACGACGGAGGTGCTGTCGCGCGTGACGGTGTCGAACGGGCTGGGCTTCGCTCCGAGCGGGGCGCGCGCGTACTACGTCGACACCGTCACGCAGCGGATCGATCTGTTCGACGTGGTCGAGGGCGAACTGCGCGGGCGCCGCGGATTCGTGACGATCCCCGAAGAGCAGGGGGCACCCGACGGCCTCACCGTGGCGACCGACGGATCGGTCTGGGTCGCACTCTGGGGCGGATCGGCGGTGCACGGGTATGCCGCGGACGGCTCGCAGATCGCCCGCATCGAACTGCCCGTGCCGCAGGTGAGCGCGTGCACGTTCGGCGGCGACGACCTCGGCACGCTCTTCATCACGACCTCGGCCCAGGGGCTCGGAGCGGATCACGGCACGGAGGCCGGATCTCTCTTCGCCGTGCGGCCCGGGGTGCACGGGATGCCCGTGGTCGCGTTCGCCGGCTGACGGTTTCTCGGGGCGACCCGGTTTCTCGGGGTGGGGCGCTTCGACAGGCTCAGCCCCCGCTGACTCCACCCCTCCTGTGAGCGCGGCATCCGCCGGCACCCGTTCGGGAGGAGAACTCGCCCAAGGGAGGAGGAAAACAGCGGATGCCTCCGCCCAACGCGGAGATCTCCTCCCGAACCTGCGGGGCGGGACGCTTCGACAGGCTCAGCGACCCAGTTTCATCGCGCCCGAGAAGCTGGACTCCTGAGTCGAAGGACTCCACTCCTGCTGACTCAGCCGGCGTAGGCGGGGTTGACGATCGGTACCGACTCCCCTTCCAGGAAGTCGATGATGTTGCGCGCCGCGTGCACGGGGAGGTCGGCGAGCGCCTCGGGCGAGAACCACGCGGCGTGCGGGCTGAGCAGCACCTGGTCGAGGTCGCGCAGCGGGGAGTCCGCCGCGAGCGGTTCCCCGTCGAAGACGTCGAGGGCGGCGGCGCCCAGTCGCCCCGAGCGCAGCGCATCGACCAGCGCCCGCTCGTCGACGAGGGGCCCGCGGCACGTGTTCACGACGACGGCGCCGGGCCGCATCGTCGCGATCGACTCCGCATCGATCAGGTGCCGGGTCGTCTCGGTGAGCGGCACGTGCAGGGTGAGGATGTCGGCCTGCGCCACGGCATCCGGAATCTCGACCGGCTCGCACCCGGCCGCACGAATGCTGTCGGCAGAGGCGTACGGGTCGGCGACGAGCACCCGGAACCCGAGCGCGCGGCATCCGCGAGCGACGATCGATCCGATACGGCCGAAGCCGAGCACCGACACCGTGGTCGTCGACGGACGGACGGCCAGAGGCTGGGCATCCACCGCCTTCCATGTGCCGGCGCGAACCGCGCGGTCGTAGGCCGGAAGCCCTCGGGCCTGGGTCATGATCATCGCGACCGTGTGCGCGGCGACCTCTTCGATGCAGTAGCTGGGGGTGTTCGCGACCGCGATCCCGCGGGCGGTCGCCGCCTCGACGTCGATCATGTCGTAACCGATGCCGACGCGGCTGATGATGCGCAGGTTCGGCATCCGATCGAGCACCTCGGCGGTGATCGGCGCCCACTGCACGACGAGGCCGACGGCATCCGTCCCTGCTGCGGCGAGGTCGTCGGATGCCGGGGAGGCGGCGCGTTCGGCGCGGAGTCCGGCGGAACGGAGGGTGTCTTCGATGACGGTTCCGGGGAGGTCGCAGTCGCTGACGAGGATGAACGGCGTTGTCATGAGTGCGATGCTATAGCATCTAGCGGATGCGTGCGGGATGTGGCCCTTCGACAGGCTCAGGGGCCCAGGTGCGCTCAGGGACCTAGACGCTGGGTCGCTGAGCCTGTCGAAGCGTGCCCGCACAAGACGCTCAGTCCTCGGCGTCGTAGAGGCTCAGCACGTGGTCGGCCGCGAAGGCTGCCAGTTGCTCAGCCACCCCGCGGATGTCGTCGCGCGCATAGTGCGTGCGCTCCCACGCGGCGTACAGCGCGCACTGCATCGGGATGCCACGGTGATGCAGGGGCTTCGAGATCAGCCCGAAGCGCGGCGGCTCGACGACCACGCAGGGGCCGTGCCCGGCGGCCGAACGGGCCTGGATGATGGGGGCATCCGCTCCGAAACTCGCCATCTCGACCGACCACGCCTCACTCTCGGCCGCCCGTTGGATCTGCGTCCACGCGGCCGATCCGGTGCCCGAGGTGAGGAACGGCCCGGCCAGCAGATCCTCCAGCTCGAGCCGCTCCCCCGCGGCGAGCGCGTGCGACGCCGGCAACTGGCAGTAGAGGGGAAGGTTCATGATGCGGATGCTGCTGAGACGCGAATCCGGAGGGCTCGTCGTCACGGCGAGGTCGGCCCCGGAACGAAGCCGGTCGTAGGTCTCGACGGGCGTCGCGACGACGACATCCGAGATCGGCCCGCCGCCCGCGATGAACGGCGCGAGCACGAGCACACTGGTCATCTCAGGGGCCGCGGCGACGAACGAGCGCTCTTTGAGCACGATGCCACTCATCACCTCGCGGGCGCGGCGTCCGCGCCGGACCAGGTCGCGCGCCATCGGTTCGAGGCGGTCGCCGGCATAGGTCGCGACCATGCCCTGCGGCATCCGTCGGAACAGGGATGCCCCCACCTGACGCTCGAGCGACGCGATCTGCCGCGACACGGTAGGTTGCGTTCTGATCAGGCGTTCTGCCGCGAGGCTGACCGAACCGCTGTCGAGCACGGCGACGAATGCCTCGAGCTCACGTTCCCCATACATACGTAAACCGTATACCTGACCCCGTTTTCTTCATTGGACGAGCATGGGGTGATCACCGCAGGATGGGCAGAACCCGAAGTTCCCCCCTTCTTCCCCCGAGACAGAGAGCCCTCCCGATGGCTGCTTCCCGCACTGAGATCAGTTCTGCCCGGCAACGACGCTCAATGTTGGGTGCCTTCGTCGGCACCGCGATCGAGTGGTACGACTTCTACATCTTCGGCACGGCCGCCGCCCTCGTCTTCGGCCGCGTCTTCTACCCCGAGGTCGCCCCCGGTGCGGCCCTGCTCGCCTCGTTCGCCACCTTCTGGGTCGGCTTCCTGATGCGCCCCATCGGTGGCCTGGTGTTCGGCCACTTCGGCGACAAGTTCGGGCGCAAGAACGTGCTCGTACTCACGCTCATCCTCATGGGTGCCGCGACCACCACGATCGGCCTCCTGCCGACCTACGCCCAGATCGGCATGGCTGCCCCGATCCTGCTCGTCGTGCTGCGCGGCCTGCAGGGCTTCGCGGTCGGCGGCGAGTGGGGCGGCGCAGTGCTGCTGTCGACCGAGAACGCCACCGCCCAGAAGAAGGGCCTCGCCGGAGCCTGGGTGCAGCAGGGCTCGCCTGCCGGCTCCATCCTCGCGACCGTGATGTTCCTCATCGTGGGCCTGCTGCCCGACGAGCAGTTCATCACCTGGGGCTGGCGCATCCCGTTCCTCGTGTCGGCGATCCTCGTGATCGTGGGCCTCGTCATCCGTGTGAAGGTCGAGGAGTCGCCCGACTTCGAGGCGGCGAAGCAGTCGAAGGAGGTCGTGAGCGCCCCGGTGCTCGTCGCGATCCGCACCGCGCCGCTGCTGATCGGCCTGGGCGTGCTCGCCTCGGTCATGGGCATCTCGAACGCCTACTTCTCGAACACCTTCCTGCTCGCCTGGACCACCGGATCGCTCGGCATCGAGCGCCAGCTCATGCTCAACATCCTGCTCGGCATGGCGATCCTGCAGTTCATCTGGCAGCCGATCGCCGCGAAGATCGCCGAGCGCTTCGGCATCGCCCGCGTGATGCTCGCGGGGCTCATCCTCAGCGTCGCGCTGACGGTGCCGTACTTCCTGGCCATCCAGGCGGCCTCGCCGCTGTGGATCACGGTCACCCTCTACGCGACCATCATCGGCAGCACCGCCTATTACGCGCTGCTCGCGACGCTCCTCGCCTCGGCGTTCCCGGCCCGCATCCGCTACTCGGGCGTCTCGCTCGCCTACCAGCTGTGCGCGACCGTCTTCGGCGGATCGACGCCGCTCGTGGCGCAGTGGATCCTCAACTCGACCGGCGGCAGCGTCTGGGGCGTGGCGGTCTTCTACGCCGTCATGATCCTCATCACGATCGCCGGAGTCTGGGGTCTGCAGCGACGCATCGCGCGATCGGTCGAGGCCGAGACCGCGGCCACGGCATCCGTGGCCTGACGGCATCCGTCCCGCTCACCCGTAGCCCGCCCGACCCGACAACCCGACCCGAGAGAGACCATGCGCGTCGACACCATCTTCACGAACGCCCGCATCCGCACGCTCGATGCCGACCGCCCCACGGCGCACAGCATCGGCGTGCTGAACGGCCGGATCATCGGCTTCGACGATGAGCTGCTCGGCGTCGAAGCAACGCGCACGGTCGACCTCGGCGGGCAGCCGGTGCTGCCCGGGTTCCACGACGCGCACCACCACCTCTCGCTCACGGGCTTCCGGCTCGCGTCGTTGAACCTGCGGCCGGGCGCGGTGAACTCGCTCGACGAGCTGTACGAGGCGGTGCGCGTGCACGCCGAGGGGCTGGCACCGGATGCCTGGGTGCGGGGCTCCGGCTACGACCAGAACTTCCTCGAGGGGCATCCGACGGCCGAGGGGCTGGATCGGGTCGCGGGCGGGCGGCCCGTCATCCTCGAGCACGTCTCCGGGCACATGATGGTCGCGAACACGAAGGCCTTCGAGCTCGCGGGATACACGGGACGCGAGGGGTTCCCGGAAATCGCCGGCGGCGGCATCCCGCGCGACTCCGAGGGCCGGCCGGAGGGCCTGCTGCAGGAGTCGGCGATGGCCCCGATCTTCGCGCTCGTGCGGCCGATGAGTCTGGACGAGGTGCAGCGCAACCTCGGGCTCGCAAGTGACCAGGCGCTGAGCTACGGGCTCACCTCGGTCACCGAGCCCGGGATCGGCGAGATCCGCATGGTCGGCAACAGCCCTCTCGACTACCACGCCTACCAGTCGGCGGTCGAGCAGGGGCAGCTGCGCGTGCGCACCACGCTCATGCCGTACATCACGGTGCTGCACCCGTTCACCGACCTGCCCGACAAGGACGTGCTCGGTCTCGACCTCGGCATCCGCACCGGCCTCGGCGACGACATGCTGCGCGTCGGACCGGTGAAGATCGTCGCCGACGGATCGTTCATCGGGCGCTCGGCCGCCATGCACGCCTGCTTCCACGGCGAGGCCGACAACTTCGGCGTGCTGCTGCACGAGCCCGACGCGCTGCGCGACTACATCGTGGGCGCGCACCGCGCCGGGTGGACCGTCGCGACCCACGCGATCGGCGACCGCGCGATCACGCACGTGCTCGACGCGATCGAGCACGCCCAGAGCATCGCGCCGCGCCCCGACGTGCGGCACCGCATCGAGCACTTCGCGCTGGCGAGCGACGACGACATCGCGCGCGCCGCCCGGCTGGGCGTGATCCCCGTGCCCCAGGGCGTGTTCGTGTCGGACTTCGGCGACGGCATGGCCGCGGCGGTGGCGGCCGACCGACGCGACGACATCTATCGGGTGAAGTCGCTGGCGGATGCCGGGATCGTGCTGAACGGCTCGACCGACTCGCCCATCTCCGACGCGAACCCGCTCGTGTCGATCCGTGACATGGTGCTGCGTAGCACGAGCGGCGGCGAGGTGCTCGGCGAGCGCGAGCGCGTGACGGTCGACGAGGCCGTGCGCGCCTACACCTACGGCTCGGCGTACGCAGTCGGACAGGAGCACGTGACCGGCACGCTGAAGGTCGGGATGCTGGCCGACTTCATCGCCCTGAGCGCCGACCTCTACGAGATCGAGCCCGAGCGCATCGCCGATCAGTACGTCACGACGACGGTCGTCGGCGGCGAGGTCGTGTTCGAGCGCTGAGGGTGCGGCAACCGTTCCCCTGGCTCCCGTCGCAGTTTCTGTCGTTCTGACGCTCTCAGACCGACAGGAAGTGCGACGGGAGCGGACGGATGCCGGGGCGGATGCGGCCGGGCGGGCTCTCAGCCGACGAGCGGGCCGCCGCTCTTCCAGTAGCCGAGGAACGACACCCGCTCCTTCGGGATGCCGAGCTCGGCCGTGAGGTAGCGCCGGATCGCCGTCGTCGTCCCCGACTCGCCGGCGATCCAGGCGTAGAACCCGGCATCATCGCGCGCCCCGTCGCCGTGCGCAGCCCCCCAGGCGCGCACCGTCTGCTCGACGCGGGGGTCGCCGCTCTCGCGCAGCACGCGCTGCACGCGGATGCCGTCGGGTGCCTCGGCCGAGATCACATCGTCGGCCGCGTCGGCGCACTCGAGGATCACCTCGCACTCCGCATCCGACCCCAGGGTGGCGAGGATGCCGCGCACCGCGGGGAACGCCGTCTCGTCTGCCACGAGCAGGAACCGGCACGCATCGCCCGGCTGCCAATGCAGTCCGTATCCCGTCCAGCCCATCCGTGCGTCGGGTCCGTTCACCACGAGGTGGTCGCCCGGCTGCGCCGCTGCGGCCCACGCGGATGCCGGCCCGGCCGGGTCGTGCAGGAAGAAGTCGATGTCGATCTCCCCTTGCTCAGCGCGGATCGCCGCGGGCGTGTAGGTGCGCAGCACGTTGCGCTCGTCCTCGGGGAGCTCGCGCCAGCGCGTGTACCAGTCGGAGGGATGCGGGGTGGGTTCGTCGAGAAGTCCGGTGTCGGCGAAACTGCCGTCCGGCAGGGGCAGCACGACCTTGATCCGCTGGTCCATGCCCCAGGCGGCGAAGTTCCGAAGACTCTCTCCGGCCAGCGTCAGGCGGACGAAGTGCGGGCTGAGCGTCCGCCGCGCGCTCACACGCACGGGGAACGCGCTGTACGCCCAAGGGCGCTCGACCATCACGACCGCCCTCCAATCGGCGCCGTTCCGCGCAGGGGCACGACGAGCGGGCCTCCGGTGACCGGGTCGGGGATCACGACGTTCGCGAGGCCGAACACCTCGTGCACCCGCTCGCTCGTGATGACCTCGTTCGGAGGGCCCTCGGCGAGGATGCGACCATCGCGCATCGCGATGATGTGGCTCGCGTACCGCGCCGCGTGGTTGAGGTCGTGCAGCACCGCGACGAGCGTGCGACCCTCGGCGTTGAGCTGGGCGAAGAGCTCCATGAGCTCGACCTGGTGCGCGACGTCGAGAAAGGTGGTCGGCTCGTCCAGCAGCAGCAGATCGGTCTCCTGCGCGAGCACCATCGCCACCCAGACCCGCTGACGCTGACCTCCCGAGAGCGCATCGACGGGGCGGTCGGCGAGATCGGCGGTTCCCGTCGCTTCCAGGGCCCGCGCGACCGCGTGCTCGTCGGCATCCGACCACTGACGCACGAGATTCTGGTGCGGGTAGCGGCCGCGGGCCACCAGATCGGCGACCGTGATGCCGTCGGGCGCCACCGCGCTCTGGGGTAATAGACCGAGTCGCCGAGCGACCTCCCTCGCCGGGAACGCGCTGATCGTGCGCCCATCGAGCACGACACGTCCACTCGTCGGCGCGAGCAGGCGCGACAGACCGCGCAGCAGTGTGGACTTGCCGCACGCGTTCGGCCCGATGATCACCGTGAAACCGCCCGTCGGCACGGCCACTGAGAGGTCGCGCACGATCTCGGTGCGGTCGTACGACAGCGTGATCGCCTCGGCCGAGAGACGGGAGGCGGACGAGTCGAACGGGGGCGGGGTCTCAGGCACGGCGGCGGATCTCCAGGATGATCATGAGGACGAGGTACGCGCCGCCGACCGAGACGGTGACGACCCCGACGGGCAGAGGGGTGGGGAGCACGTGCTGGGCGACCAGATCGGCACCGAGCAGCAGCACGCCTCCGAACAGCGCGGAGAGTACGAGGGAGAGCTGCGGTGTGCGGGCGACGAGTCGGGCGATCTGCGGGGCGGCGAGCGAGACGAACGCGACGGGCCCCGCGACCGTGGTCGCCGCGGCGACCAGCACGACACCGACGAGCAGGGCGACCGTGCGGATCATCGTCGGTCGTGCGCCTGACGCCGCCGCCATGTCGTCGCCCAGGCCGAGCTGACGCAGCGCCGGCACGAGCACGAACGCCGCGACGACGAACGGAAGCGCGCACAGCAGCGCACCGATGAGCGGCCCGGCGGTCACGCCGTTCAGCGATCCGGTGCCCCAGGCCGAGGCGAACATCGCGGTCTCGAGTTCGATCTGCAGCAGCATCCACGTGTTGAGCGATGCCAGGATCGCCGAGACGCCGATGCCGACGACGATCAACCGGAAGCCCTGCACCCCGCCGCGCGCCGCGAGGAGCCAGATCACGAGCGCCGTCGCCAGACCCCCGACCAGTGCGCCGGCGGTGAGTTGCGGCCAACCGGTCGAGACGAAGACCAGGGTGAGCAGCATCCCCGTGAACGCGCCGTTCGAGAGGCCGAGGATGTCGGGGCTGGCCAGCGGATTCCGCGTCACCGTTTGGAACAGCGCGCCGGCGATGCCGAGCAGCGCCCCGATCGTGATCGCGGCGACGGCTCGCGCCAGCCGCCAATCGATGACGACCGTGCGATCCATGGCGTCGCCGCCTCCGAAGAGCGTGCGCACGACGTCCTGCGGCGCGACCGGATACGTGCCGAGACCGAGCGCCAGCACGCCGAGCACGCACAGGGCGGCGACGGCCGCGAGCCCCACGACGATGCTGCGCAGGCGAAGCGGAATCCGCACCGGCCCGATGCGCAACAGCACCCGACGGTATCCGACCGGGGTCGGACGGGTCGTCGTCGACGGCGCGCTCACAGGGCGCTCGCTCGACGACGGCGGGCGAGGAGGATCAGTACGGGTGCGCCGACGAAGGCGGCCACGATGCCCACCGGCACCTCGGCGGGCGCGATGATGACCCGGCCGAGCACGTCGGCGAGCAGCAGCACCACGGGGGCCAGCACCGCCGAGAGCGGCAGGATCACCCGCTGATCGATGCCGAAGGTCCAGCGGATCACGTGCGGCACCATCAGTCCCACGAACGCGATCGGGCCGGCGAGCGCCGTGGCCGCGCCGGCGAGCAGGGTCACGGCGACGATCACCCCGATGCGGATGCCGACGACGTTCGCACCCTGGGCGCGGGCCACGTCTTCACCGAGACCGACCGCGTTCAACCCCGGCGCGAGGACCACGGCGAGCACCAGACCGAGCAGGACGAACGGCACGATGGGCAGGATCACGTCGAAGCCTCGGCCGAGCAGCGAGCCGGCGTTCCAACTGCGCATCGAATCGAAGGCATCCGGGTCGCTGAGAGCGATGCCGGTGGTGATACCCGACAGCACCGCGCCGAGCGCGACACCCGCGAGGGTGAGCCGAATCGGATCGGCCGAGCCGCGGCCCGACGAACCGACGAGGTAGACGGCGACGGTGACCACGAGGGCGCCGAGGAAGGCGAGCCACACGAACTGTGACGCATCGCGCAGACCCAGCAGGCTCACCCCGAGGGCCACCGCGAGCGCTGCGCCGGCGTTCACCCCGAGGATGCCGGGATCGGCGAGCGGGTTGCGGGTGAAGGCCTGGATCAGCGCTCCGGCGACACCGAGAGCGGCGCCGGCGACCAGTCCCGTGACCGTGCGGGGAACGCGGAGGTCGAGGACCACGTAGGCGGTCTCCGGGGTGCCGTCGCCGCGCAGCGCCGCGGCAACGGCATCGAGCGAGAGCGGGTTGGCGCCCACGGCGAGCGAGAGCAGCACGGCGCACACGAGTGCGGCCACGAGGAGCAGGATCCCCGCGACCGCGCGCACGCCACGACGGGGACGCCGCATCCGCGGCGTCCCCGTGCGCTCGTCCGTGGCGACCGTCGTCACCGGTTCGCTGCGAGGAACGTCTCGATGTCGTCGAGCACCGCCTGGGCGCCCTTCGGCCCCACACCCGACACCCAGTAACTGGTGTCGACCGGGGTCACCGAGGGGAAGGCATCCGCATTCTGGGCGATCGCCGCAGGGATCTCCGCCTCGTCATCGACGTCGGCAACGGTCACGAAGACGTGATCGGCCGCGGCCGACAGGATGTTCTCGGGCGAGATGTCGGCCTGCAGGCCGTCGGCCCAGTCCTGCTCGGGGATCGTGAAGCCGACGCACTCGAGCAGGCTGCCCGAGAACGACACCGGACCGTAGAGGCTGAGGGTCGTCTCGTCGCGGGGGCGGATCAGCTGCACGGTTTGGCCGTCGACGGCGTACTCGTCGGACAGCGCCTCGCAGCGCTCGTCGACGCCCGTCAGCAGATCGGCCACCTCGTCCTCGCGGCCCAGCGCTTCACCGATGAGCAGTGCGTTGTCGCGCCACGGGTCGGCCTGGGTCTCGATGAACACCGTCGGCGCGATCGCCGAGAGCTGCTCGTAGAGCTCGGAGTGGCGGGCCTCGGTACCGAGGATCAGGTCGGGCTTCAGGGCGGCGATCGCCTCGAGATCGGGCTCGGGAACGGTTCCCACGGGCTCGACGCCGTCCGCATCGAGGTACGCGGGCGCTCCGGTGACGTTGCTGGCGACGGCGGCGCCGACCGGCTCGATCCCGATCGCGACGGCGGTGTCGAGTTCGAGCGGCTCGAGGGTCACGACGCGCTGAGGGTCATCGGGAACGGCCGTGGTGCCGCGTGCGTGCTCGACCTTGTGCGTGCCGGTCGTCTCGGCTGCGGTGTCGCCCTCGGCGGGGGCGTCGGTCGCCGTGCATCCGGACAGCAGGAGAAGGGCGCAAGCCGAGGCTGCGAGGATCGCCCCGGGGCGGCGACGGGCACGTGTGAGCATGACGAATCGTCTCTTTCTGAAGGAGGTCGAGCGAGTGGGGAGCGCGAACGAAGCACGCGAAAGCCGAAGCGAGTTCGGTAAGGCAACCCTAACAGCATCGACAATCGGTGCCGAAGGTCGGCCATTCTGCGGCATTCATTTTCGGATGCTTTTGCTATAGCGTTTAGGGATGGACACCCGCCGCGCACTCATCACCGGGGCCAGCTCCGGTATCGGAACCGCTGCCGCCCTCGAACTCGCCCGCGAAGGGCTCGACGTCTGGCTCACGTACACCGGGCGGGAGGCCGAGGCCGCGCGCGTCGCCGAGGAGTGTCGGGCGGCGGGAGCATCCGATGTGCGGGTCTCGCGACTCGACCTGCGCGACCCCGCCTCGATCGACGCGCTCGTCGCGGAGGTGACGGATGCCTGGGGCGAACTGCACGTGCTCGTCAACAACGGCGGGGTCTGCCCCTACACGCCGTACGACGAGATCGACATCGAGGAGTGGGACGGCGTGCTCGAGACGAACGTGCGCGGCACTTTCCTGCTCACGCGCGGATCGCTGCCCCTGCTGCGCGCCGCGTCGGGCGACCGCAGCGTCATCAACCTCTCATCGATCGCCGGGCAGGTCGGCGCCCTGCAGACCGGCCTCCACTACGCGGCGAGCAAGGGCGCCATCCTGGCGCTGACCCGCAGCTTCGCCCGCCACCTGGCACCCGAGGGCATCCGCGTGAACGCCGTCACCCCCGGCCCGGTCGCGAGCGCCATCACCGACCAGTTGCAGGGCGAGGGGCGCGCGAAGCTCGAAGCATCGATCCCGCTCGGCGCGTTCGGACAGCCCGCCGACGTCGCCTGGATCATCGCCTCGCTCGCCTCGGCGCGGGCCGGGTTCATCACCGGCGCCACCTACGACGTCAACGGAGGAGTTCGCATTGACTGACAGCATCCGCTCCCGGTCCGCGGAGCAGACCGTGCACGACCAGCTCGACGCGTTCAACGCGCACGACCTCGATGCGTTCGTCGCGACGTATGCCGCGGATGCCGTCATCACCGGTGTCGCGCCCGAACCGGTCGTCGGCACCGCCGCGATCCGCGCGTTCTACGAGCCCCGGCTGCAGAACCCCGAGCTGTCGTGCGTGATCGAGCAGACCGTGCTCTTCGGTGACCGCTGGGTCGTGGCGCAGGAGCAGGTCATCAACGCGGGGGTCGCCACCGAGACCATCGCGACCTTCGACGTGGTCGACGGGCTGATCAGCCGGGCCTCGATGCTCAAGGCGTAGTTCCCGTGTGGACGCGCCACCGAGGCCTGCCGTTCTCTCGGACGCGCCCGCTCAGCTCCTGAGCACCGCGATACCACTCTCGATCTCGTCGGCGAATCGCGCGATCTCCGATCCACGAACACGATTCACTTCCGCGGCGTCTCGCCACCCGTCGAGGATGTCGGCGATCCGCTCGCGCTCGCTCCTGGCCGCGGAAGGACTCAGGCGACACGCACGCGCGAGTTCCCTCAGCCCCTCGCTCTCATCACCGTGGTGACTCGCTCCGGCGATCGTGGTCTGGCGCGCCTTCGGATCCGGCTCAGGGTTGATGTCGAAGGCAGGGCTGAGCGCCCATCCGCTCTCGGCATGCAGGAGCCCATGGTTGCGCAGATGGTCATCGGTGTTGTGCAGCCCGACGCTCAGCACAGCGCGCCGATAAAGCTCGCCGAGGTCGTCCTTCACCCGACCGCCCATCTCCTCGATGGCCTCGGCGATCTCGACGTAGTCACCACCGGCTCCGTCCCCCCGCTCCAAGACGGTCATGGCACTCATGTATCCGATGCGCGCGCCGTCAGGCGTGCGATCGAACCGATCGAGCAGCAGAACGTTGCGGCCATCGACAGGAGTCAGCCGGTACGTGGGGACGGCCACACCCGCCGCCATCGCGAGATCCAAGGCGGTGGCCTCCCACGCCATCACATCCCAGTCGTCCTCGGGGTGGGGGAACTTCGCGATGAGCAGCTCGCCACGGTCGCCCTTCACCGCCGCTTTGGGACGCGCACCCCCGAGAGAACCGGTTCCCGCATCGAGGAGCATCCTCACCGCGGCGAGGCTCTGATCCCCCTCATCTCGAGCAGCGACCTCGGACGCGCGCATCAGTTCGGCCAGGCGGAGCATCTTCGGTACGTCGTGATCAGGATCCAGAAACGGAGACTCGGAGTTCCGGCGGAACCGGAGAGCGCCCTGGCGCGTGGCGTCACTGACCGCGACGAGGTAGTCGACGTCATCCAGCGATCGCTGGGCCCGCTGTTCATGGAGGGCCAGCGCGCGCTCTCGCTTCAGGACGAGGTTGCGGCCCCACCGATCCGGCGCGCAGTCGGAGAAGGCGCCGGGAAGGCCCGTTGCCTGCTGCGATCCGCTGTACAGCCCGAACCTCGGATCCACCTCGTACGCGAGCGCGTTCGCGAGGTACTCCGGTTCGTACTGGAACATCGTCGACGAGAGTGCGCCACGCCTGCGATTGAACTGCACTCGCCCGGCGAGCACGGTCTCGCCGGCGATATCGACGTGCAGGTCCACGGAATCGAGGCGAGTCATCTCACACGCTTCCGGTTGATGAGATCAGCTCTCGCCCGGCCGATATCCGTGGTCAGTGGATCAAGCGCTTCCGTGAGCTTCTCGAGCACGCCGAGCCCCCGGGCCACCCGGAGCACGACGTGGAAACCGACGGAAGGGTCGCCGTGCTCGAGTCGACGCAGCGTCCCCCGCGAGATGCCTGCACGCTCGGCGACCTGCTCGGCAGTCAATCCAAGGATCTTGCGCCATGCCGTGAAGTCCTCGCCGATTTCGGCGCTCGCGTGCCGCACCTTCACGGGCAGCCGGGGGGCGTAAGAACCTTCTACTGTGGTCGACATAGCTACCATTATCGACGATAATGGTCAGGCTGTAAACCAGAATCAGTCGCCGAAGCGTGCGCGGAGCGCCGGGTCGACGGCGATGTCGCCGAAGGATGCCGTCCACGCGCCGTCGACCGCGATCGACTGCCCCGAGAGGTACGGCGCCTCGTCCGACAGAAGGAACGCCGTGACCGCCGCGACCTCCTCAGCGCGGGCGATCCGCCCCATCGGGGGCCCTTCCGCCAGTGCCCGCTCGGCGGCGACGGGGTCGTCGGATGCCGCGATCTGCGTCTCGAGGTGCGGCGTGCGCACGCCTCCCGGCGCAACGGTGTTGGCGCGTATGCCGAGACCGCCATACGTCACCGCGACACTGCGCGTGAGTGCGTCGATGCCGCCCTTGGTGAACTCGTAGGCCGCGTGGTCGACGAACGACGCCCGGCCGTGGATCGACCCGATGTTGACGATCGCTCCGGCCACGCCCTGATCCACGAAGGCCGAGACGGCGACCGAGCAGCCCCAGATGTATCCGAACCCGTTGATGTCGAGGATCTCGCGCACGACCTGCTCGTCGAGATCGTGCAGGGGCGTGCGCTTCGTGATGCCGGCGTTGTTCACCCACCCCGATAGCGGCGCGAGGCGACGGGCGACCGTCGCGGCGCGTTCGTGCACCGCACGATCGGCCGCATCGCCCAGCACGACCTCGGCCACGATGCCGTCCTCGACGGTGCCCGATCCGGCGGAGCGTTCGAGGCCGACAACGGTCCATCCGTCGGCTGTCAGCCGCTCGGCGACCGCTCGCCCGATCCCCTTGCCGCTTCCCGTCACCACGACACTGCGCGCCACATCACCCATCTCAGTCCCCTCCCGCATCGAACTCGAAGACATCCGTGTCGAGTGTGAAGCCCAGTCCCTCGGCATCCGTCGGCCTGACCGCCCCCTCGAATACCGGCCCACCCACGATGAACGACGCTGCCGGGTCGTAGGGGTTCACTCCGCGCGCGAAGGTCTCGACGCCGATCCCGAGGTGCGCGGTGACCTCGGGATACACGTGACCCGACACCGGCACACCCCGATCGGATGCCCAGGCGGTCAGCTCGCGCGCCGGCGTCACCCCGCCGATCGCGACGACATCGAGGCGCAGCACGTCGACCGCCTCGGCATCGACGAGCGCGCGCAGCACGGCAGGGTCGGTGACCTCGTCGCCGACCGACACCCGCAGCCCGCTCTCCCGGCGGATGCGTGCGCAGCCCGCCGCATCCTCGGGCAGCAGCGGATCTTCGAGCCACGCCAGCCGCGGGTCGCCCCACTGCGCGATCTCCGCCAGAGCCTCGTCGGCGTCGCGCCACCCGAAGCCGACATCGACGACCAATCCGGTCGATGCGGGCAGCTCCGCGGCCAGCAACGCGAGTAGCTCGCGCATATATGCAGGATCGGGCATGCGCGCGATCTTCACCTGCGACCAGCCGTCGGCCTGCGCGAGAACCTCATCGGCGACCTCGCGCGGTGCGCGGTCCGCCGACGGGTACGCAGCCACGAGCATCGCATTGCGCGGGGCATCTCCGGTGCCGAGCATCCGCCACAGGGGCACGCCCGCTCGCCGCGCCGCGACGTCCCACAGCGCGATGTCGACGAGCCCGATCGCCCGGCGCACGAGACCGATTCGGCCGACGATGGCGCTGCCGCGCAGCATCCGCTCCCAGGTCGCGGCGGGGTCGTCGGCATCCGCTCCGATCGCGTGGCCCGCCACGAGCCGCTCGACGATCTCGGCCATCGGCGCCTCGCGCGACAGGCAGTAGGCGACGCCCGAGACGCCATCGGCGTCGGATGCCCGTACGGCGCCGTACTCGCGCCGGGTCACCGTCATCGCGCCGAGGTGCAGCGGTGCCGGCAGCGGCAGCACGGCGGTCGCCGTCTCGACCCGCTCGATCGCCGTCATGCGGGCCTCTTCGCGAGGGGAACGCCGTAGTCGACGAGGAAGCCCCCGTCGACATAGAGCGTCTGGCCGTTCATGTAGCGCGACTCGTCGGATGCCAAGAAGCTCACCGCCGCCGCGATCTCGCTCGCTTCGGCCAGCCGCCGTGCGGGGATGCGCGACAGGATCGTGTCGAGGCTGAGAGTCCCGGCCTCGACGCCCTGACGGAAGACCCCGGTGTCGACGTAGCCCGGGGCGACCGCGTTGACCCGCACGCCGCGGGCGGCCCACTCGGCCCCGGCCGTCGCCGTGAGCCCGATGACCGCGGCCTTCGTCGTCGCATAGGGCGCGCGACCCGCCGAGCCGCGCGACGAGATCGACGAGATGTTCACGATCCGGCCGTCGCCGCGCTCGAGCATCCGCCGCCCGGCCGCCTGCAGCGCCGAGAAGACCCCGTGCAGATTCACGTCGACGACCGCCGACCACTCGTCGAACGTGAGGTCTTCGAGGCCTCGGTGCCTCTGGATGCCGGCGTTGTTGACGAGCACCTCGATCGGCCCGAGGTCGTCCTCGATCTCACCGAACACGCGGTCTACGCCGTCGTGATCGGTGACATCGAGCTCGCGCCAGAGGATGCCGGCGGGGTTCTCGACCGCAGTGAGCCCGGGCACGCGATCGGCGGCGACGACGAGGTAGCCGTCGGCGGCGAGGCGCTGACCGATCTCCCAGCCGATGCCGGCGGATCCTCCGGTGACGATGGCGACGGACTTCATTTCTCTCCTTGGGTGACGGCTTTCGAATCGCTCACTTTGCGACTCTCGGCTCCGGAATTCGGCAAAGTGAGCTATTCGAAAGCCGGAGTGGGGGTGGACGGGGACAGCAGGGTGATGATCAGAGACGCGGCGTGGGTTTCGAGGAGGTCCAGGGCACCGGGGGCGAGCGGGGTCTGCCAGGCCTGGTAGGCACCTCGGTCGTAGGCGTCGCGGGTGGGTAGGTAGACGAAGCCGGGGCCGTTGGTGAGGTTCATCACGACGATCGGGATGCCGGGGAACCGGGAACGCAGACCCGTCTGCAGCCGCGAGTACGCCTCGCCGGGATGCCCGACGACCACCGCATCGCCGAGGCGCCAGACCCACACCGGATGCTGCACGGTCGGGCCGTCGATGTACCCCTCGCGAAGGTTGCGGGCACGGCCGAGGCGCTCATCGCGCGAGCGCTCGTCGATGTCGGCCCACTCGGCGGCGAGGTCGACGAGGCTCGCCAATTCGCGCAGAGGAAGAGTGACGGATGCCGTGACGCCGGCCGAGCGCCCTTCGTCTCGCCGCTCCGCTCCTCGCTCCGGGACCGGTTCGCGCCCCGCCCACACCGCCAGCGGGGCCCCGGACTCGACGACGCGGTCGAGCGTGAGCTGCTCACCCGGCATCGGCAGCGCATCCAGCGCCGCGAGCACGGCATGTCCGAGCGACCGCCCGTGCCGATCGGCCACCGCGTGATCACCGGTGTACTGCTCGCGCGGGGCCAACTCCCCCGACGCCCCCTGCACGAACAGGCACGGGGCATCCGTCGCCGCCTCGACGATCTCGCGCATCGCCCCCACGTAGTCGGGCGACACCTCGCGGTTCTGCCAGGCGAGGGTCGTCGGGTGGCAGGCGTAGTTGACGAGCGTTGCGCGCACGACCCCGGCCACGCTCACCCGCCCGATCACGACGGTGTCGTCGGCGACCGCATCCGGGTTGAATCCCACGAGCGCGCGTCCGTCGAGGTCGAGCTCGCGGTCGGCGGCGAGGGTGCAACGGCCGGTCGTCCACTCGATCATGCCGGGCTCGGCCGACCCGAGCGCCTCCCTCGAGGCCGCGATGCCTGCGGCGGCGAGCGCCTCGAGGTACCCGGCGATCAGCTCTCCCCCGGGCAGGTGCGCGTCGGCGGCGCACAGCACCGCTCCGGCGTGCGTGTGCGAGAGCGAGAGCATCAGCTGATCGGCCTCGAAACCGAGCGCGTCGAGGATCGCCCCGCGCACCCCCTGCTCGTCGGCGACCCGCCGCCACCAAGTTCCGTCGACCGCGAGCAGCACGCGCGGCCGGTCGTCGTCGCCGATCATCGCGAGCGCGGTCAGCTCGAAGGGTCGGTGCGCACCCTCGGAGCGCTCCCAGTCGGCCGGCCCCCAGTTCTTCGCGCGGATACCGGTGGGCGGGGTGATATCGCGACGCGCCACTGCGATCTGCAGCGCGCTGCGCGGGATGCGGATGCTGTCGCCCAGTGCCGTGGTCATCACTCTCTCCCCTGTCGTTCGGCCCGCGCATCGGCGGATGCCATAGCATCGGTGCGAGCGCGCGACCTCGGAGCTTCGATCTCCGACGACCGTCGCCCGCTCGGAAGGATTCCCTCGATGCGCACCGTGACAGACCAGAACATCGCCGAACAGGTCGCCGACGAACTGCGCGCCGCGATCCACTCCGGCGAGCTCGCCCCCGGCGAGCGCCTGGTCGAGCGCAAACTCGCCGACCGCCTCGGCGTCAGCCACATCCCCGTGCGCGAAGCGCTCACCCGGCTCGCCGAGGAGCGGCTCATCGTGCGCGAGCCCCGCCGCGGCGCACGGGTCGCGGAGTTGACGGCATCCGATCTCGACGACATCTCGAGCCTGCGCATCGTGGTCGAGCAGTTCATGGCGATCCGTGTGCAGGAGCGGTGGAATGCGGATGCCGCGACTCGCCTCGACGCGATCGTCGCCGCGATGGGGGCCGCCTCTCCGGGCGATATCGACGAGGTGCTGCGCCAGGATCGCCTGTTCCACGAGACCCTCGCGGAACTCGCCGAGCACCGGTTCCTCGACGAGATCAGCGCGCAGCTGCGCGGACGCATCGCCGGGTTCATCCGCGCCGCGAACGACGCCCTCGGCGTCGACGAGCAGGACGCGCACGTGCGCAGCCACCAGGAGATCGTCGACGCGCTCGCGAGCGGCGACCCCGAGCGGGTGCGCACCGTCGTGGCCGACCACATCACCCGCGGCGCCCGTCGCATCACCCCGACTGGAGCCGACGCATGACCGGAAGAACGATCGTCCTCACCGGAGCATCCGACGGCATCGGTGCCGCCGCGGCTCGACAGCTCGCGGCATCCGGCGACCGCCTGATCCTCGTCGGACGCTCGCCCGAGAAGACCCGCGCGATCGCCGACGAGACCGGTGCCGAGTACTTCACCGCCGACTTCGCCCGCCTCGACGACGTGCGCGAACTGGCCGAGAAGCTGACGGATGCCGTGGGCGCCGACGGCATCCACGTGCTGGCCAACAACGCCGGGGGCATCTTCGGTGACCGCACTCCCACGGTCGACGGCTACGAGAAGACCATCCAGGTCAACCACCTCGCGCCGTTCCTGCTGACGAACCTGCTGCTGCCCACGCTGCTCGCCTCGCGCGCCGCGGTGATCAACACTTCGAGCGTCGGGCACCGGCTCTTCGGGCACATCGACGTCGACGACCTCGACAACACGAAGAAGTTCAGCGCCAACAAGGCCTACGGCGACGCGAAGCTCGCGAACGTGCTGTTCACTCGCAGCCTGCACGAGAAGTTCCACGCCGAGGGGTTGAGCGCGGTCGCCTTCCACCCCGGCACCGTGCAGACGAACTTCGCCTCGGACTCGTCGAGCGTCATGCGGTTGGTGTACCGGAGCTTCCTCGGCAAGCTGCTGCTCACGAGCACCGAGGAGGGCGGCGCGATCCTGCGCTGGTTCATCGAGGGCACGCCGGACGAGACGTGGTTCTCGGGGGCGTACTACGACGAGCGGACGCTGTCGTCGAAGGTCAACCCGCAGGCCGACGACCCTGCCCTCGCCGAGGCGCTCTGGCAACGCAGCACCGAGCTCGTCGGCCTGTAGGAGTTCCGCGGGGCGGGACCCTTCGACAAGCTCAGGGACCCAGTGGGCCGCGGGGCGGGACCCTTCGACAAGCTCAGGGACCCAGTCACAAGAAACAGGGCCCCAGTGGCAAGGAACTGGGTCGCTGAGCCGAGAAACTGGGTCGCTGAGCCTGTCGAAGCGTCCCCGACGCACACGCTCTGCAGGAGAACACACGCTGTGCAGGAGCGGATGCCGCATCCGCTCCTGCACAACACGAGAACTCCTCCGCAAGACGCGCCCGCTCAGACCGTGATGTTCGCGGTGTCGGCGACGCGGTCGCCCTCGGCGGGGAAGGCGGTGCGCGTGACGCCGGACTCGACGTTGGCGGTGTGCACGAGCGTCGACGACGACCCGAAGGCCCCGTCGCCGAGCTCGATCGACCCGCCCTCGAACCGATTGCCGACCGCGCGGTAGTGCGTCGCCCCGGTGGTCACAGACACGTGCGTCGCCGCCCCCTCGGCCCGGAACGTGCTGTCCGAGAGCGCCACGTGCAACTCGCCGGCGCCCGTGCGGGCGATGCCCGTGCCGCCGACGTTCACGACCTCCGACCCCGCGACCTCCACCGTCTGCCTCTCGCCGCGCGCCGCGGCCACGCGCGCATTGCGCAGCGTCGACCCCTCGAACCGCAGCCGCTCCGACTGCGACACGATCGGCGCCGCGTCATCGGCGCCGAGCAGCGTCGATCCGCGGAACGTCACCGCTCCGGGCCCGGTGATCTTGAGCCCACCGACCCCGTTCAGTACGGTGTCGATGAACGTCACGGGAGTCGTCACCGCCGCGCTCGTCAACTCCCCACCCGCCGCGACGAAGGTGAAGTGCGAGCCCTCGATCGTGTTCGGCCGCGACGAGGCATCCGACTGCTGGGTGATGATGAGCGTGTCGGACGCCGTGCACCCGCGCAACTGCGCCCCGTCGGCGTTGATCCACAGCATGCCCGAGCCCGCGAGCGAGGGCTTGCCGATCACCTGCACGTCTTCGAGGGTGAGGTCGGTGATGCGCACGCGCGCGACGAACCACGAGCACACGTGCTTGCGCACCGTGATGCGCTTGGCCGCCGAGCCCCAGGCCGCCCCCGAGTTCGCGAAGGTCATGAGCCCCGAGTTGCCGGTGTACGTGAGGTCGTGCTCGTACTGGCCATGGGTCACGAACGGCCCCTGGTCGTCTCCGTCGCCGTGGCAGTTCTCGACGAGGCAGTAGGCGCTCGCGGTGAAGTCGTTGAGATGTCGCGCGTTGGCCGTGTGGCAGTTGGCGACGTAGCCGTAGAGGCAGTAGATCTGCTGCGTGAGGTATCCGGCGCCGCCCCAGGTGACGGAGGTGGGATTCTTGAGCGTGCAGCTGACGGTGGAGTAGTAGGTGTTCCACCGGCGCTGGATGAGCGGCCAGAAGGTGCCGGTGCCGTCGATGTGGTCGACGTCGCAGCGCACCGCGTACTCGAAGGCGAGCGGGTGCGAACCGGTGTACTCGTCGGTGCCCGTGCCGAGGAACTTCAGGTTCGAGACCGTGACGTCCTGCACCGGCAGCACGTGACGCCACGTCATCGTGCGGTCGGCGGCGAGCGGCCAGCCGTTCTTGTAGTTGATGCGGATGTGCGTGCCGTCGACGATCTGCGTCACCTGCACGAGCCGCTGGAGCTCGCGCTCCCAGCGCCCGGCGAGCGCGTTCACCTCGGCCGCGTACCAGTCGCCGACCGTGAAGAACGACGAGTCGGCCACGGGGAAGATGTCGCCGAGGTCGGGCACGGGCTCGTTCAGCCGGGCCTCCTGCACGGCATCCGTCACCTCGCCCTGGAAGAACATCACGGCGGCGAACGGGTCGTCCTTGCCGGCGTTCTCGATGCCGACCGTGGTCATGAGGTGGCTGCCGAAGTCGAAGGCGATGCCCGAGCGGCGGAAGATGTGCCGGCGGACGAAGTTGAGATCGCTGTGCGCCTCGATCAGGCGGATGCTCGCATCGTTCACCATCTCGTCCAGAGCGTCGTCGGCGTTCACCGAGGCGTCGAAGATGCCGAAGGCGCGGAAATCGACTACGCCGTGGTGAACGAGCACCCAGGCGCCCTCCTTGCGAGCGGCGATCACGGTGCCGCCGTTCGCGGCCGGAGCGTCCTTCTTCACGTAGCGGTAGAGCCCGTGGCCGCCGTCGCCCGGCGCCGCGTAGCCGCTCGTGCGCACGAGGTCGCCGTTCTTGCCCTTGAGCGAGGGCAGGTCGGTCGCGAGGCCGGCATTGCCGACGTCCTTCGATCCCGAGGAGCTCATCGATACCGCGGGACCCGCGGCCTGTGCGGGCGTCTGCACCGCGACGGCGGCGACGCCACCGAGGGCAGCGGCGCCGAAGCCGGCGAGCAGCATGCGCCTGCTGCGGAGCGCGGCGGTGGTGGTGGGAGTGGATTCGTCGTGCGTGATCGTCATGTCGTACCTCCTTGCGGCGGTGTGGCCGCGGTCGGGCGTGCGACCTGTCGGTCGTCACGCAACATCCGGTTCAGTCCCCAGAGCCCCCAGAGGTCTTCGTGGTCATGCCATCGACGCCAGATGCGCGCGGTCGATGGCGTGTGCGAGCGGTCGGCCCGCGGCGAAGTCGTCGAGTTCGTCGGCCACGATGCGCCCCTGCCGTAGCCGCCCCTCGGTCGTGCCGGCCGCGCGGTGCGGGGTGAGCAGCGCGCCGGGCAGCGAACGCAGCGGATGCTCCGCCCCGAACGGCTCCTCATCGAACACGTCGATCGCGGCGCTGAGCCGACCGGCGCGCACCTCATCGACGAGCGCCTCTTCGTCGACGAGCCACGAGCGGGCGGTGTTCACGAGTCCCGCGCCGTCGGGCATCAGCGCGAGTTCGCGACGCCCGATCAGGTGGTGCGTCTCGGGCAGGGTCGGCGCGTGCACCGCGACGATCCGAGCACGCGAGAGTGCGTCGTCGAGCGCGACGAGCTCGGCGCCCAGAGCGGATGCCGCGGCCGGATCGAGCGTCGGATCGACGAGCAGCGGCCGCGCACCCAGCGCCCGGATCAGGTCGAGGTACGCCCGGCCGGTGCGCGAGGCTCCGATCACGGCGATGGGCGCGTCGAGGATCTCGTGCTGCGCCCCGACGTCCGGGTCGTACCAGCCGCCGTCGCGCAGCCCGTTGTGCATCTCGGGCACGCGGTGCAGCAGCGCGAGCGTGAAGGCCAGCGACACCTCCGCGACCGAGCGCGCCATCCCGGCGCCGGCCTGCGTGACGACGACGCCCCGGTCGAACAGTTCCTCGGTCGCGAACGCCTTGACCGAGGCGCCCGTGTGCGCGACGAGTTCCAGCGCCGGCATCGACGAGAGCGCCTCCTGGTCGAACGACCCGATGCCCCAGCTCGTGATCACGACGCGCACGGCGTCGAGCGCAGCATCCGTCAGCCGGTCCACCCGCACGAACGATCCGCCGAGCCGTTCGGCCGCCGCGGCGAGGCGCTCGGCGTCGGCGCGCGAGAAGAACTCGGCGAACAGCGGCTCGGGCACGACTGCCACCACGACCGGGAGAGCACTCATCGCAACCACGCCTCCCGATGCGCCGCGATGAACGCATCGTCATTCAGGTCGGGATAGGCCTCGCGCACGCGCGCGATCTCCTCGGCCTGCCCGGGCGAGAGGCTCTCGGCGGGGTCGAGGCACCAGGTGCCCTCGAGCAGACCCTGCTGCCGGAGCATCTCGTGCACCCCGGCGATCACGCCGTGGAAGTCGTTGCCCGGGTCGAAGACGGCCTGATTGACGTCGACCATGTCGGCGGCGGTGAGGCTCAGCTCGCGGTAGGCCGCGGCGTCCCCCGCCATCGCCCGGTGCGCCTCCTCGAGCAGCGCGACCGCCGCGCGGGTGCCGACCGCCCACTGTCCCAGCAGTCCGCCGACGAAGCGCAGCGTGCGCGGGCCGTCGGGGGAGTCGACGTGGAACTCCGCGAGCAGGTCGGCGACGATCGCGTCGTCGTTGCCGGTGTACAGCGCGATCTCGTCGGAACGACCGGATGCCGCGACCCCGCGCACGAGTTCGAGGGTGCGGTAGCGGTCGAAGGGCGCCGCCTTGACGGCCACGACGGAGGGGATCGCAGCGAACTCGCGCCAGAAGTCGCGGTCGAGCACCGGCCCGCCGATCGCGGTCTGCAGGTAGAACCCGACCAGGGGCAGCACCTCCCCCACGGCGCGGGCACGATCGAGCAGCGCCCGTTCGTCGGCACCCGCGACGCGCGGGCTGATGAGCACGGCGTCATAGCCGAGCGACCGGGCGAGTTCGGCCTCGGCGACGGCCTGCGCGGTGTCGCCGGCCACGCCCGCGATGCGCACGAGACTCGGGTCGTTCCGGGCATCCATCTCCTCCGCCGCCAGTGCAAGCACCGGTTCGAAGAGCGCGTGCTCGGGGTCGCGGATCTCGAACTGCGTCGTGTGCACGCCGACCGCGAGGCCGCCGGCTCCGGCCTCGAGGTAGTAGCGCGAGAGCGCACGCTGGCGACGCACGTCGAGGGTGCGCTCGGCGGTGAGGGCGAGCGGATGCGCCGGGATCACCGCACCGCGGGCCAAGGTGGCCGCGGCCTCGGGGCGCAGCGACGGCACGGTCGCCGTGCGCGCAGCAGACGACGCCATCAGAACTTCCCGTCCCGCACGGCCCACTTGGTGGGCTTGGCGATCATCGGCAGTCCGCCGGCGATCCAGTCGGCCTGCATGCCGATGAGAGTCTCGGCCGAGACCGTCGGATACCCGAACAGCGCCATGCATCGACGCGCATCGCTGAGCAGAGCGGTCGGCTGCGGCTCGTCGACGAGGGTGACCTCGCGGTCGAACAGCGTGCCGAAGCGGCGCGCGATCGACTCGACGCTCAGCAGCTCAGGGCCGGTGAGATTGATGGTGAACGGATCGGTCGACGCATGGTTCAGGCTGCGCAGCACCACCTCGTTCGCGTAGCCCTGCCAGATCACGTTGACGTTCGCGGTGGCGACCGACACCGGCTCGCCCGCGTTCACCGCGCTGCCGATGTCGGCGAGCACGCCGTAACGCAGATCGACGGCGTAGTTCAGGCGGATGATGGCGACCTTCGTGCCGCGCTCCTGCGCACCGAACTCGAAGACCCGCTCGCGCCCGAGGCACGACTGCGCGTACTCCCCGATCGGGGCGGGGGCCAGCTCTTCGGATGCTCCGCCCGACGACGCGGGCACGAAGGGGTAGATGTTCCCGGTCGAGAGCACCGAGATGGCGCTGTCACGGTAGCGACGGGCCACCCGGTCGGGCAGCGCCGCGTTGACCTCCCACGCCCACGAGGCGTTGGTCGCGGCACCGAACTTCGCGCCCACCATGAAGACCACGTTCGGGGCATCCGGCAGAGAGGAGAAGTCGTCGTTCTCGATCAGGTCGAACGGTACGACGGTCACACCCGCGTTCTCGAGGCGTTCGCGGATCGCGGCATCGCCGAAGCGCGACACGGCGTAGACGGCATCCGCCTGTCGGCCCGCGGCATCCATCCCCCGACGCGCGAGCATCGCGAGCGTCGGGCCCATCTTTCCGCCCGCCCCGAGGATGACGAGGTCTCCCGAGCCGCTCGCGAGGTCGTCGACGAGCGCGTCGCTCGGTGTCGCGAGGGCCTCTTCGAGGTCGGCCTCGGAAGTGAAGTGGCGCTGAGGCATGTGGTGCTTTCCCTTCTTCTCAGCTGGTGTCTCTAGCCCTTGATGCCGGTGCCCGTGACACCCTCCTGCACGTAGCGCTGAGCGATCAGGTACGCGAGGAAGATGGGCAGCAGCGCGACGACCGACCCCGCGAGCATCGTGCTCAACGGCACGTTCTGCTGCTGCAGCGACGAGATGCCGACGGTGAGGGTGAACATCGAGTTGGACTTGGCGATGATGAGCGGCCACAGGAAGTCGTTCCAGTGCCACAGGAAGACGAAGATGCCGAGCGTCGCGAGGATCGGCTTGCACAGCGGCAGCACGATGCGCAGGAAGATGCGGAACTCGCCCGCACCGTCGATGCGCGCCGCCTCGAACAGCTCGTCGGGCAGCCCCTGGATGAACTGGCGCATGAGGAACACGGCCTGCGCGTTCGCGAGCGTCGGCAGGATGAGACCCCAGTATGTGTCGATGCCGCCGAGGTTCGCCATCAGGATGAACGTCGGGATGAGGGTGACGTGGAACGGCACCATCACCATCGCGAGGAACGACCAGAACATCACCTCCTTGCCGCGGAAGCGCTTCTTGGCGAAGGCGTATCCGGCGAGCGCCGACAGGAACAACACGGCGACGACAGACACGAGCGAGTAGACGAGCGTGTTGAACAGCCAGCCGAGGATGTTCTGCCCACCGAGCACCTGCTCGTACGCCTCGAACGAGATGTCGTTCCAGGGGATGAGCGAACCGGGCAGGTCGACGACCATGCCGGGCTTGAGGCTCAGCACGACCATCGCGTAGAAGGGGAAGAAGCTCAGGATGCCGGCGAGGCTCAGCCAGATCCACCGCACGACCACACCCATGCGGGTGGGTTCGAGGGCGCGGAACGAGCGGTTGCGGCGCGGGGCGGCGGGCTTCTCCGGCGGGGCCGAGACCGGCGTTTGCGTGGGCGGCTGGATCAGGGCGGTCATTTCTGCTTTCCGATCACGAGGCGCTGGATGAGGGCGACCGCGAGGGTCATGATGAACAGGGCGACGCCGACCGCGGCCGCGTAGCCGTAGTCGAAGTACTTGAAGCCCTGGTCGTAGAGCAGGTAGACGAGCGAGTAGCTGGCGTTCGCGGGTCCGCCCTGGGTCATCACGTAGATGACGTCGAAGACCTGGAACGCGGCGGTCGTCTCGATCACCGCGAGGAAGAAGAAGGTGGGCCGTAGGTACGGGAAGACGATGTACCGGAAACGGTTCCAGGCGCCGGCGCCGTCGACGAGCGCGGCCTCCTCGAGTTCGCGCGGCACGTCCTGCAGGGCCGCGATGATGATCATCATCCCGTAGCCGAAGCGCGACCAGACGCCCACGACGACGATCGCCGGGATGACGAGCACCGTGCTGCCGAGCCACGAGCCGCCGAGTCCGAGCGGGGCCATGAGCTGCGACCAGGGGCCGTTGCTCGAGAAGATCCAGACGAAGATGCTGCCCGCGAGCACGAGCGAGGTGATGACGGGGAGGAAGAAGATCGAGCGGAAGAACCGCGCCCCGCGGAACGCCCGCCGCACCCCGAGCGCCATGACGGTCGAGAGCACGAGCGAGATGGGCACCGCGAAGACCGTGAAGATCAGCGTCGTACCCATCGCCCGCCAGAACAGCGGATCGGCGATGAGGCGCTGGAAGTGGTCGAGGCCTCGCCACGCGATCTCGCCGGAGATGTCGTAGTCGAAGAAGCTCAGCGCGACGCCCGCGATGCTGGGGCCGAAGCGGAACGCGATGAAGAGCAGGAAGGCCGGGAGCACGAAGAGGAAGGCCATTCGTGCTTCGCGCCGCGCGAGCAGGCGGGTCACCGTGCCCTGCGGTTTCTTCGGCATGGTTGCCGTCGTCATGAGAACCTCACGTCGGGTCGGGAAGGGGCGGGGGTGCGCAGCGGATGCCGCGGCGCACCCCCGCGTTCACTACTTGATGATGGGTGCCGCGGCGGTCGCGGCATCCTTCAGCGCATCGGCTGGGGACTTCTGGCCCAGCAGCGCCGCCTGGATCTCGGGCGCGAGCACGCCCATGAGCGCACGCGAGCTCTCGTTCAGTTCGCCGACCGTGGTGTCGGGCACGTACTTCTCGACCTCGCCGAGGAGCGGGTCGTCGGCGTAGAGCGGCGCGGTGGTGCTGAGCGCCGAGAAGAATCCGGAGGCGAGCAGGTAGGGCTCGACGACCTCGGCGCCGGTGGCGTACTCGGCGAACTTCGCCGCGGCATCCTGCGCCTTCGATCCCTTGAGCACCGAGAGCGATCCGACCGTGCCGTATGCGACCGACTCCTCGTCGGTGAGCGGCGCGAGCACCTTCACGTTCTCCTCGCCCCAGAACGGAGCGACCTCGGTCACGCCGTTGTTCCAGGTGCAGGCGACCTTGCCCTGGGCGATCGCGGTCTGCTCGAGCGGCACGTTGGTGGTGATCGCCTCGGGGTCGAGGGCGCCGGCCTCGGCGAGATCGGTGATGAAGGTGAGTGCCTCTTCGCCGGCCTTGCTGTCGAAGCCGACCTCGCCGTCGTCGTAGACCTGTCCGCCGGCCTGCCACAGCAGCGGGTAGAAGGTGAGGTTGAGGGTGTTCTCGGGCGACGCCGGGTAGTTCAGCACGTACATGTCGGCGGCGGTGAAGGCCGGCGCGATGTCGATGATGTCGTCCCACGTCTCGGGGTACTCGGTGACGCCGGCAGCCTCGAATGCGGCGGCGTTGCAGATGAGCGGCTGGGCGCTCGTGAGGATCGGCGAGCCGAGGATGTCGCCGTCGATGGTGACCGACTCCTTGACGTTGGGGAGCAGATCGTCCTGCCGCTGCTCGCTGAGCAGGTCGTTGAGCGGGGCGATCGACGACTGGTACGCCGAGAGCTGGTCGGGGATGAGGTAGACGACGTCCGGGCCCTTGCCCGCGGCGATCGCCGTCTGCAGGGACTCGTCGCGGTTGGCCCACGGGAAGATCTCGTACTTCACGTCGATGCCGTCGTTCTCGGCTTCGAAGGCCTCGATCGTCGAGTCCCAGAAGTCCTTGTGCACCGCCTCGTCGGCGATGACCGGGTAGAGCCAGACCGTGATGCTCTGATCTCCTTCAGCGGTGCTTCCTCCGCCGGCCGAACATCCGGCCAACAGGGTGGCGGTCGCGACTCCCGCGACGACGCCGGTGATCTTGCTGACGCGCATGGTGCTCCTTTGCTTGAACCGTGCTGAGTACGGTTCATTATGACATCGGGATGGGATAATTCGTCAAGGACAAGTTCTCATCCGGTTGTTTCCACCGTGTTTCCGGCTCGAGAACGTCCGAGCCTTATCTGAGAATCCGGTGTGCTAACTTGTTCGCACACCGACGCCGTCGATGAAGAGAGGACCGCACATGGGCGTGTCAGGCCAGCTGTCGATCGTCGCGCGATCCGCACTGCAGCTCCGCGACGGCGGGCCTTCGACGGTCAACGACCTCACCCGGTCGCTCGAGATCTCGCGCACCTCCGTCGAGAACGCGGTGGCGACGCTGAGCGAGTCCGGGATGATCGTCGATGCCCCCGCCCCCGGAGCGGGAGGGGCGGGCCGCCCCGCCCGCCACTACGCCTTCCACGCCGAAGCCGGCACCGTCGTCGGTCTCGACATCGGCGTCGCGAGCGTGCGCGTCATCCTCTCCGATCTCGCGGGTCGCGTGATCGCCCAGCGCAGTTTCCCCGGCGTCGAAGCCCACCCCGACGGTGCCGCCAAGCTCGCGGCCGTGATCGACGACGTGCGGCAGACGTTGGGCGGAGCATCCGTTCCCCCCTCCCGCGTGCGCGCGATCGGCGTCTCGCTGCCCGGCCTCGTCGACGACGCCGGACGCGTCGTGCTCTCGGTCGTGATCCCCGAATGGTCGGGAGCCGACATCGGCGCGCAACTGCGCCAGGCGTTCGGATGCCCCGTCGCGGTCGACAACGGTGTGCGGCTCGCCGCCGTCGCCGAGCACCACCTCGGCGTCGCGCAACTCGTCGACGACGTCATCTACCTCTCGGTCGGCAACCGCATCTCGATGGGCCTCATCCTCGGCGGGCGCCCGCGGCGCGGCATCCACAATGCGGCGGGCGACATCGGCCGGCTCGCGTTCCGTGGCCTCAACACCGAGACCGGTCAGATCTCGTGGCGCACCGCCGCGACCGCCGCCGAGGTGTTCGCCGCGGCCCGCGCCGGAGACCGCGCCGCGCAGGACGAATTGGATGCCTTCATCGACGAGCTCGCGCACGGCATCGCGACCCTCACGATGACGGTCGATCCGGCGATGATCGTGATCGGCGGCGGACTCTCGGCAGCCCACGAGCAACTCCTCGACCCGCTGCGCCAGGCCCTGCCCCGCCACCTCGGACTGCCGTTCCAGGTGCCGCTCGCCGAAGCGCGGCTCGGCGGCGAGGCCGCCGCGCACGGAGCGGTGGTGCACGCGTTCCAGCGCCATGCGTCCGACATCTACGGCATCGCCGACATGCCGGCGCCGCCCATCACCCCGCTGCACGTCGAGCAGCCCGCCGCTCTGGAGGAGACGAAGTGAGCACCCTGAAGATCGGACTCATCGGAGCCGGCGGCATCTCGCGCGTGCACGCCGACGCCTGGCGCGCCCTCGGGGTGCAGGGATACGTCACGTCTCTCGTCGGGGCCGAGGAGATCGCCGAGGAGTACGGGTTCGAACTCGTCTCCGACGTCGACGCGCTGATCGGGCTGGTCGACCTGGTCGACATCGTCACCCCCAGCAGCACGCACGCCGACTTCGCGCTGCGCGCCATCGCCGCTGGGCGCGACGTCATCTGCGAGAAGCCGCTGGCGGCGACGGCATCCGAAGCCGCCCGGGTGGCGGATGCCGCGGATGCCGCGGGCGTGCGTCTCTTCCCCGCGCACGTCGTGCGCTACATGGGCGAGTACGCGCAGATCAAGACGGCCCTCGACGCCGGCCGCATCGGCACGCTCGCGGTGCAGCGGTTCAGCCGAGCCGGCGGGGCCCCGCAATCGCCCTGGTTCTTCTCGGAGCGCGCCGGTGGTGGCCTGATCCGCGACCTCATGATCCACGACATCGACCAGGCCCTGTGGTTCGCGGGCGAGGTGACGCAGGTGTTCGCGGTGCAGAATCCGCCGACCGTCGACGACCGCGTGCCCGCACCCGTCACCTCCCACATCGTGCTCACGCATGCGAACGGGGTCATCAGCCACATCCACGGCAGTTGGGTCGCCCCCGGCATCCCGTTCCGCACGAGCGTCGAGGTCGCCGGGTCGGAGGGCCGCCTGCGCTACGACAGCGCCGAGGACCGCACGATCCGAACGGATGCCGCAGCCCTCCCGGGGGCCACCGACTACCTGCCGCCGATGTCCCCGCAGGACAGCCCGTACTACGCCGAGATCACCGACTTCGTGGCGGCGCTGCGAGAGGGCCGGGAGGCGCGCGTCGCTCCGGCCGACGGCATCCGCGCGGTGGCGGTCGCCGAGGCGGCGTACGCGTCGATCGCCGCCGGGGCGCCGGTCGCTCTTGTTCCTTCGCCTGCCGAGGAGGTCACCCGATGACCACGCCGTTGCGGATCGCGGTGCTGTCGTTCGCCCACACGCACGCCCTCAGTTACGTGCACGCCCTGTCGGCGATACCCGGCGTCGAGCTGATCGCGACCGACCCCGACGGGGCGTCGGCGCCCGACGATGCGCTGCGCGGCGCGGCGCTGGCGGCGGACTTGGGCGTGACGTATGTCGACTCGTACGACGAGGCGTTCGCCTGGAAGCCGGATGCCGTGGTCGTCGCGGCCGAGAACTCCCGGCACCGCGCGCTCGTCGAGCGGGCGGCCGCCGAGGGTGTGCACGTGCTGTGCGAGAAGCCGCTGGCGACGACGGTGGCGGATGCCGAGGCGATGCGCGCCGCGTGCGAGGGGGCCGGAGTGATCCTCATGGTCGCGTATCCGGTGCGCTTCGCCCCCGCCGTGCGCGATGCGATCGCCGAACTACGCAGCGGCCGGCTCGGACGGGTGCTCGGTGTCACCGGCGTGAACAACGGCAAACTGCCCGGGGATCGCGCGTGGTTCACCGACCCGTCGCTGGCGGGCGGAGGGGTACTGGTGGATCACGTGGTGCACTGCGCCGACCTGCTCGACGACCTGCTGGGCGAGCGCGCCGTGTCGGTGCGGGCGGTGTCGAACGGCATCCTGCACGGCCAGCGCGACCTCGCCGTCGAGACCGGCGGGCTCGTGACGGTGCAGTATCCGAGCGGAGTGATCGCGACGATCGACTGCTCGTGGAGCTGGCCGATGAGCTCGGCGACCTGGGGTGGACTGACCCTCCAGGTCGTGGCGGAACGCGGCACGGTGACCGTGAGTCCCTTCGCGAAGGGCGTCGCCGGGCATGACGCGGCGGGCGAGACCTGGGACCCGATCGGCGCCGACCTCGACGCCCTGCTGCTCGACGAGTTCGTCGCCGCCGTGCGTGCGGGGCGTCAACCGCAACCCAACGCCGGTGTCGGCATCCGCACCGTCGAGATCGTGAAGGCCGCCCAACTGTCGGCCTTCCGCAACGGCGAGGTCGTTCCGCTGTAGTCGCTGGTGGCTGGGATGCTTCGACAAGCTCAGCAACCCAGACTTGCACTGGGTCCCTGAGCCTGTCGAAGGGCCCCGCCCCGTCGCCCCCTCTCTGCACGCAACGGCGGAGATCTCACGCAACACAGGAGCGGATGCTGGAAACAGTCCTCCGTTGCGAGAGAACTCCTCCCGAACTCGCGGCGCGGGCCCTTCGTCTCGTCGCTGCGCTCCTCGCTCAGGAACCGGTTCCTGAGCGAGCGCAGCGAGACGAAGGGCCACACCCCGCTCCCGCACCTCGCCCCCAACTGGGTCCCTGAGCCCGTCGAAGGGCTCCACCCCGAGGCAGCCCCTCGCTCAGTAACCCCGCAGAACCGAGGAGTAAGCTCTCCCCTTGGGTCGATCGACCCGATGAGTCCCGAAAGGCGGTGATGGCGATGTCCGACGATAGTAACGACGCCGCCTTCGCTGCGTCGCGACTCCCTGCGCTCGCGCGTTGAGCTTCTGCTCCGCGTTCGCACGTCGATCTCCGCAGCCTCGGGTGGCGTCCTCCGCATCCCGATGAACCCGCGCACCCGGCCGTCCCCGGTGTGCGCCTGCGAGACAAGAAGGCCCCCTCATGGCCCTGATCGACAACGGCGTGTACGTCCACGGACGTCGCGTCGAGACCCTCAAGAACCTCGACGACACCTACCGCATCCTCGACGCGGTGGGCGGACTCGCCTGGATCGGCCTCTACCGCCCCAGCCGCGACGAGGTCGAGTCCGTCGCCCGGGAGTTCGACCTGCATCCGCTCGCCGTCGAAGACGCACTCTCGGGCCACCAGCGCTCCAAGGTCGAGCGCTACGGCGACACGCTCTTCGCCGTGCTGCGACCCGCGCGCTACCGCGACGAGCAGGAGTCGATCGAGTTCGGCGAGCTGCACCTGTTCATCGGACCCGACTTCGTGGTGACGATCCGGCACGCCGAGTCGCCGAACCTCGCGGCGGTGCGCCGGCGCATGGAGGAGCACCCGGAGCTGCTCGCGATGGGCCCCGAAGCCGTGCTGTACGCGATCCTCGACGAGGTCGTCGACGAGTACGAGCCGATCGTGGCCGGTCTCGAGAACGACATCGACGAGATCGAGGACCAGCTCTTCGGAGACAGCGATGACGACGCGCTCTCCCGCCGCATCTACGAACTCTCGCGCGAAGTCATCAACTTCCAGCGGGCGGTGCATCCGCTCGGCGGGATGCTCGAATGGCTGCGCCGCGGATCCGACAAGTACCGCATCGACGAGGAGCTGCAGCGGTCGCTGCGCGACGTGCTCGATCACAGCATCCGCGTCAACGAGCGGGTCGATTCGTTCCGCGCGATCCTCGAGAACGCGCTCACCGTGCAATCGGCGCTCGTCGCCCGACGGCAGTCGGAGGCGGGTCTCGCCCAGAACGACGAGATCAAGAAGATCTCGTCGTGGGCGGCGATCATCTTCGCCCCGACGCTGGTCGGCACGGTCTACGGCATGAACTTCGAGGTCATGCCCGAACTGCACTGGGCGTTCGGATACCCGCTCGCGCTCGGCGCGATGGCCGCGTTCGCGATCGGGTTGTTCGGGATCTTCAAGTTCAAGCGCTGGCTCTGAGCGGGGCGCGCGCATGAGGGAGGAGAACTCGGCTTCCGCAGGAGGCATCCGCTCTTTCGATCCTGCGAAGCGTGAGATCTCCTCCCGTTGCGGGCGCGCGTGCGCGACGTCGGATGCGGCGGCTAGGGTCGAGGCGTGCCCGACACCACCTCGCCCACCGCCGCATCCGATCTCGTCCGCCTCGCCGACCTGCTCGCGGGCGGCGATCCTCTCAACTGGGTCATCACCGGCGACTCGATCACGCACGGGCTTGTCTTCACACAGGGCGGCCGCAGCTACGCCGAGCACCTGCACGAACTGATCCGCGGCGAGCTCGAGCGGGTCCGCGACATCGTCGTGAACTCGGCGATCAGCGGACATCGGATCGTCGACATCCTCGGCGACTTCGAGCGCCGGGTGTCGTCGTGGCGGCCCGACGTCGTGACGCTCATGATCGGCACGAACGACCTCTCGACGGGCGGACCGCAGCCGATCATCTCGCCGGATGAATACGCCTCCTCGCTGCGCGAGTTCGTCGCGCGGGTGCGAGCGCTCGGGGCGATCGCGGTGCTGCAGACGCCTCCGCCGATCGACACCGCCAACGCTCCCGAGCGCGCTCGGGTCGCAGAATTCGCGGATGCCGTGCGGCAGGTCGCCGCGAGCGAAGACGTCATCCTCGTGGATCAGTACGCCCGCCTCGTCGAGCTCGGCGCCGGCGGGATGCCGTGGGGCCTGATGGGCGACCCGTTCCACCCGAACGCGGCTGGTCACGCCGCCCTCGCGCTCGAGATCGCGACGGTGCTCGGCATCCGTCCGAAGCCGGAGCGGTCACGCACGCTGCCGCTGCTGGAAGCGCAGGTCGGCGCGGCGCGCATCTACAGCTGACGCGGGTTTCACGGGGCGGGACCCTTCGACAGGCTCAGGGACCCAGCAGTCACGGGGCGGGGCCCTTCGACAAACTCAGGGACCCAGCAGTCACGGGGCGGGACCCTTCGACAAGCTCAGGGACCCAGTAGCGTGGGGGTCCAGGGAGCCAGTCGCGCGGTTCAGAAGCTGGGTCGCTGAGCCTGTCGAAGCGTCCCCCACGAGACGCTCAGGCGTCGTCGCGGCTGATGTGGTCGAGCAGCGCGTCGCCGGTGGCGAAGGAGATCGTCTCGACCCCGTCCTCTTCGGCGACCTCGACGCCGTCGATCTCGAGGTCCTCGTCGAGCTGCACGAGGATGCGCGAGTCGGGGAACTGCCGCGGGGCGTCGAACGACACAAGCACGGCATCCGCGAAGACGACGACCGATGCGGCCTCCATGTCGTCGCGCAGGTCGATGCGCTCACTGACCTCGGATTCGCCGACTGCCTCCTCGATGTCGGTCGCGGCCTCGTCGACGATCGCGCGCCAACGCTTCTCGGTGATCGACAGGATGCGCGCGACACCGTCGATCAGCTCCTCGACGTCGGCCTCGGCATCCGCGTCGTCCTCTTCGATCTCGGGGTCGATGTTGACATTCACGTCGGTGCCGGCGGCCTCGAGATGGGCGCGTCCGTGCACGATGCCGTTCTCGGCGACCGGTTCGTCGAGGTGGCCGCTCTCGATGACGGCGGCCAGGAGTTCGTCGAGTGCAGTGGTCATGCTCCCATCCTCGCCGACAACACCCGTCCTGTCTTCGAATCGCTCACTTTGCGGTTCTCGAGGCCCAAAAAGCGCAAAGTGAGCGATTCGAACGCCAGGGGGCTGGCTATTATTAATTCATGTTGTCAATTAACTCCGGGCCGGACAGCGCCGTTCGGGAAGCCACCCACCTCCACAACGCGGGCGTCAGCCTCGTCTTCACCACCGACGTGTTCGGTGCGCCGACCATCGCGCACTGGGGTGCGCCGCTGACGGATGCCGACATCCCCGGCCTCCTCGCGACCGCCACGCCGGCGGTGATGAACAACTCCCTCGACATCGCCCGCTCCTTCTCGATCGCGCCCGGCCGCGCGCACGGCTGGTCCGGAACCCCGGGGATCGAAGCGACGGCGGCGGATGCTGTGATCGACGGTTTCACCCTCACCCGAACAGTGCAGACGGATGCCGCGAGCGCGAGCTTCGTGCTGATGGATGCCCGCGCCACCGTCGAGGCGACGTTCACGTTCGCGCTCGACGACGCCGGCGTGCTGCACTCCGCCATCGTGCTCGAGAACATCGGCGCCGAGCATCCGGTCGACGTCGCCGCCGTCCGATCCCTTCTGCCGTTGCCCGCGCGCGCCGCCGAGGTCGTCGACTTCACGGGGCGCTGGACCAACGAGAAGGTCGCCCAGCGCGCCGCGATCCACGACGGCACCTGGCTGCGGTCGTCGCGGCGCGGGCGCCCGGGGCACGACGCATCGTTCGTCACCCTCACCGGCACCGAGGGCTTCCGCTTCCGCTCGGGCGAGGTCTGGGCCGCGCACCTCGCGTGGGGCGGCAACCAGGAGATGCTCGTCGAGCGGCTGCCCGAGGGCGCAGGCGTGCACCGCTCCGTGCTGGGCGGCGGCGAGCTCGTCGACGCCGGCGAGGTGCGCCTGCAGCCCGGCGAGACGTACAGCTCGCCCGAGCTGCTCTCGACCTGGAGCGACGAGGGGATCGACGGCGTGACCGCGCGGTTCCACGCGTCGGTCCGGTCGCGCCCGAGCCACCCGAAGACCCCGCGGCCCCTGCTGCTCAACACGTGGGAGGCGGTGTACTTCGACCACGACCTCGACACGCTCACGGCTCTCGCGACGACCGCCGCCGAGCTGGGCGTGGAGCGCTTCGTGCTCGACGACGGATGGTTCCGCGGACGCCGCGACGACCACGCGGGCCTCGGCGACTGGTTCATCGACGACGACGTGTGGCCCGAGGGGCTCGCCCCGCTGTCGGCCCGCGTGCACGACCTCGGCCTCGAGTTCGGCCTGTGGTTCGAGCCCGAGATGGTGAATCCCGACTCCGACCTGGCGCGCGAGCATCCGGACTGGCTGCTCGGCGAGAACCCGCTGCTCACCTCGCGCCACCAGTTCGCCCTCGACTTCTCGCGCGACGACGTGGTCGACTACATCGTCGAGCGCCTCGACGACGTGATCACCCGCGCCCGGGTCGACTTCGTCAAGTGGGACCACAACCGCGACCTGCACGCCTCGATCGACGCGCGCGGACGGCGCCGCGTACACGCCCATACGCTCGGCGTGTACCGCGTGCTCGACGAGATCCGCCGTCGGCATCCGCGTCTCGAGATCGAGTCGTGCGCCTCGGGCGGAGGTCGCACCGACCTCGGCACCCTCGCCCGTACCGACCGCGTCTGGGCGTCGGACTGCAACGACCCGATCGAGCGTCAGAGCATCCAGCGCGGCACCTCGACCCTGCTGCCGCCCGAGCTCGTCGGCGCCCACGTCGGCCCGACCGTCTCGCACACGACGGGTCGGCACGCGTCGTTCGCGTTCCGGGCCGCGACCGCGCTGTTCGGGCACGCGGGCCTCGAGTGGGATCTGACGACGGCATCCGACGAGGATCGCGCCGCGATCGCCGCGTGGACCGCTCTCTACCGCGAGCTGCGCCCGCTGCTGCACTCGGGCGTCACCGTTCGCGGCGACGACGTCGACCCCGGCACCCTGCTGCACGGCGTCGTGAGCGCCGACCGCGGCGAGGCCGTGTTCGCGTGGGTGCGCACCAAGACGAGCGCGACGGCGCACACGCCGCGCGTTCCGATCCCGGGCCTCGACCCCGCGGCGTCGTACCGCGTGCGGGTGCGCGACGAGATCGGCACCGCCCACCGCCACCAGGTCGCCGACCCGGCGTGGCTCACGGCATCCGACCTCACGGTCACCGGCGCGGTGCTCGCGCAGGGCCTCCCCCTTCCCGTGCTCGACCCCGGCAACGCCCTGCTCCTCCACCTCACCCGCGCGTAGTCAACGGCATCCGTCGGAGGACCGCTCCCGTCGCACGTTCTGTCGTTCTGAAGCGGCTATTCCGACAGAAAGTGCGACCGGAACTCCGGTCATCGCCACTGCACGGGCCGGGCTCCGGCGTTCAGCACTCCGGAAGAACAGCCGCCGAAGGAGCCGAAACACGGGATTCCGGCCGGTCGCGGCCCGGACCTCCGGAGTTGTGCCGGTGCCCTCCTCGGCGTCCCCGCAGGTCACATCGATCGGATCGGCAGATCCGGAGCGGCCGCCACCCCCGTGAACAGCAGCGACACCAGCGTCGCCGCACCGGCGAACGCCGAGAGCTTCGTGAACTTCATGTCTCCCCCTGGAGCGATTGAGGTGCTGCGGCGCCCATCGACGCCTTCCCGTTTCTCAACAACGAGGCAGGCGTCCGGGTCTGACGATCCGGTCGGTATTCGGTGTTGCTAAGTACCGGTACCTAGTGTTACTTTGTACCGGTACCCAGCATCACTGAGTACCGACCGCGACACAGAAGGGAGCGTCCGATGGGCAAACAGATGACCGAGATGCTCAAAGGCACCCTGGAGGGCATCGTGCTGGCGCTCCTCGCCGAACAGCCGGCCTACGGATACGACATCACCGCCCGCCTGCGCGAGCACGGTTTCACCGACACCGCCGAGGGCACCGTCTACGCCCTGCTGGTGCGGATCGAGCAGCGCGGGCTCGTCGATGTCGAGAAGGTGCCGAGCGAGAAGGGGCCGCCCCGCAAGGTCTACACGCTCAACGCGCAGGGCACGCACGAGCTGGCGGAGTTCTGGAAGACCTGGAACCTGCTCGCCCGACGGATCGAAGAACTGAACGACACGAACAAGAACACGAACGAGGAGAACTGACATGGCCGCGAAGTGGATCGAAGCGCTCACCGGATCGCTCGAGCAGAAGAAGCAGTACCGCGACGCCCAGAAGCGGATCGACGCCCTCCCCGAGCCCTATCGCTCGGTGGCGAAGGCCCAGCACCGCTACTCGATGTACTACGGCGGCATCACCGACGGCGACACCCTGGTGCAGATCTTCCTGGGCCTCGCCGACCTGTGGGAGCGCGCCGCGATCGACGGCACCCCGATCGACGCGATCGTGGGCGACGACCCCGTCGAGTTCGCCGAGACCTACGCGCAGTCGTACGGCGGAGAGCAGTGGATCGACAAGGAGCGGGCGCGCCTGATCAAGGCCGTCGACGAAGCGAAGGACAAGGAGAAGGAGTCATGACCGCAGCCATCTCCGTCACCGGGATCGAGAAGTCCTACAAGGATCTTCACGTTCTGCGCGGCGTCGACTTCGAGGTTGAGGCGGGGTCGATCTTCGCCCTGCTCGGCTCGAACGGCGCCGGCAAGACCACCATGGTGCGCATCCTCTCGACGCTGCTGACGGCGGATGCCGGCACGGCGACCGTGCGCGGACACGACGTCGCGAGCGACCCGCTGAAGGTGCGCGAGACGATCAGTCTGACCGGCCAGTTCGCTGCGGTCGACGAGATCCTC
The DNA here is from genome assembly GCF_042957055.1 of Microbacterium sp. NPDC008134. Classification (NCBI taxonomy): domain Bacteria; kingdom Bacillati; phylum Actinomycetota; class Actinomycetes; order Micrococcales; family Microbacteriaceae; genus Microbacterium; species Microbacterium sp. NPDC008134. The sequence goes on along the minus strand of NZ_JBIBHO010000001.1, from coordinate 91,049 downwards.
ACCGGACGCGAGAACCTCGTGCTCGTCGCGAAGCTGCGGCACCTGCCCGGCACCGGGCGGATCGCCGACGACCTGCTCGCCCGCTTCCGGTTGACGGATGCCGGGGGCCGCAGAGTCGGCACCTACTCCGGCGGCATGCGCCGCCGACTCGACATCGCGATGAGCCTCATCGGCGACCCCGAGGTCATCTACCTCGACGAGCCGACCACCGGCCTCGACCCCGAGGCGCGGCTCGAGGTGTGGCAGGTCGTGAAGGAGCTCGCGCACACCGGTACCACCGTGCTGCTCACCACGCAGTACCTCGACGAGGCCGAGCAGCTCGCCGACCGCATCGCGATCCTGCACGAGGGTCGCATCATCGCCAACGGCACGCTCGCCGAGCTGAAGGCATTGCTGCCTCCGGCGAAGGTCGAGTACGTCGAGAAGCAGCCGACGCTCGAGGAGATCTTCCTCTCGCTCGTCGGCCCGAGCGCCCCGAAGGAGGACGCAGCATGAGCACGCACTTCGTCGCCGACACGGCGACCCTCACGGGCCGATCGATGCGGCACATCTTCCGCAGCGCCGACACCATCATCACCACGGCGGTCACCCCGATCGCGCTGATGCTCCTGTTCGTGTACGTCTTCGGCGGGGCTCTGCGCCAGAGCACCGGGCAGGAGAACTACGTGAACTACCTGCTCCCCGGCATCCTGCTCATCGCGATCGCCTCGGGCATCGCCTACACGGCGTTCCGTCTGTTCACCGATCTGCAGAGCGGCATCTTCGAGCGCTTCCACTCCATGCCGATCGCCCGGTCGAGCGTGCTGTGGGCGCACGTGCTCACCTCTCTCGTGGCGAACTCGATCACCCTCGCGATCATCTTCGGTGTGGGTTTCCTGATGGGGTTCCGCACCGGGGCCAGCATCGGGGCGTGGTTCGCCGTGATCGGCATCCTGCTGCTGTTCACCCTGGCGCTCACCTGGCTGGCGATCATCGCCGGTCTCAGCGCGAAGACGGTCGACGGGGCGAGCGCGTTCTCGTACCCGCTGATCTTCCTCCCGTTCATCAGCTCGGCGTTCGTGCCGACCGACACCATGCCCGGCCCCGTGCAGTGGTTCGCCGAGAACCAGCCCGTGACCTCGATCGTCAACACGATCCAGGCGCTGTTCGCGGGGGAACCGGTGGGATCGGACATCCGGGTCGCCCTCGCCTGGTGCGTCGGCATCCTCATCGTCGCCTACGCCTTCGCGATGCTCGCCTACCGCCGCAAGGTGCGGTGAGTCGGGGCCTCCAACCTGTTTCGAATCGCTCACTTTGCCGATTTCACCCGCCGAAAGCTGCAAAGTGGGCGATTCGAACGTCCGGGTGACGGCGGGTGGCCCCTGAGCGCGCACGTCGACACCGTAGCCGGGCGGAGAAACCACCGATGGGCGGAGGATTCGAGAAGAATCCTCCGCCCATCGGCGAGAAGTCCCCCCCACGCGGGGCGAAGAAGACGGGGTCAGATCAGCTGACGACCCAGTCGAAGTCCGAGCCGTGCTCCTCGAGCCACGCGTCGACGGCTTCGGCCTCCTGGCCCTCGCCGTACTCGTTCACGACGAGGTCTTCGAGCGAACCGTACTGCGCGTCGTCGAGCTGGATCTGCGCGATCAGCTCGGCGGCCTCGGGGAACTCCTCGGCGAAACCCTTCGTGCCCAGGAAGTGCAGGGCCTCGGGCTCACCCATGGCACCCATCGGGTCTTCGAGGTCCTTCACGGGGAAGGCGTCGTTGGCCCAGAACGGACGCCAGAGCGTCACGACGATGTCCTCCTGCTTGTCGGTGGCCGACTTCAGCTCGGTGAGCATCGCGGCGGTCGACGAAGTGACGAGCTCGTACTCGCTGTCGAGGCCGTACTCGGGAAGCATCTTCTGGGTCTGTGCGGTGAGACCGGCGCCCGGCTCGATGCCGTAGATCTTGCCGTCGAGCTCTGCGCCCTTGCCGACGAGGTCCTCGATCGAGTTCAGCTCGGAGTACTCCGGCACGGCGATCGTGAGCTTGGCGTTGTCGTAGTACGCGCCGAGGTCCTCGATGTCGTCGCCGTACTCGTCCATGTACGACTTGTGGGTCAGCTCGGGCCAGGCCGACGGGTAGATGTCCACGTCGCCCTGGGCGAGACCGGTGTACAGCGGGCCCGCCTCGGTGAGCGTCTTCATCTCGACGTTGTAGCCGATCTTCTCGAGCTGGTCCTGCAGCAGGTAGGCGGTGCTCAGGCCGTCGGTCCACGAGGGCAGGAAGCCGAGGGTGATCGTGCCCTTGTCGCCCGAGCCGGCGTCGCCGCCGCCCGAGCCGCTGCCGGTGCCACCCATGCCGTCGCCGGAGCAGCCGGCGAGCGCGAGGGTGGTGGCGGCGCCGAGCGCCGCGATGGTCAGGAACTTCTTCTTCATGTGTGTCTCTCTCGTTACGTATGCGTTGTGTGCTGTGTTGCGGGTACTGCGGGAGGGAAAGTCAGACGGTGCCGACGGGCGTGCGCTGCGGCGAGGCGACGCGGCGCTCGGCCTCGTCGGCGGCATCCGTCGCGTCCGTCGCACCGGCGGGCGCAGAAGCGGATGCCGTCACCCGGTGCTTCGCGCGCCGACGGGCGATCAGGCCCAGCAGCGACGACGGGTTCTGGCCGAGCGTGCCGAGTGCGGCGGTGACGCGGTCGAGGAAGACCGCGAGCAGCACGACGCCCAGGCCGGCCTCGACACCCTTGGCGATGTTGATGGTCGAGATGGCTTCGACGACGAGCTTTCCGAGGCCGTCCGCGCCCGCCATACCGGCGATGACCGCCATCGACAGGGCGAGCATGATGACCTGGTTGACGCCGGCGAGGATCGTCGGCATCGCGAGCGGAAGCTGGATGCCGCGGAGGATCTGCCCCGGCTTCGCGCCGAAGGCCTGTCCGGCCTCGACGGTCTCGGAATCGACTCCGCGGATGCCGAGCTCGGTCAGTCGCACGCCCGGGGGAAGGGCGAAGATGACCGTCGCGACGAGTCCGGGCACGACGCCGATGCTGAAGAACACGATCGCGGGGATCAGGTAGACGAAGGCGGGCATCGTCTGCATGAAGTCGAGGATCGGCTTCAGGATCGCACGGACCGTGGCGTTGCGCGCCGACCAGATGCCCAGAGGGATCGCGATGAGCACCGCGATCACCGCGGCGACGAGTACCAGTGCGAGGGTCTGCATCGCGGGCACCCAGAGGTTCATGGCGACGATCAGGCCGAACGAGATCACCGTTCCGATCGCGAGCTGCCAGGAGCGCACGAGCCACGCGATGAGCGCGGCGATCACGATGATGACGATGAAGTGCGGGCTGAGCAGGGCGCGCGTCAGGCCGTCGACGAGGAACGCGACGACGAACGAGACTCCACCGAGGAAGCCGTCGAGGTTGTCCTTGATCCAGTCGACGCCGGCAGCGACCCATGACCCGAGGGGAATGCGGAAGTCCATCAGCGCACCTCCTCATTCATGGTCTGGGCCCCTGAGCCTGTCGAAGGGTCCGCCGTCCATCCGTCATCGAGCACTGCATCGATCTCGGCCTGCGGCATCGGGATCAGAGGCAGCGTGAGCTCACCCGTCGCACCGGGGCCGGGGCCGAGGGCGGCGAGCAGGGTCACGCGCGGGATGACACCCGCGAGGCGACCGGCGGCATCCGTCACTGCGAGCGGCAGCGGCGACTCGACCGAGGGGATGAACAGGTTCATCAGGATCTCGTCCTCGCTCACGCTCTGCGGCACGGGCTTGATGATGTCGCGCAGGCTGGCGGTGCCCTTGCGCACGAGCTTCACGGCATCCCGGTCGGTCACGATGCCGACCAGCTGACGGTCGCGGCCGACGACGTAGGTCGCCGACATGTAGGCGTCGCGCATCTGGCGCAGCGCGGTGCGCGGCCCGGCGGTCTCGGCGACGACGGGGCGCGGGCGCTCCATCACGTTGCCGGCGGTGAGCACGCGGGCGCGGTCGACGTCCTGCACGAACTGCTCGACGTAGTCGTTCGCCGGGTCGGTGAGGATGTCTTCGGGCGTGCCGATCTGCACGATGCGGCCGTCGCGCATGACCGCGATCCGGTCGCCGAGGAACATCGCCTCGTTGAGGTCGTGCGTGATGAACACGATCGTCTTGTGGAGCTTCTGCTGCAGTTCGAGCAGCTGCTCCTGCATCTCACGGCGGATGAGCGGGTCGAGGGCGCTGAACGCCTCGTCCATCAGCAGGATGTCGCTGTCGGCGGCGAGCGCGCGGGCGATGCCGACGCGCTGCTGCATTCCGCCCGAGAGCTCGGAGGGCAGCTTCTCACCCTGGCCCTCGAGGCCCACGAGCGAGAGGATCTCCTCGGCCTTCGCGAGGCGCTCGGCCTTGGCGACGCCCTTGAGTTCGAGCGGGTAGGCGACGTTCGCGGCGACCGTGCGGTGCGGCAGCAGGGCGAAGTGCTGGAAGACCATCGAGACGCGGTCGCGACGGATCTCGCGCAGTCGCGACGCCGGGATGCCGGTGATCGGGTCGCCGTTCACGGTGACGGATCCGTCGGTGGCGGGGTGCAGCCCGTTGAGCATGCGGATGATGGTGGACTTGCCCGAGCCGGACAGCCCCATGATGACGAAGATCTCACCGCGGTTGACGGTGAAGCTGGCATCGATGACGGCGGCGGTTCCCGCCTCGGCGACCTGCGTGCGGCTCTCGCCCGCCTTCAGCCGGCGGACGGCCTGGTTCGGATTCTTGCCGAACACTTTGAAAAGATTGCGCGCTTCTAGAACGGTTTCGGACACGTTTCCCCTGCGGCTCGCCTTCGGGTGGCTGAGCCTGCTTCGGTTACGCCCGGGTGATGCTCTCGAGGCCGTTCGACATGTCTGCTGTGGCGGCACGGACGGCGGATTTCGGATCCACCGCGATAGAGCAACGACCGTACGTCCACGCCTCTTCGCAGCACAGCTCATCGAAAGAAGGACGTGGTCGCGGACTGGTCTTCGGGCCGTCAGGCCCACAGACCAACGTAACGAAATGGCCGGTCAGGGGCAAATCCCGCTCTTCGGCTCATTCATAGAATCACGTGCTGACCGGGGGATTGCTCGGGCATCTAGCGAATTCCCGACGCGCGTGTCGCGGTGGTCTCGAGTGGGGTCAGGAGCGGCGGATGCTGCGCGTCACCGTGAACTTCGGCGTGCGGTGCAGCTGTTCGGTCGGGCCGATCAGACGGGTGAGTTCAGACCGGTATCCGAGGGACGAATTGAACACCGTCAGGAGCTCTCCGCCGGGGCGCAGGACACGAGCGGATGCCTCGAACAGGCGCGTCGCCGCGCCGGTGTGCACGCTCGCGCCGAGGTGGAACGGCGGGTTGAGCAGCACGACGTCGACGGATGCCGTCGGCACCTCGGAGGCCGCATCGTCGTGGGTGACGGTGACGCAGTCGGCGACCCCGTTCGCGGCGACGGTGGCGCGGGCGGAGGCGACGGCCGCGGCGGATCGGTCGGTCGCGATCACGCGGGCATCGGGGTGCGCGAGCGCGTACGAGACGGCGAGGGCCCCCGTGCCGCACCCGAGGTCGAGGACGGTCGGACTCGTGGGGGACGCTTCAACAGGCTCAGCGACCCAGCTGGGCCCCTCACCGGAACCGGGTCCCTGAGCCTGTCGAAGGGCCCCACCCCGAGAAACTCCGAGCACGTCGAGCAGCACCCGCGTACCGATGTCGAGCTTCGCCCCGGCGAACGCCCCGCCGTGCGCAACGAGGGTCAACCCCTCATGCTCAGCCGTCACCGGAAAAGGCGACACGACCGGTACTTCCTTCGGCTCCGACGCGACGATCAGCCGTGACTTCCGCTCGGCCCGCTGCGCCTGCACGACCCCGAAACTGCGACCGAGCACTTCGTTCTGCGCGAGGGTCATGTGCTTCACCCGGCCGCCGGCGACGAGCACCGCATCGGTCGCGGCCCAGCGGGCCACGGCATCCGCGATCTCCTCGAGTTCAGCGAGCGCCTTCGGCAACTGCAGCAGAACCACCCGCGCGCCGTCGAGCAGCGACGGGGCGAGCTCGTGCGCGGAGAATCCGTCGATCCCCAGCTCGGCAGCGTTGCGGGCGAGCGCGCGGCGACCGGTCGCCAGGTCCTGATGCACCCGGATTCCGCGCAGCCCGGCATCCGTCAGCGAGAGCGTGATCGCGCCGTACTCGTCGCCGATGACCGCGATCTCGGAACCGTCGAGGCCGCGCTCCGCGGCGAGCGCGAGCGCGCGGTCCACGAGGAGCAGGTCGGTCGCGTCGTACGCCTGCAGGTTCTCGGCCTCGACATCGGGCCAGCGACGCAGGCGACTGTAGGGGAACTCCGGCACCCGTTCACTGTACGCGGCGCCCCGCCCGCCACTGGGCCCCTGAGCCTTCCCACCACTGGGCCCCTGAGCCTGTCGAAGGGCCCCACCCCGCACAAGCCCCTATGTTGAGTCCATGGCCGAGTGGAACGAGCTGATCATCATCACGCTCGCGGTCGCTTTCGCTCTCGCCGTTCCTCTCATCACGCTGTGGCGGCTCCGCACCCCCGAGCGACGCCGTGACGAGTGGCTGGGAGCGAACGCGCAACCGCGGTTCACCCGCATCGCCTACGCGCTCGGAATCAGCTTGACGCTCTTCAGCGGTCTGACCTGCACCCTCATCGCCCTCGCCGGCTACCGACTCGCCTGGGCCCCCGTCGCGCTCTGCGTCGGCCTCATGGCGTCGACGGCGATCTCGGCGAGGGCGGCGTTCCGCACTCCGCGCGACCTCGACTGACGCGGGGTCTGCGACGCTTCGACAGGCTCAGCGACCCAGGGTTCTCGCTGGGCACCCCGAGCCCCGCAACGGAGGAGATCTCACGCAACGCAGGAGCGGATGCCGCATACCGTCCGCCACAACGAGAGAACTCCTCCCGAACGGGGCCGCCTACTGGGTCCCTGAGCTCGTCGAAGGGCCCCACCCTGCACGAGCCCTCAGAAGAACGTGCGCACGAGCTCCACGACGCGGTCCGACTCCGCCGATTCGACGACCGGCAGCACCTGCCACTTGTCGAACGCGGTGCACGGGTGTGAGAGGCCGAGCGCGACGACGTCGCCGATCGCGACGTCCGCCCCGCGCAGGAACGTGTGCTGGTCGTTCATCGCGGTGACGGATGCTCCGGGCAACGGCGCGATGTCCTCACCGAGGTCGGCGGCGAATCCGTGCACGACCGGCAGCCCCTCGTCGAAGGGGAAGTCGCGCTTGCCGCCGTCGAGCAGCGCGAGCGCGGGCTCGGGGTGCGAGACGACCCGCGCGTATCCGCGCATCGCCGAGCGGAACACCCCGCCGGCCTCCGCGCCGGGGTAAGTCTCGTCGAGGGGCGAGATGCCGCGGTAGAAACCGTCGTCGTGCACGATGTACGCGCCCGAGCGGAGCGTGAAGCGGGTGCGGGAGTCGCGGGCGATCGCGGGGGCGTAGACCTCGGCGACCAGGTCGAAGTAGGCGCTCCCTCCGGCGGTGACGAACACGTCGCCCTCGTCGTACAGGTCGCCGAGCGCGTCGTGCACGACGAGCTGGTCGGCGAGATAGGCGCGCACGGCGGTGAGCGCGGCATCCGATCGGTCGTGCCCCAGGGCACCCTCGTAGCCGGCGACGCCGGCGAGACGCAGCACATCGGATGCCGCGATCCGGCGTCCGATCTCGATCGCCGTCTCGACGCTCCGGGCGCCCGTGCGGCCGCCCTCGGCACCCAGCTCGACGCAGACGTCGACCCGGCGCGGCACTCCCACCTCGCGGAGGGCGCGCTCCATCGCGTCGACCGTTGCGAGGGAGTCCGCCCAGCTGACGAAGCGGAAGTCTGGGTCGGCGAGCTCGCCCGCGAGCCAGCGCAGCGAGCGCGGGTCGACGACGGCGTTCGCGAGCATGACGCTGTCGAGCCCGAAGGTGCGAGCGGTGCGCACCTGACCCATGGTCGCGAGGGTGATGCCGGGGCATCCGATGTCGAGTTGGCGCTGCCAGAGCGCGGGGGCCATGGTCGTCTTGCCGTGGGGCATGAGCTGCAGGCCACGGGCTTCGGTCCAGGCGGCCATGACGGCGAGGTTGTCGCGCATCGCGGTGTCGTCGAGCGCGATGATCGGCGTCCAGAACTCCGACAGTCGGGGCTCGGTGGCGAGGAACTCGGCCGCCGTCATCCCGATCGCCCGCTCGGGGATTCCCTTGTCGCGTGCGGTGAGGCGGGAGTCGCCCCACCCATCCTGAAGCCGTGCCATGGTCTGCCCTTCGGTTTGTACGGATCCCTTCGAATCTACGCGACGACAGAACGGGGTTGACACGAGGCGGGGTTAGGGGGTTAGTTAGTCATGTAAGTAACCAACCGACCACCGGGAGGACGCGTGATCGAAGAAGGAAAGCCCCTCTTCCTGCAGATCGCCGAACAGATCGAGGACTCGATCGTCGACGGCTCACTCGCCGAAGAGGCCCAGGCGCCCTCGACCAACGAGCTCGCCGCGTTCTACCGCATCAACCCCGCCACCGCAGCCAAAGGAGTCGCGATGCTCACCGACAAGGGCGTGATCTACAAGCGCCGCGGGATCGGCATGTTCGTCGCCGACGGCGCCCGCGAACAGCTCCTCGGCGAGCGCCGCGCGGCCTTCGCCGACCGCTACATCGACCCGCTCATCGCCGAGGCCCGCACCCTGGGTCTCGACGCCACCGACCTCGCCGCTCTGCTCGCCGAGCGCGCGGCCCAGACCCCGACCGCACGAGAAGGGAAGACCCCCGCATGACCACCGTCATCGAGGTGCAGAACCTCACCAAGCGCTACAAGGACACCCGGGCGCTCGACGACGTCTCGCTCTCGCTCGAGGGCGGCCACATCTACGGCCTGCTCGGCCGCAACGGCGCCGGCAAGACGACCCTCATGTCGATCCTCACCGCTCAGAACTTCGAGTCCTCGGGCACGGTGCGCGTGTTCGGCGAGCACCCCTACGAGAACGCCCGGGTGCTCAGCCGCATCTGCTTCGTGCGCGAGAGCCAGAAGTACCCCGACGACGCCTACCCGCGGCACGCGTTCAAGGCCGCGAGCCTGTTCTTCCCGAACTGGGACCAGGCACTCGCCGACGAACTCATCACCGAGTTCCAGCTGCCCATGAAGCAGACGATCAAGAAGCTGTCGCGCGGTCAGCTCTCGGCCGTCGGGGTCATCATCGGTCTCGCCTCGCGCGCCGAGCTGACGTTCTTCGACGAGCCCTACCTCGGCCTCGACGCGGTCGCCCGCCAGATCTTCTACGACCGGTTGATCGAGGACTATGCCGAGCATCCGCGCACCATCATCCTGTCGTCGCACCTGATCGACGAGGTGTCGAACCTCATCGAGAAGGTCATCGTGATCGACCAGGGGCGCATCCTCCTCAACGACGACACGGATGCCGTGCGCGATCGCGCCGTGACCGTCGTCGGCGATGCCGCCGCGGTCGACTCCTGGGTCGGCGACCGCGAAGTGCTCCACCGCGAGGCGCTCGGGCGCGTGGCATCCGTCACCGTGCTCGGAGCCCTCTCGCCCGCCGAGCGCGCCGAGGTCACCGAGCTCCGGCTCGACCTCGCGCCCGTCTCTCTCCAGCAGCTGATCGTCCGACTCACCCAGAAGGCCGGGAACCCCTCGGCCGTCACGGAAGGGGCACTCTGATGCGACGCACACTCAACGTCGTCCGCCTGCAGCTCATCAACCGGCAGACCTTCATCTGGGTGCCGCTGATCATCCTCGGCTCCGCCGTGCTGATCTCGGTGCTCATCTACGCGATGATCCCCGTCGACACCCCCAAGTACGGCGGCGGCGGGCAGGCTCCGCTCTGGTACTTCTTCGCGATCGGTCTCTCGGCCATGACGCTGACGTTCCCGTTCTCGCAGGCGATGAGCATCACCCGCCGGGAGTTCTTCCTCGGCACGATCATCACGGCGATCCTCGGCAGCGCGTTCCTCGGCGTGATCTTCCTCATCGGCGGAGGCATCGAGACGCTCACCAACGGATACGGCGTCAACGGTTACGTGTTCTACCTGCCGTGGCTGTGGGAGGCGGGCCCGCTCGGCGCGTTCACTGTCTACTTCACGCTGGCGCTGTTCCTCTTCGTGCTCGGGTTCACCGGTGCGACGATCTACAAGAGCTGGGGCCCCATGGTGCTCACGATCGTGAGCGTGGGCCTGGCGCTCGTGCTCCTCGGCCTGGTGTTCCTCGCCACGCGCCTCGAGCTCTGGGGTCAGGTGGGCATCGCGATCATGGACCTCGGCGCCCTCGGCCTCGCCCTCTGGGGGCTGGTCGCGGTCGCGGTGCTCGCGGGAGTCTCGTTCCTCGCCTTCCGCCGCGCGAAGCCGTAGCCCCTCGCCCCTTCGACAGGCTCCGGGTCCCGCACACTGGGTCCCTGAGCTTGTCGAAGGGCCCCACACACACTGGGTCCCTGAGCTTGTCGAAGGGCCCCAGCCCCGAGACACCCCTCAAATCGTGTCGTCGGCGCCGATCACGTCGATCTGCCAATGGCGGCCCGCAGGGTCGGCGTCGTCGTGCGCCTTCTGCGCCTCGTCGAGCACCGCGTTCACCCGCTCCATCGCCTTCTCGAACTCGGCTTCGGTGAGCCGGATCGTGCGTTGCGAGAACGTCGCGTGCACCTCGGCCGTTCGTCCGGCGACGTACTCGGGCGTCCACGCGATCACGCGGCGGAACAGGTCCTGATGCTCCTCGGCGATCGCCGAGATCACGGCCGTGCCGAGCGCCTCGTCGACCACGGGGCTCTCGGGGCCGCCGACGTTGAGCGCCCCCTTGCGACTCGTCCAGACGCGGTCGCGGCGGTCGCGCGCGTGCTCGGGCGCCTCGACGATGAGTCCGGCATCCGCCAGTGCCCGCAGATGGAAGCTGACGCCGTTGGCCGGCACGTCGAGCTCGGCGGCGATGTCGGCCGCGCGCAGGTGCTCATGGCGTGAGAACAGGCGCAGGATGCGGCGGCGCAGCGGGTTCGCGAACGCCTTGAGCATCGCCGAGGTCATCCACTCGGCATCCGTCCCGGTCTCGTCGTCTGCCATGCGGCGAGTCTATCCGCACTCGAAGTTGCGCAATACTCCTTGCGCAACTGTTCTTGCGGATCTACCATCGACCCATGACCACCGCGACCGCCCCGCACCGCCTCTGGCGGAACGCGCGCTATCTCACGTGGCTCGCGAGCGACACGAGCAAGGGCCTCGCCGCCGCACTGTCGGGCTTCGCGATCCCCCTCCTCGCGCTCGTCGTGACGAACGACCCCGCGCAGGCGGGCATCATCGCCGGATCCGGCCTCGTCGCGCGCCTGCTGACGACCCTCGTCGGAGGGGTGCTCGCCGACCGTCACCGCCGGGTCGTGCTGATGCTCGTGGGTTCGCTGCTCGGCATCGCCCTGGCCACGGCGTTCACTCTGCTCGCCCGGGCCGACGCCCTCACCGTCGCCGTGCTGTTCACGATCAATCTGCTGCTCGCGGCGCGCAGCGGACTGTTCGACGTGGCCGGCGAGAGCGCGCTCAAAGAACTCGTCCCCGACGACGCCACGGGCCGCGCGCAGGCCGCCAATCAGGGACGGGATGCCGCGCTGCAACTCGCCGGCGGACCGCTGGGCGGCCTGCTGCTCGGCGTCGGCGGGTGGGCCGTCGGCCTCGCGATGACGGTGTGCCACGTGCTCGCCGCCGCCACGGCCGGGGCGCTCGCGCGCGGCGCGGCGGGGGCGGTCGCACGCGGGGTGGTGCGCGAGAACGGAGACGAACGGGCAGATGCTCGGCGCGTCGCGCTCCGACACGCCACGGATGCCGCCGATGGTCCGGGGTCTCGCACCGGCATCCGCCCGAGCGCGCTGGCCGAGCTGGGCGAGGCGTTCCGCTGGCTGCTCTCCCGCCCCGATCTCGGCGGGGTACTCGCGATCACGACGATCGTGAACCTGGGGTTCAACGCGGCGATCACCACGACGATCTACGCGCTGCAGCAGGACGGGCGCTCCGAACTGCTGATCGGGGCGCTGAGCGCCGGCGTCGGGGCCGTGATGCTCGCCGGCGCCGTGATCGCCCCGCTGCTGGTGCCGCGCATCGGTGCCGGCATCCTGACCGTCACCGCCCTGTCGGTCATCGCCGTCGCCACCGTCGTGCTGTCGTGGACGGTCGAACCGTGGGCGATCATCGCCGTGCTGGGCGCGGCGGTGCTCCTCGTGCCCGCGCTCAATGCCGGGATGATGGGCTACTTCATGGTCGCGACCCCGAGCCACCTGCTGGGGCGCGCGAACAGCGCCGCCGGAGCGCTGGGCATGGGGGCGCTGCCCCTCGGACCGCTGATCGCGGGGTTCGGGCTCGCCTGGTTCGGTCGCCAGAACACGATCCTCGTGTGCGCGGGGCTCTGCACGGTCGCGGTCATGCTGGCGATCGGCAACCGCGCGCTGCGCGCCCTCCCCGTCGAAGCACGGTGGGCCGAGCACGCCCGCCGCTACGAACTCTGAGCCGCGGCATCCGCTAGCCGTCTGCGGCTCGGTCGTGGCGCCAAAACCCCACGCCACCGCCGAAGCCCACCACCACCGACGTCGCGGATGATGGGTCTCGACGACACTGATGGGTCTCGACGGGCAGCCGAAGAGGCCTAGAGCGCGCCCGTGAGCGCGGCGATGCCGGCGAGCAGCGAGAGCAGGGCGAGGGTCAGCGCGATCGAGATCAGCACGATGTGCACGATCAGGAACTTCGTGGCCCTGCCGTTCGCGTCCTTGGCGCGCGGGTCCTTCGCGACGCGGCGGAGGAACTGCGGCCACGCGATCGCGTTGAAGGCGGCGTTGAGGAAGAGGATGACGGCGAGAAGGGTCACCCCTCCACCGTATCGGCCCGGCACGACGGCATCCGCCCGTTCCGCCCCCGCTCACGTGCACGGACGAATCACGTCTGCACGGAGCATCCGCCCGAGCCGCCATGCAGACGTGCGCGCTCCGTGCAGACGTGCGCACCCCGCACCCCGCACCCCGCAACCCATCCCCGAATTGATGGACTCCGCCCAATCGCGTCATGTATCAGAAAGCACTTGCCGTGCTCCTGGTAGGTGTGCTCACAATGTCTTTCATGATCGACGGTGCTCCCGGCACCGCGCTCGATCCTGCGTCGGACGACGGTCCCCCTCGCTGGCAGCATGCGGCGAACCTGTTCGACGCATGGCGCGAGGGCGACGGTCGCGCGATGGACGGGCTCGTCCGCTTGATGACGCCCGTGCTATGGCATGTCGTCCGGGCCTACGGACTCGAGCGCACCCTCGCCGAAGACGTGGTGCAGACCACGTGGATGCGTTTGGTGCGCGGTCATGCCTCGATCACCGACCCGCAGGCGGTGTCGGCGTGGCTCACGACGACGGCCCGCCGCGAGGCCTGGCGCGTGGGCAAGGCCCAGGGACGCATCGACACGACGGATGCCGACGACCTCGACGTGCTCCTGCCGGTGCAGGACTCGGCCGAGGAACGGGCGACGATCGCGGATGAGCGGCGGCGGCTGTGGGACGCGGTGCGACGCCTGGCCGACCGCTGCCAGCGCCTGCTGCGCGTGGTCGCGTTCGAGGACCGCCCCGACTACGCCCGTCTCGCCCAGGATCTCGCGATGCCGGTGGGGAGCATCGGCCCGACCCGGCAGCGGTGCCTCGCGAAACTGCGCTCGCTGCTCGACACCGCACCTCGGACGGAGGGGATCGCATGAGCGCTCAGGACGACGACACGCTGTTCGCCGAGCTGCGGGCGATGTGGCGCGACGCCGACCCCGTGCCCGACACTCTCGTCGAGCGGATGATCGCGGCCGTCGCCGCCGACGACCTGAACCACGAGTACGCGCTGCTGACGCTCATCGAAGACCGCCTCGGTGCAGTGCGCGGCGATACGGATGCCTTGACGCTGCAGTTCAGCGACGGCACGACGAGCATCCTGCTGCACGTGACAGCGAGCGCGGGCGGCCTGCGGCGCGTCGACGGATGGGTCGACACCTCGGCCGCCGAGATCGTGCTCGTGCAAGGGGACGAGGTCGAGACGATTCGCACGACCTCACCCGCCGAGACCGGCCGGTTCGTCTTCGACGAGGTGCCCCCGGGCCTGACCACGGTGCGCCTGACCACCACGGTCGGCGGCGAGGAGCGCACCCTCGCGACGCCGCGCTTCGAACTCTGACGCCGTAACCGCTGTATACCGCTGGACTGCTGTACCGCTGTAACCGCTGTGAGCTGTGGCGGTGCCCGCCGACCCGACGGGCACCGGGGATGGAACGCGGGGCGAGGGCCCGCGCAGGAAGGATGACGCATGGAGCAGCCGAGAGGGTGGAGTTGGCAGGACCGCGCGGAGGGATCGATCCGTCGGGGCACAGCCCTGGATCCGAGTGTGGAGCCGGTCGACGGCATCCGCGCGTTCCCCACCGCGTACCTGCCCACGCGCCTGCTGATCACGCAGGACCTCGAGAACGCCGAGGAGTACGACCGCGAGCTGCGCACCCTGCGCGACGCGGCCGACTCGTTCGGATGGATGCTCGAGATCGAGGCATCCGAGGGGGAGAACAGCGGCGAGCTGCTGCCGGGCGTGCCCGGGTTCCTCCGTGCGCGCCTGACGACCCCCGTCGAGTCGACGGGTGGTGAGTCGCCGGTCGCTCCGGATGCCTGGCGCGTGCTGCAGCGCGCCCGCCGCATGTCGCGCTCGACGATGCCGCGCACGAGCCTCGAGCACGTGCTGTCGATCGATCCGGTCGGGCTCAACCCGTTCAGCCGCACGAATCCCTTCAGCCGCACCAACCCGTTCAGCCGCACGAACCCCGTGCGCGGTGCCGGCGCGGGCGGCAGCGACGACTATCTCGAGCCGGGTCGCGGCGCGCGGCAGCCGGTGACCTGGCTGGGCCCGGCGCCTCGCCGGGGGCCCGACCCGAAGAAGGGGCGGCGCCCGGTCGTGGCGGTGCTCGACACCGGGTGCGGGGTACACGACTGGCTGCCCGACGACATCGTCACCCGGCACGTCGAACTCGACGGGGTGCCGATCGGCCTGACCGACGACGCCGACCCCGAGCGCTACCCCGACCTCTACGGGCAGCTCGACGGCGAGATCGATGCGGTGGCGGGGCACGGTACGTTCATCGCGGGCATCGTGCGTCAGGCCGCTCCGGATGCCGACATCCTCTCGGTGCGCGTCGCCGGAGCACTCGGCGTGGTCGATGAGAGCGACCTGCTGACGACGCTCGCGCAGGTGATCGAGTTGCTGCGGCGGTATCGCGAGAACCCGAAGACGGGGCATCCGATCGACGTGCTCAACCTGTCGCTCGGGTATTACCACGAGACCCCCGAGGACGGTCTCTACAGCCGCACGCTCTACGCACTGCTCGCCAAGGCGCGGGAACTCGGGTGCGTGGTGGTGTGCTCGGCCGGCAACGATGCGATCGACCGCCCGTCGTTCCCGGCGTCGCTGTGGGCGTGGCCGGGGGCCGACAACGGCATCGTCCGCGATCGCTGGGCTCCGCTCGTCTCGGTCGGGGCGCTCAACCCGTCGGCTCGGTCGGTGGCGCTGTTCTCGAACGTCGGTCCGTGGGTGCGGCTGTACGCGCCGGGTGCGGCGGTCGTGAGCTGCTCGCCGGCGTTCGTGGGCGGCCAGCAGGCGATGACCCGGGCCGACATCGACGGACTGCGACGCGAGACGATCGACCCCGACGACTACCGCGGCGGCTTCGCGGTGTGGAGCGGCACGTCGTTCGCGGCCCCGTACGTCGCCGGTCGGATCGCCGCCCTCCTGGGCGCGGTCTCTGTCGCCGGAGCCGATGCGGGTGCCGTGGAAGCGGCGGTGACCTCGGTCGTCGCCGACCTCCCCTCCCCGGTCGACTAGCCGTCCATTCCCGCTTTCGAATCGCTCACTTTTCGCTCCTCGGGGGTCGAAAACTGCAAAGTGAGCGATTCGAAAGCGTTGGGCTGGCTTCCCCCCGGGGGCCGGCACCCGGCATCCTGGGGGGATGCCCCTGTCCGCGAGCGAACTGCACCGGCGCGGGGTCGAAGCGGCCAACGCCCGACGGTTCGCGAAGGCCCGGCGCGCCCTCGACGACGCCGCCGCACGCACCGACGACCCCGACCTGCGGGCGCGGATCGACGGCACCCGGGCGTACGTGCAGGCGCAGACGGGGCATCCGTCCGAGGCGGAGCACCTGTGCCGCGAGGCGCTCGATCGCGCGGGCCTGAGCCCGGCGACCGTCGCACTCCTCAGCGGCCAGCTCGGCACGCTGCTCATGCACGGCGGCACCCTCGCCGAGGCGGAGACCATGCTCAGCCGCGCGATCGACGCGCTGGGAGCGACCGGCGACGAGAGCACCGAGCTCGCGAACTGCCTCATGAACCGCTCGATGGTGCGGATGCAGCGGCACGAACTCGCGGCATCGACCGATGACCTTCTCCGCGCTGTCGCGGTGTACGAGGCGAACGACGACGAGGAACCCCTCGCCGAAGCCCGCCACAACCTCGGCTACGCGGCGCTGCTCGGTGGGGACCTCGTGACCGCGCTCTCTCTCATGACCGCCTCGCGCCCGGTGTTCGCGGCGACCAGCGACCTCGCGACGGCGATCAGCGACCTCGACCGCGCCGAGGTGCTGCGCGATGCCGGACTCACGACCGAGGCCGAGGCCCTGCTCGCCCGGGTGGCGGCGCAGTTCGGCGCCCAACGGATGCCGCAGGCCCGGGGCGAAGCGGAGTTCCACCTGTCCCGTTCCCTGCTGCGGCACGATCCGGCGGCGGCCGAGCGCATGGCCCGCACGGCCGCCCGGCGCTTCGCCGCGCTCGGCAGCGAGGGCTGGGCGGCACGCGCCGACGCCGTGCGCCTCGAGTCGCGGCTGCGCACGCGCGCCTCGACACGCAACGCCCGCCTCGACGACGACATCGAGCGCACGGCATCCGCTCTCGCCCGCGGGGGCTTCCGCACCGAGGCGACCGCCCTGCGACTCGACGCACGCCGCGACGGCAGCGGACGGATGCCGCGACTCGACGCGAACGCCTCCACGACGCTCCGGCTCCGGGCGCACGAGGTGCGCGTGGCCCGGGCCGCAACCGGCGGGCGTCACACGGCGGCCCTGCGCGCCGCGACCGATGGCCTCGATCTGCTCACCTCCTGGCAGCAGTCGTTCGGCGCGCTCGACCTGCAGGCCTCGGTCGCGATGCACGGCACCGATCTGATGTTCGCGGGACTCCGCGCGGCGGCGCGCACGCGCGACCCCGAGGTGCTGTTCGAGTGGGCGGAGCGCGCCCGCCACCTCAGTCATCAGGTCGCCCCGGTGCGTCCGCCGGTCGATGACGCCCAGGCATCCGATCTCGCCGAACTGCGGATGCTGCGCGCCGATCTCGCCGGCGCCGACTGGACCGCCGACGCCCGCGTGCGCGTGCTGCGCGACCGGGTGCGCGAGCGGCAGTGGGCGGCGACCGGGGCGGGTGAGACCCGCGGGCGCCTCGACCTCGCCGGCGCCCGTGCGCAGCTCGAGCGCGGCACGGCGCTGCTCGCCTACCTCTACACCGGCGACGAGTTGCTGTGCGTCGCGACGACCGCGACCGGAGCTTCGATCGTCGAGCTGTCGTGGCCGCGGGTGCGTGCCGCGATGGACGGCCTCCGCGCCGACCTCGACGTCGCCGCCCTGACTCGCGGCGGCCCGATGTCGACGGTGATCGAACGGTCGCTGGCCGTGCGCCTTCAGACCCTCGACGACGAACTCCTCACCCCGGTGTGCGCCACCCTCGACCCGAGCGATGCGCACCGCATCGTGATCACTCTGCCGGGTGTGCTCGCCGGTGTGCCGTGGGCGATGCTGCCCGGCATGCACGGCGTGCCGTTCACGGTCGCGACCTCGGCCTCGCGCTGGGCCGAGGTGCGCACCCGTCGCGGCACGTCTCGCCGGCCCGAACGCATCGGCTTCGCGACCGGTCCGCGCGTGCCGCGTGCCGTGGAAGAGGTGCAGCGGGCGCGCGACGCCTGGGCGACGACGGATGCCGCGACCGTCTCCCTCCTCGGCGGCGAAGCGACCGTGTCGGCCGTGACCGAGGTCGCCGGAGCATCCGATCTGCTGCACATCGCCGCGCACGGACGGCACTCCGCCGACAACCCGCTGTTCTCGGGCTTCGAGCTCGCCGACGGCACGCTGTTCGGCTACGACGTCGATCTGATTCCCACGGCGCCCGAGACGGTCATCCTCTCGGCGTGCGAGCTCGGCCGATCGGCGGTGCGCTGGGGCGAGGAGGCGCTCGGCATGACGCGCGTGTGGCTGCACGCCGGCACCCGCTGCGTGATCGCCGCGCCGGTCACCGTGCCCGACGACGTCGCCTGCGAGCTGCTCGCCGCGGTGCACGGGCACCTCGCCGACGGCGTGGAACCCGCGCCGGCCCTCGCCGTCGCCGCGCAGGAGACCGGGCATCGAGCGCCGTTTCAGTGCCACGGCGCCGGGTTCTGATCTTTCTCGAGATTTTTCTCGACACGATGTATCACGAAGGGCGTGAGGCGCTCCTGTTCTTCGGAAGGTGTCGAACGCGAAAGGCTCCGAGCATCGGGGCGGGAGGGCGCGGTCGAGGGGGGTTCATCCGTGCACTGGGGAGTGCGGGAGGACGACAACCGACACCGACTGCTCAGAGATCACTGCGGCTCGGCTCCGTGATGGCCTCGGAAGGGTCCGGCGGACGGGGAACGCCGGGCCCTTCGTCTGCCCGCCCATCGGGCTCGCGCGACTGGGTCCCTGAGCCTGTCGAAGGCCCCGCCACGAGGAACCGGTGAAAGACTGATCCCATGAAGATCGTCGTCATCGGAGCATCCGGAAGCATCGGCCGCGTCGTCTCGGACACGCTCGAATCGCGTGGGCACGAGGTGATCCGCGCGTCGCGTTCCGGCGACGTGCAGGTCGATCTGGCGGATGCCGCCTCGATCGCCGCCCTGTTCTCCGAGGTGACCGAGATCGATGCCGTGGTCGTCGCCGCGGGTTCCGTACCGTTCAAGCACCTCACCGAACTCGATCGCGACGACTACACCGCGGCGTTCCTGGGCAAGACGCTGCCGCAGATCGAGGTCGTGCGCCAGGCGCTCACGCACCTGCGCGACGGCGGATCGGTCACCCTCACCAGCGGAGTGCTCTCGCGCGACCCGATCGCGACCGGTGCCGCGGCCGCGATGGCCAACGGCGCGCTGGAGTCGTTCGTGATCACGGCGGCCGCCGAGGCGCCCCGCGGCATCCGCATTAATGCGGTCTCCCCCGACGTGCTCGAGAACTCCCCCGGATACCACCGACTGTTCGCCGGGCACCGCCCGGTCGGCGACGACGAGATCGGTCGCGCCTACACGCTCGCGGTCGAGGGTCTCGTGACCGGGTCGACGATCACGGTCTGACCCGCCCGGATCAGCGCGACTCGGCCGCCGCGGTGTGGTGGCGGATGACCTCGGCCACCACGAAGTTGAACCACTTCTCGGCGAACTCGGGGTCGAGGTGCGCCTCCTCGGCGAGCGCGCGCAGACGGGCGACCTGCTGCTCCTCACGACCGGGGTCGGAGGCGGGCATCTCGTATTCGGCCTTGAGGTGACCGACCTGCTGAGTCGCCCGGAAGCGCTCCGCGAGCATGAAGATCAGCGCGGCGTCGATGTTGTCGATGCTGGCGCGCAGGCGCAGCAGTTCGGCCTTCGGATCCTGTGGCGCGGTCATGCCTCCACTCTAGAGCGCGCGAGAACGCCGGTGATCGGATGCCGTGCACCGCTATCGTGAGCACATGAGCAACGAGAAGCCGCCGGCATCCGCGCCCTCGGACGACGCCGCGTCGATCGAGGAGAGTTCGCCTACCGGTTCGCCGGCCGCCGAGTCTGCTGCCCCGTCCGCGACCCGCCCGCAGCGCGCGGTCGTGATCGAGCCGATGACGCCGAGCCGCTCGTTCTGGACCCGCATCGACCGCCCGTTCGTCTTCGGCTTCCTGCTGACCCTCGGCGGTCTCGCCGCTCTCGTGCTCGGACTCGCGATCTCGAGCCTCGCCACCGTCCTGATCTACATCGCGCTCGCCCTGTTCGCGGCGCTCGGACTCGACCCCTCGGTGCGCTTCCTCGAGCGTCGCGGACTGTCGCGGGTGATGGCGGTCGTCACGGTGATCCTGTCGCTCATCGTCGTCATCGCCCTGATCCTCTGGATGGTGCTGCCGATCGTGATCGAGCAGATCGCGAGCTTCGTGCGATCCGTGCCGGGCATGATCGCCGACTTCCAGCGCAGCGACATCTACGCCACCCTGAACGACCAGTTCGGCGACCAGTTCCAGGGGCTCGTCGCCGACCTGCAGAAGTTCCTCACCGACCCCGGCAACATCGCCAGCATCGGCGGCGGGGCGCTCCAGGTCGGAGCATCCATCGCCTCCGGCATCTCGGGGACGATCGTGGTGCTTGTGCTCACCCTGTACTTCGTCGCGTCGCTCTCCGGCATGAAGCAGAGCCTGCTGCGTCTCGCGCCGGCGCGCGACCGCGCGCGCGCCAGCGACATCACCGACCAGATCACCGACTCGGTCGGCGGCTACGTGATGGGCATGGTCGTGCTCGCGTTCTTCAACGCGATGCTCGCACTGCTGCTGTACATGTTCCTGGGGCTGCCGTTCCCGCCGCTCATGGCGACCGTGGCGTTCTGCATCACGCTGATCCCCCTGGTCGGATCGGTGCTGTTCTGGATCATCGGCACGACCCTCGCGCTGTTCACCAACCCGATCGCGGCATTGATCTTCGCCGTGATCTATCTCGTCTACATGCAGATCGAGGCCTACGTCATCACCCCGCGCGTCATGAACAAGGCGATCGCGATCCCCGGCTCGCTCGTCGTGATCGGCGCCCTCGCAGGGGGCACGCTGCTCGGCCTGCTCGGAGCTCTCGTGGCGGTGCCGGTCGCGGCATCCATCCTCATCATCATCAAGCAGGTCTGGGTGCCGAGGCAGGACGCCCGGGTCTAGGGTCCCGACCCTGCTCCCCCTCCGCTCTCTCCTCTCCACACCCCCGCTTTCGAATCGCTCACATTGCGGTTCGGGGGCATCGCTTTCTGCAAAGTGAGCGACTCGAAACGGATACCGCCACCGAACCCGTCCAGAACGCAGAAGTGCCCGGACCCTTCGGGGCCCGGGCACTCCCGGTGAGGCGGCTGGAGGTCAGATGAGACCCTGGTCCTCGAGCCACTTCTTGGCGATGTCCTTCGACGACTGCTGGTCGACCGTGCTGAGGACGTTCAGCGACACGAGCTCCTCGGCGGTGAGCTTGGCGCTGACCGCGTTGAGCACGTCGGAGACCTCGTCGGCGATGTCGCTCGAGACGATCGGCACGACGTTCGACGAGATGATCAGGTTCTCGGGGTCTTCGAGCGCCACGATGTCCTCGGTCTCGAAGGCCGGGTCGGCGGTGTAGATGTCAGCGACCTGGATCTCGCCGGCGAGCAGCGACTCGAGCGTGCTCGGACCGGTGGCCGAGAACTGCAGGTCGACGCCGTAGACCTCCTTGGCCGCGGACGGGCTGTACGGACGCTGCTCGAACTCGGGAGCCGCGCCGATCGTGACCGGCGAGGGCGCCTTCGACAGGTCGGCGATCGAGGTGATGCCGTACTCGTCGGCGAAGCTCTTGAGCACCGTGTACGTGTCCTGGTCGGATGCCTCGGCGAAGTCGAGAGCGGTCAGGCTGTCGGGCAGGGCGTCCTGCAGGGCGGCGTAGACGTCGTCGGGGCTGGTGACATCGACCCCGTCCTTCGACAGGTACTCGAGCAGGCTGCCCGTGTACTCGGGGAAGACGTTGATCGCGCCGGACTCGACCTCGGGCATGTACGCGTCGCGCTGACCGATGTTGAGCTGCGTCTCGACGTCGAAGCCGGCGTCGGTCAGAGCCTGGGCGTAGATCTCGGCGATGATCTCGTTCGAGTAGTACGCCTGCGAGCCGACGACGATCGTCTCGCCGCCGCCCGAGCCGGCGCTGTCGTCGGACGGCTCGTCGAGCGGGTTGCTGCTGCCGCAGGCGGACAGGGTGAGCGCGGCCGCGGCCACCAGGCCGACGGCGAGGACGGAGCGCTTGCCTCGTGCTGTGAACATGGACTTCCTCTTCTCTGGAAACTGCTGGGGACTTCGAGTGCTGTGGATTCAGGTGGGTGGCGCCGAGCGCATGCTCCGGCGGGGCGGGGTGTCAGGCGGGGGCGGCTGCCGGCTCCGATGTGGAGGCGGATGCCGTCGCCGCGTGCGCCGTCCGCGACGAGCGCTTGTCGTTGACCCGCGGTCCGCCGCCGCGCAGGCCGGCCGGAACCGCGGCGCGCTGCGCGGTGGCGAGGAGCAGGTCGACGATCAGGGCGAGCACCGCGACGATGATCGCGCCGGCCAGCACCTGGTCGAAGCGGCGCAGGGGGATGCCCTGGATGATCGGCCAGCCGAGCCCGCCGAGGTTCACGTAGGCGGCGATCGTGACGGTCGCGATGACCTGCAGGAGAGCCGAGCGGATGCCGCCGACCAGCAGCGGAAGCCCGAGCGGAACCTCGACCTTCCAGAACACCTGCCACCCGGTCATGCCCATCGCCTTGGCGGCATCGAGCGTGCGCCGATCGATCGCCTCGAGGCCCGTGTACGCACCGGCGAGCAGCGACGGGATGGCGAGCAGCACGAAGGTGATGATGGCGGCTTCGGGGATGCGAAGCACGCCGAGCAGGAGCACGAGCAGCACCATGAGACCGAAGGACGGGATCGCGCGCGCTGCGCCCGAGACGGCGACCGCGACCTCGCGTCCACGACCCGTGTGGCCGATCAGCCACCCGATCGGGATCGCGATGGCCGCCGCGATCAGCACCGAGATGGCGGTGAGGGCGAGGTGCTCGCCGAGGAGCTTGGGCAGCGCGTACGGCCCCGTCCACTGCGCGGGCGCGAAGATCCAGGCGAAGGCTTCGACGAAGAGGTTCATGCGGGAGCTCCCACGGCGATCGCGCGGCTCGCGGTGGCCTTCGACGCCGCTCGGGTCCACGGCATGAGCGCGCGGCCGATCAGCAGCAGGATCAGGTCGATCACGAGAGCGATGATGACGACCGCGATCACACCGGCGAACACCTCGGCGATGATGCGGCGTTCGAGGCCGTTCGTGAAGAGGTACCCGAGATTCGTGACGCCGATCAGGATGCCGACGGTGGCGAGCGAGATCGTGCTCACCGCCGTGACGCGGAGGCCGGCGAGGATCACGGGACCGGCGAGCGGGAACTCGACCGCCCAGAAGCGCCGGAAGGGCGCGAAGCCCGTGGCCGTCGCCGCCTGGCGCACGTCGTCATCGACCGAGTCGAGCCCGTCGGACACCGCGCGCACGAGGATCGCGATCGCGTAGATCGTCAGCGCGATCACGAGGTTCGTCTCGCTGATGGCGGAGTAGCCCAGCGTCGCGGGGAGCAGGATCAGCAGCGCGAGCGAGGGGATCGTGTAGAGCAGACCCGTCAGCACGATGATCGGCCCGCGCACCAGCCGGTACCGCCAGGCGATCCACCCGAGCGGCAACGACAGGATGAACCCGAGCACGATCGGCACGATGCTCTGCCGCAGATGCACCGCGGTGAGTTCGAGGATCAGCCCGAAGTTGTTTGCCACCCAGTTCACGGCTGACCGCCTTGCACTGCATCGAGGGCCGCAGCATCCGGCCCCGCCAGCGGACCGTCGGCGTGCTCGGTCTCGGCGACGAGCGCGCCCTGGGTGCGTCCTTCGGAGTCGACGACGACGGTGCCCTGCGGCGTCTGCTTGAGGTGCAGCGCGCGACGCCCGCGATCCGCGCCGATGAACGAGGCGACGAAGTCGTCGGCCGGGTTCTCGATGATCTCGCTCGGCGACCCGACCTGCACCACGCGCGCGCCCTTGTCGAGGATGACGACCTGATCGCCGAGCAGGAACGCCTCGTCGATGTCGTGCGTGACGAAGACGACGGTCTTGTCGAGCTCGTGCTGCAGCCGCAGCGTCTCCTGCTGCAGATCGGCGCGCACGATCGGGTCGACGGCGCCGAAGGGCTCGTCCATCAGCAGGATGTTCGGGTCGGCGGCGAGGCCGCGGGCCACGCCCACGCGCTGCTGCTGACCGCCCGAGAGCTGGCTGGGATAGCGCTCGGCGAGCTTCTGGTCGAGACCGACCGTGTCGAGCAGCTCGCGGGAACGCGCGTACGCCTCGGACTTCTTCACGCCGTTCAGGCGCAGCACCGTCGAGACGTTGTCGATCACCGTGAAGTGCGGCATGAGCCCGGAGTTCTGCATCACGTAGCCGATGCGGCGGCGCAGCTGCACGGGGTCGCCCCCGAGCACGCTCTCACCGTCGATCTCGACGTCGCCCGACGTGGGCTCGACCATGCGGTTGATCATGCGCAGCAGCGTCGTCTTGCCGCAGCCGGACGAGCCGACGAACACCGTCGTCTTGCGCGACGGCAGCACCAGGCTGAAGTCGTTCACGGCCACGGTGCCGTCGGGGAACTGCTTGGTGACGTTGCGGAATTCGATCATGGCTGGGCTCCAGTCGGTGGATCGATGAGCGGGAGGTCGAGGCGGGAGGACGGATGCCGTCGAGCGGTCAGGCGGTGACCTCGACGCTCGGATCGAACGCTACGTAGCCCGAGAAGTCGCCGCCGACGCGGTCGAACGCGGTCGGATACGGCGTCGGGTACGACCAGGCGAGATCCTTGTGCAGCTCGCCGTCGACCTCGACGGAGAAGTACTGGGCTGCGCCCTTCCACGGGCACGTGTACGGCGTCGGGCTCTCGACGAGTGCGCCCGGCGTGATCGACGCCGGCGGGAAGTACCAGTTGCCCTCGATGCGGAAGAGGTCGGCTTCTTCGGCCTCGGCGATCACGGTTCCTGCGAGTACAGCCTTCATGGTTCTGCCTCCTGGGATGTGAGTTAGAGCGTATAAGAGGTCGCCGACATTGCGGCGGGGGTTGTGCCGGATGGTGTCAATATGCGAAACATTCCGCGCACGCCGAACGATCCGACCTCGCTCCCTGTTCGGAGCATCCGTCGGATCGGATCGGATCGGATGCCGGGACGATCGTCGCCCCGGCAGCGCGGGTCATGCCGAGGCCCGCCCGTAGCCCTCGAGCAGGCGCAGCCAGACCTCGCTGACCGTGGGGTACGAGGGCACCGCGTGCCAGAGCCGCTTGATCGGCACCTCGCCGACCACTGCGATCGTCGCGGCCTGCACCAGTTCGGCAACCTCCGGTCCGACGAACGTGGCGCCCACGATCACGTCGCGCGCGGTGTCGACCACGATGCGGGCCTGACCCTCGAAACCGTCTTCGTACAGGCTCGCCCCGGCCACCCAGCCGAGGTCGTAGTCGACGACCTTCACGTCGAGCCCGGCCTTCTGCGCCTCCTTCTCGGTGAGCCCGACCGACCCCACCTCGGGGATCGAGAACGTCACCTGCGGCACCGCAGCGTGGTCGGCCGTGGCGGCATGGCGGCCCCAGTCGTCGGCATCCACCGGCTCGTCCTTCGCGCGGGCCGCGATCACGTCGCCCGCCGCGCGCGCCTGGTACTTGCCCTGGTGCGTGAGCAGCACGCGTCCGTTGACGTCGCCCACCGCGTAGAGCCAGTCCGACCCGGGAACGCGCAGGGTGTCATCGACCGTGATCCACTTTCCGGGCTCCAGGCCCGCCGTCTCGAGGCCGATGTCGCCGCTGCGCGGCGAGCGCCCGGTCGCGACGAGCACCTCGGCGGCCGTCACCTCGGTGTCGTCGTCAAGGGTGATCGTGACGCCGCTGTCGTCGCGGCGCACCGCCGTGGTGCCGGTGTTCAGCCGCACGTCGACGCCGAGCTCGCGCAGACCCGCCGCCACCCGCTCGCCGGCGAACGGCTCCATGCCGCCCAGCAGATCGCTGCGTGCGATCAGCGTGACCGTCGATCCGAGCGCGGCGTAGGCCGTCGCCATCTCGACCGCGACCACTCCGCCGCCGATGACGGCCAGCGATTCCGGCAGCTCTTCGGCGCTGGTTGCTTCGCGACTCGTCCACGGAGCAGCCTCGCTCAGACCGGGGATCGGCGGCACGACGGCATCCGATCCCGTGCTGATCGCGACCGCATGGCGGGCGTGCAGCACGCGCGTGCCTCCGTCGGCGTCGGTCACCGTGACCTCGCGCTCGCCCGTCAGGCGCCCGTGGCCGCGGGCGAGATCGATGTGCGCCGACTGCAGCCATTTCACCTGTCCGTCGTCCGACCAGTTGCTGGTGAAGGAGTCGCGGCGGGCGAACACGGCCGACACATCAAGGGAGCCGGTCACTGCCTCCTTCGAACCGGCGACGTGCTGCGCCGCACGCAGGGCCTGGGCCGACCGCAGCAGCGCCTTCGACGGCATGCAGGCCCAGTACGAGCACTCTCCACCGACCAGCTCGCTCTCGACGATGATCGCCGTGAGTCCTCCCTGCACGGCGCGATCCGCGACGTTCTCGCCGACCGGACCTCCGCCCAGCACGATCAGGTCGTATTCGTCGGTCTTCTCTGCAGTCATCGCTTCGCACCTCTCCGCGCAACAGTCTCGCTGAACAGCAACGTCGTGTCACGGGGTGGTTGTTACCCGACGCGCCGGGTACGGTTCGCGCCGCGTGGCGTGCATGACTCCGGAGATTCTGCGCAAGGCCTCGGGACGACGGCGTACCCAACTCAGGAAGAACGCCCGGAACTGCCCGAATCGGCCCGATTCCGGCAGAATCCACCCGATCTTCCTGAGTTGGGTACAGACCTTCGTTCGCACAACTCCGCAGAATCAGGACGCAGCCCCCTGAAACGGACCGGAACGCGCCCAACCGCGGCGATTCTGAGGAGTTGTGCCGGACGACTCGCCCGCACCGAAGGCCCGGATCCGAGTCAGCGGACGGGCAGGATGTGCGTCGGCGTCGCGGCGGGGGCCTGGTGGCGGATGCCGAGGGGCGCGCCCGTGCGCTCGTCGAGGTCGATCAGGATGATCGAGTCGGACCGCTGCCCGGCGACCACGAGCTTTCCCTCGAACACCAGGTGGTGGCGCGGCCAGTCGACGCCGGAGTCGGCGAGCGCGACGGACTCGAGACGCTCCCCGCCGCCGTGCACGCGCAGCGCTGCGATCGTGTTGCTTCCGCGGAGGGCCGTGTAGAGGAACGCTCCGTCGCGGGTGCGGGCGAGCTCGGCCGGGAAGTCGACGCCCACCTCGGCGATCGGGCTCGACAGCGTCGACGAGACGACGGCCCACGCCCCGCTCGGAGTCTCGGCGAGCGTGAAGACCTCGCAGGAGTACTCCGTGACGATGTGGAGGTGTCCGCTCGGGTGCACGACCATGTGTCGAGGACCGACGCCGAGGGGCAGGATCACCTCGTGATCGAGACGCAGCCCGGTGCCCGACAGCCGCCAGAACCGCACGAGGTCGAAGCCGAGGTCGGTGGTGACGATCCGCCCATCCGGCAGGAACGCCGCCGAGTGCGCGTGCGAGACGCGATCGGTCACGCCATAGGGATCGGATGCCGCCGCCCCCACCCCCGGCTCCTCGCGCACCGTTTCGGGGTCTTCGTCGTTGCCGAACAGGGCCGCGCGCAGCGCCGCTGCGGCATCCGCCTTCGCCGGCACGATGCGCCCGTCGGGCGCGAGGCCGAACCGCACGACCCGCCCGTCGCCGTAACAGCTGGCGATCAGCGTCGAGCCGTCGCGAGAGACGGCCAGGTGGCACACGGCTTCGCCCGCCGCTACGGCTCGGCCGAGCGGCGAGAGCGCGGCCTCGCCCGACCGCACGAAGGCCTGCACGGCACCGTCGTGTTCGAGAGCCGCGTAGACGACGTCGAGCGACGGATGCTGCGCCAGCCACGACGGCGAGGACGCCGCCGCCGCGAGGTCGCGGTAGGCGAGCGTCGTCGCCTCACGCCCCTCGTCGCCGGCGAGGAATCCGATGCCCTCGGCCGAGCCGTCCATCTCGGGGCCGTAGCCGCCGAGCCAGAACCGCGTCACGGGATCAGTCGAGCAGATCGTGGCGCACGACCACCTGGTCGCGCTCGGGGCCTACGCCGATGACCGAGATGCGCGTGTTGCTCATCTTCTCGAGCGCGAGCACGTAGTCCTGCGCGTTCTTGGGGAGGTCGTCGAAGGTGCGGGCGACCGAGATGTCCTCATTCCAGCCGGGGAAGTACTCGAGGATCGGCGTCGCGTGGTGGAAGTCGGTCTGGTTGACCGGCACCTCGTCGAAGCGCTCGCCGTCGACGTCGTAAGCGACGCACACGGGGATCTGCTCGAGGCCGGTGAGGATGTCGAGCTTGGTGAGCACGAGGTCGGTGATGCCGTTGACGCGCGTCGCGTAGCGCGTGATGGGGGCGTCGTACCAGCCGACGCGGCGCGGGCGTCCGGTGGTGGTGCCGAACTCGAAGCCGCGCGAGCGCAGCCAGTCGCCCTGCTCGTCGAAGAGCTCGGTCGGGAACGGACCCGATCCGACGCGGGTCGTGTACGCCTTGACGATGCCGACGATGCGGTCGAGTGCGCCGGGACCGACTCCCGAACCGGTCGATGCCCCGCCGGCCGTCGCCGACGACGAGGTCACGAACGGGTAGGTGCCGTGGTCGACGTCGAGCATGGTGGCCTGGCCGCCCTCGAAGACGACGACCTCTCCGCGGCGCAGGGCCTCGTCGAGCAGGTGACCGGTGTCGGCGACCATGGGACGCAGGCGCTCGGCGTACGAGAGCAGGTCTTCGACGATCTCGTCGACGGTGATGGCGCGGCGGTTGAAGATCTTCACCAGCAGGTGGTTCTTCTGGTCGAGGGCGCCCTCGACCTTCTGGCGCAGGATGTTCTCGTCGAAGAGATCCTGCACGCGGATGCCGACGCGGTTGATCTTGTCAGCGTAGGCCGGGCCGATGCCGCGGCCGGTGGTGCCGATCATGCGCTTGCCGAGGAACCGCTCGGTGACCTTGTCGAGCGTGCGGTGGTACTGCGTGATGATGTGCGCGTTGGCGCTCACCTTCAGGCGCGAGACGTCGATGCCGCGGCCGCCGAGGGCCTCGAGCTCGTGGAAGAGCACCTCGAGGTCGATGACGACGCCGTTGCCGATCACGGGCGTCACGCCGGGGGAGAGGATGCCGGAGGGCAGCAGGTGCAGCGCGTACTTCTCGTTGCCGACGACCACGGTGTGCCCGGCGTTGTTGCCGCCGTTGAACTTCACCACCCAGTCGGTGCGCTCACCGAGCAGATCGGTGGCCTTGCCCTTTCCTTCGTCGCCCCACTGCACGCCGACGATAACGATTCCTGGCACGGGTGTCCCCCTTGCTTCCGCCGGGTTTGCACCGGCTGATGAGCTGGCCCTTCTCGGGCTCCCCCATCCTATCGAAGGGGCCGACATCGCCTTTCTTCCGCAGCTTCGCCGGGATCGGGAACGAGCGTGGCGGGAAAGGAGCGGATGCTGTCGCTCCGGCGCATCGCGGATGTCGGAGGCCCCTGCCACCATCGGAGCATGTCGAAGACCGCTCCCCTCCCGGGCGCTCTGCCGGGTGCGACGCCCCGGCAGGGGCCGCTCGTGCTGATCGCCGCCCTGGTGACGGTCGTGCTGTGGGCATCGGCGTTCATCGGCATCCGCGGCGCGGGTCCGCACTTCGACCCGGGCGCCCTCGCTCTGTTGCGCATGGCGGTCGGCAGTCTCGTGCTCGCGATCATCGCGGTGCGCCACGGCATCCGCCTGCCCGCGCGTCGTCACTGGTGGTTGGTGGCGGTGTGGGGAGTCGGGTGGTTCTGCGTCTACAACCTCGCGCTGAACGCCGCCGAGCGCACGCTCGACGCGGGTACGGCGGCGATGGTGGTGAACCTCGCGCCGCTGATGGTCGTGGTGTTCAGCGGGCTGTTCCTGCGGGAGGGGTTTCCGAAGCCACTGATCATCGGAGCGCCGATCGCCTTCCTCGGCGTGGTGCTCATCGGCATGAACTCGCAGGCGGCCGAGGGTGCGGGCCCCGACGTCACCGGACTGCTGCTCGCGCTGCTCGCCGCCGTCATGTACGCCGGGTGCACGCTGTTGCAGAAGCATCTTCTGAGCGTCGGCTCCGACGCGACGACCCTCACGTGGCTCGGTGCGGTCGCGGGAACGGTGGCGCTGCTGCCGTGGACGGGCAGCCTGATCGGCGCACTGCAGACCGCTCCGATCGAGTCGACGCTCTGGGTTGTCTACCTCGGCATCTTCCCGACCGCGATCGCCTTCACGACGTGGGCGTACGTGCTGCAGCGCAGCACCGCCGGCCAGACCTCGGCGACGACCTACGTCGTGCCCGCCGTCGCGATCCTGATGTCGTGGGCGATCCTCGGCGAAGTGCCGACCCCGCTGATGTTCCTCGGTGGGGCGTTGTGCCTGCTGGGAGTGCTGGTGACGCGGTTGCGGCGGGGCCGGCGGGGCTGACGCGGCGCGGGGGTCAGCTCATCGGAGACCTTCGACAGGTTCGCCACGACCTCACGCATAGCGCGCGTAGTGCGCTTCGATCCTCAGAGCTTGCGGCGACCCCTCGTCGGGATAACGCAGGGAATCCGGCATGCTGACTGCTCCCTCACTGCTTCGGAACTCGTCCTCAGGATCGGGCGTTCCGCTCAGCTCGGCGGGGAGCCACGGTTCGGGGCTGATTCGACGAAGGTCGTCCGCGCTCACAGGATGATCCGTCCACCGATGGAGCAGACCCCGCGGAGTTTCCGTCACTAGCGCCGGGTCAATATGGGGGCGCACAAGCTCTGCGTAGTCGGCTCCGAACCAGGTCATCCATCGGGGGTCCCGAGGGAGGCCGCTCCACTGCCCGCGCGGCAGGAAACGGGACTCGCCGGCGACGTAGCGGCTGTGCGTGACCGAGGCGAACGCGAAGAATGCGCTCATCCGCTCCGCAAGGTCAACGAAGAAGCGCTCGATCTCCCCTACCGCACGGGCCTTCTCTATTCGAGAGAGGTCGAACGTCAGGTCGACGGCTTGTACGCGCACCCAGAGCTCGTTGGTCCAGTGGCTGATCCGGCCATGCTTCATCGAGGTACTGCTGAACATGAGCGCGCTCCCCTCGCACTCGTCGCGATACATCGCATCGAACGCCGAGTCGTCGTCCCGCGGGAACTTTCCCTGCATCGGTTCGTACGTGCCGAAGCGTGTCGGCACGGCAACCGGGAAGAGCTCGCGCGCGGTGCGCAGATAGATCTCGGCGAGATCTTTCGAATCGTCGCGCAGGCGCCACCACGTCATGTGCAGGTAGCGCGCCTTGGATGGCTCAGGCGCTGGCTCCGGCTCCGGCTCCGGCTCGACGCCCTCCTCCGGCTCCCACGACTGCGGATCCATCACGGCCCCATCGATCCGCTCCGCCAACCGCGTCGCGAACGCCATCGCCGCATCCACGTCCGAACCGTCGACCGTCGCCGAGAACGCACCCGGCCCGTCCGACACGTCGTACGTGATGCTCAGGCTGTAGAGCACCGTCGCTCCCTCACCCTCGGGCCAGTCCTCCGGCAGATCCTCCGGCTCCACTTCCATCGGCCCGTCGATCGTGAAGAAGTGCGCCCCCGTCTTCTTCCACACAACGGCGTCGACGGCATCCGCCTTCTTGTCGACCTGCGCGCTCAACGCCCGATCCGCCGACACCAGCTTCGCCAACTCCCGCGTCGACAGCGCATTCTTTCCGTACACCTCGAGGTCGTACGACACCCGAAACCCCCTCATTCCGCGGACATAGCCGGGTCAAGAATGCCGCATCATCGACGCGAAGAAAACCCCGATCCTCCCCTCGAAAACATCCCCCATCAGGCGTATCGATATACCAATCGCCACAGCGATCGGCGCGCAATCAACGACCGCACGTCGCGATATTCCGAGAACCCCGCCCGAAGAGTGAGACACCCCTCTGAGAGCCCCGCGAGGCGTCCTCTCGGCGGCTACGGTGTCCGACGGCTCGACCACGGAACGTCGACCACGAATCGACGGAGGAACGATGAAGACACTGTGGCCCTACCTGCGCATCGCGACCGCCCTGCTCGCCCTCGCGGCCCTCGCACGGCAGCTCACGCGCGAGATCGCGTCGGCGCAGGCGGCGACCACCGAGTGGGGTCGCGACATCCCCACGGCGGTGTCGAACTTCTTCAGCTTCTTCACCACCCTCTCGGGCCTCATCGCCGCCGTCACCCTGCTGATCGGTGCCGCATGGATGCTTCGCACGAAGGCGAAGAACGACACCGAGCCCCGCTGGCTGGCCGTGTTGTTCACGTTCGCGAGCACGTACATGATCACGACCGGCATCGTCTACAACGTGCTGCTGCGATCCATCCCCTCGCACTCCGCGACCGAGCAGTGGACCAGCGAGACGCTCCACATCGTGCTCCCGATCGTGATGCTGCTCGACGTGCTGTTCGCGCCGCGCCGCCACCCCCTCGGCTGGACCACCGCTTTCCTCGCCGTCATCCTCCCCCTCGCATGGGGCGCCTACACGCTGATCCGCGGGCCGTTCATCACCGACCCGTTCACGGCCACGCCCTACTGGTACCCGTACCCGTTTCTCAACCCGCAGACGTCGAGCTGGTTGTCGGTGGGCATCTATATCGCGGTCATCGCCTTCGGCATTCTCGTGCTCGCGTCGATCGTCGTGTGGATCGGGCGTCTTCGCGGTCGACCGCTACATTGGCCCTCGGAGGCAACATGACGACCTGGTGGCCCTACCTGCGCGTCGCGACGGCGGTACTCGGCACGGCGGCGCTGATCCGCCAGATCACGCTGTCGCTCACGAACGCCCATGCGTCGACGACCGAGTGGGGATCGCATATCCCCACGGTCGTGGCGAACTTCTTCAGCTTCTTCACGGTGCTCTCGAACATCGGCGCCGTCGTCTCGCTCACGATCGCTGCGATCTGGATGCTGCGCACCCGCCGCGACAGCACCCCTGAGCCGCGCTGGCTGGCCACCCTGCTCGTCTGCACGAGCACGTACATGATCGTCACCGGCGTGGTCTACAACCTGCTGCTGCGGTACATCAACCTCGACGGCGTCTCCGAGGTCTGGACCAACGAGACGCTGCACGTGATCATCCCGCTCGTGATGCTGCTCGATGTGCTGTTCGCGCCGCGTCGCCGTGCGCTGCCGTGGAGCGCCGCCGTGGTCGCGGTGATCTTCCCGATCGTCTGGGCGGTCTACACGATGGTGCGCGCGAACTTCATCACAGGCCCGGTCACGGGCAACCCCTGGTGGTACCCGTATCCGTTCCTCGACCCGAACGGCCCCGGCGGATGGCCCTCGGTCATCGCCTACATCCTCGGCATCGCCGTCGCGATCATCGCCTTCGCGGCGGGCGTCGTCTGGGTGGGCCGGCGCCGCGGCATCCGCGTTCCCTGAGTCGCGCCCGGGCTGCTCACCTGCAGGGAGAAATCACACGTGCAGGGAGATCAACCGCTGTACCTCCCTGCACGTGTGCGCATTCCCCTGCAGGTGTGAAGGCACTCGGGTGGGCGAGCAGCCGATGGGGACTCCTCCCCATCCCGTCCGGACCGTCGTGTCGGCGGATGCGGTTACCCTGGTGCGGGGGAAGGACGCGATGTTTCCCCGCGTGATCGAGGAGACTGCAGATGAACGAGCCCTACGCGCCGGACCCGTCGACGAACTCGGCCCCTCCGCCTCCGCCCGCGCCTCCCGCGCCGGCGCCCGTTCTGCGCAGCGAGCTGCGCGACGCCGCGGCTCCCCCGCCGCCCGCCGCACCGGCGACGCCGCCGCCGTTCCCGGCATCCGCGCCTCCCGCGTCCACGCCGGCACCGGCATCCGCACCGGCCCCGGCATCCACCCCGGCCCCGGCATCCACCCCGGCCCCGAAGACGGATGCCGCGGCCAAGAGCGCCCCGAACGACGCCGAGCTGAAGCGCGCCGGCGACGTGCTGAAGGTCGTGTCCGACGCGTACTCGGCGAAGATGGTCGGCCAGGAGCGCCTGCGGATGAGCCTGCTGATCTCGCTCATCGCCGGCGGCCACATCCTTCTCGAGAGCGTGCCGGGCCTCGCCAAGACCACCGCCGCGAGCACCCTCGCCGACACGGTCAAGGCGCAGTTCAAGCGCATCCAGTGCACGCCCGACCTGCTGCCCAGCGACATCACGGGCAACCAGATCTACGACGCCGCGACGGGGTCGTTCCGCACCGTGCTCGGCCCGGTGCACGCCAACTTCGTGCTGCTCGACGAGATCAACCGCTCGAGCGCCAAGACCCAGAGCGCCATGCTCGAGGCGATGCAGGAGCACCAGACCACGATCGGCGGCGAGGTGCACCACCTGCCCAAGCCGTTCCTCGTGATCGCGACGCAGAACCCGATCGAGCAGGAAGGCACCTACGAACTGCCCGAGGCGCAGATGGACCGCTTCCTGCTCAAGGAGATCGTCGAGTACCCGAGCCCCGCCGAGGAGTTCGAGATCCTCGGCCGCATCGACTCCGGCGTGCTCGACCCCGACCGTCACGTGTCGAGCGCGATCTCGCTCGACGACGTGCACATGCTGCAGGACGTCGCGAGCCGCATCTACGTCGACCCGGCGATCCGCAACTACATCGTGTCGATCGCGTACGTCACGCGTAACCCCGCGCCGTACATCGGCGACGACCGCGCCCGCTTCATCAAGTACGGCGCCAGCCCCCGCGCGAGCATCGCGTTCCTGCAGGCGTCGCGGGCACTCGCACTGCTCAAGGGCCGCTCGCACGTGTTGCCCGAAGACATCCGCGAGCTGCGCCACCTCGTGCTGCGCCACCGCGTGCTGCTCACATTCGAGGCCGACGCCGAGGGCATCCGCAGCGAGGAGATCATCGACCAGATCTTCGCCGCCGTCCCGACGCCCTGAACCGCGACGCCATCAGCGACCCTTCGACAGGCTCAGGGGCCCACGCGGCACCGACCAGAAACCGAAACGAATGCCCAGTCTGATCACGCAGGTGAAGAGCAAGCTCTTCCTGCACTCGTCGCGCAAGTCGATGCACGCGCTCGACGGTGCGCACGCGTCGCTGCTGCGCGGGCGCAGCCTGGACTTCGAAGACCTGCGCAAGTACGAGTACGGCGACCAGGTGCGCGACATCGACTGGCGCGCGACCGCCCGCCTGGGCACGCCGCTGGTGAAGCGCTCGCGCGCGATGCGCATGCAGACGGTGCTGTTCGTGGTCGACACGGGGCGGTCGATGACCGCCCTCGCGGCCGATGAGCGGCCGAAGAAGGATCTCGCGATCATGGCCGCCGGTGCCCTCGGCATCCTGACCCTGCGGCACGGCGACGACTTCACCGCGGTGTACGGCGATGCCTCGCGCGCGCGTCGCCTGGCACCCGGCCGCAGCGAGGGCGCGCTCGAGCACGCCCTGCGCACGATCAGCCGAGCCACCGACGAGAGCACGGTTCCCAACGACCGCGACGGCCTGCTCTCGTTCGTCACCCGCACGGTGTCTCGGCGCATGATCGTCGTCGTCATCACCGACGAGGCACCGATCACCGACGAGACCGAGCGGATGCTGCGCCGCCTGCGCGTGCAGCACGACGTGCTGTGGCTCACGCTGCGCGACGCGGATCCGGTGCTCGACCACGCGACGGGGCGCATCCGCAGCGACGTCGACAGCAGTTGGGACGTGCCGGACTTCGTGCAGGGCGACGCCGCGATCGTGCGCCAGCTCACCGCGCAGGCGCAGGCCGAAGAGGCGCACCTCGCCGAGACGTTGAAGCGCCTCGAGATCGGCCACGCCGTGCTCGAGGGTCAGGAGTCGGCGGTGCCCCAGTTGCTGCGCCTGCTCCACGGCGCACTCAGCCGCTCCGCCGGGAGGTCGAATGCCCGGGTCTGATGAGCTCTACCCACCGGCGCAGTACGGCTGGGGATGGGTGCTGCTCGCGTTCGGCATCCTCGCCCTGCTGATCGTCGGCGCCTGGCTCGTGATCGTATTCACGAAGCAGCGTCGGCCCTCCGACCGCATCGGCATCGAGGAGCAGCCGCTGCTCACCGGCGACGTGCTCAGCCAACTGCGTGCGGAGTACCTCGACCGCGTGCAGCAGATCGAGACCGACTACCGGGCGAAAAAGCTCTCGCCGCGCAACGCCAACCTCGAGCTGAGCCGCGTGGTGCGCACCTTCGTCAACGAGTACAGCGGCCTCGAGGCCCCGGTGCTGGCGCTCGACGACCTCATCGCCCGCGGCGTGCACCCCGCCCTGATCGACGCGATCCGCCGGCACTACTACCCGAGCATCTTCCGTCAGGGCCCTCCGATCGATCCCCTCGCCGGCGCCGAGGCGGCACGGACGGTGGTGCGCTCATGGCACTAGCGAACGGCTGGCTCATCATCGTCGCGGCCGCGGTCGTGGTCGCAGCACTCGGCATCGGGCTCGCGCTCGGCCTGCGCAGCCGCCGGCAGACCGGCGGAGGAGACCGCGCCCGCATCGCCCGCGCCGAGCGCCTGCGCGCGTTGCCGGCATTCCGCGAAGCGCTCTCCCGCCGGATCTTCGCCCTCAGCGGCATCCTGGCTCTCGGGGCGCTCACGGTCATCGCGGCCGGCGTCGTAGCCGCGCGGCCGATGTCGTCGCAGACGATCCAGCCGGTCAACACGAGCCGCGACATCATGCTGTGCCTCGACGTCTCGGGGTCGATGTCGGAGGTCGACGTCGAGGTGCTGACGGTGTTCGAGGAACTGCTCGACGGCTTCGAGGGCGAGCGCATCGGGCTGACGATCTTCAACAGTTCGCCCGTGCAGATCTTCCCGCTCACCGACGACTACGACTTCATCCGCACGCACCTCGAGAGCATGCGCGAGAGCTTCGACTACGTCGATCAGATCCCCGAGCACTGGGTGGGCACGCTCAACGGCGACGGCGCCTCGCTGATCGGCGACGGACTGGCGGCCTGCGCGATGGGCTTCGACCACCCCGACGACGAGCGCTCGCGCTCGGTCATCTTCGCGACCGACAACGAGATCAACGGTGCCTCGATCGTGACGCTCGAAGAGGCCGCCAACTACGCCGCCTCGAACGGCGTACGCGTGTTCGCACTGAACCCCGTCGAGGGCAAGGACGCGGATGTGAGCGCCGAACTCGCCGCGGCCGCCGAGGCGACGGGCGGTCAGGCCTACGGGCTGCGCGACACGACGACCGTCGGCGACATCGTCGAACAGGTGCGCGAGCAGGATGCCACCGAGTTGCGGGGCGAAGCTCAGGTCGTCTGGACCGACACCCCCGACCTCTGGATCGTCATCGTCTCGATCGCGCTGCTGTCGTTCGTGGTGCTGCTGTGGAGGGTGCGACTGTGATCTTCCAACCCGCCATCAACGGCTTCCTGCTGTTCCTCCTCTTCGCGCCGATCGCCGCGCTCGTGATCTGGGTGCTCGTGCGCGCGCCCAAGGATGCCGGTCGGTCGACGGCGCAGACCCGCAATCACCGCCTGCTCTGGGCGCTGCGGCTGGGCGCGGTGCTCGCCTGCTTCGTGATGCTGCTGCGACCCGGCATCCCCGGCGGCGCGACGCAGACGCTCGCGACCGACACCGACATCGTGCTGGTCGTCGACACGACCGCGAGCATCGTCGCCGAGGACTGGGCCGAGGGCGAACCGCGCCTCGACGGCGTGCGCGCCGACGTGCGCACGATCATCGCCGAGTACCCCGGCGCTCGCTTCGCGCTGCTCACCTTCGACGCCGCCGCCGAACTGCGGATGCCGTTGACCACCGACACCACGGCGCTGGTCGGGTCCCTCGACGTGCTGCGCCCCGAGGTCACGAGCCAGTCGCGCGGCAGCTCGATCGGCATCGCCGCACCGCTGCTCGAGCAGACGCTCGCCTCAGCAGCGGAGTCGTCGCCCGACCGCTCGCGCATGGTCTTCTACTTCGGCGACGGCGAGCAGACCGTGTCGTCGGACCCGGAGTCCTTCGCCGCGAGCGCGCAGTACACCGACGCGGGTGCGGTCTTCGGTTACGGCACCGCCGACGGCGGCCCGATGCGCATCACCAGCGGTGGGGTCGACGGAGCGGATGCCGGATACATCCAGTACCAGGGCTCCGACGCGCTGTCGGTCATCGACGAGCAGAACCTGCAGGCGCTGGCGACCGAGCTCGGCGTCGAGTACGAGCGTCGCACGGCCGACGCCGAACCGGCGCTGCCCGAGGCCCCGACGACCACCACGAACTACGCCGAGTCCGGCGAGGTGGGGAACGTGATCGAGCTCTACTGGATCGCCGCGCTCGTGCTCATCGTGCTGCTCGGGATCGAACTGACGCGTGCCGCGATGCTCATCGCGCGCCTCCGCGGCCTCCGCACCCCGGCGAGCGGCTCCGAAACCGGGCCGCTGAGCCCGGACCGGGGTCGCCCCGCCGAAACTGGGTCGCTGAGCGCCGAAACTGGGTCGCTGAGCGCCGAAACTGGGTCGCTGAGCGCCGAAACTGGGTCGCTGAGCCTGTCGAAGCGCCCCGCCCGCAGAACGGAGGCGTCCGATGACTGACCCGCAGACCGCGGCCGCGCAGCTTCTCGCATCGAACCGTCGGCGCCGCAGCATCCGCAAGTGGATCGCGATCGGCAGCATCCCGCTCGTCTTGGTCTCGCTGTTCTTCGTGGGCAAGATCCTCAGCATGTACGCGTTCGCCCACCAGGCGATCAGCGCCTACGTCGTCGACGACTACGCCGGTTCCGAGGCCGCGGCCGAGGGACAGGAGTTCCTCAACTGGTTCGAGCCGTACAAGGCCCCCTTCAACGTCGGCACCGCGCTCGCGGGCGCCGAGCAGTTGCCCGAGTCGCGCGCGAAGCTCGAAGAGGCGCTCGACCTCGCGACCGGTCTCGAGGTCTGCGCCGTGCGCATCAACCTCTCGCTCGTGATCGAGCGGATGGGTGATGCCGCGCGTGAGGGCGGGGACGGCGCCGGCGCCGCCCAGCTCTACGCCGAGGCGCTGACGATCACGGTCGAGACGCCCGAGGAGTGCAACAGCGAGGACGCCGAGAACCAGTCGTCCGATCCGGACCGCGACATGGGTGAAAGCCTCGACGACTCCGAGGAGCGCCTGAAGGAGAAACAGCAGCAGGAGCAGGAGCAGCAGCCCGATCCGCAGGAGAGCGAGGACGAGCAGGAGCAACCCCAGCAGCCCGACGAGCAGAAGCTCGAGGACCTCAAGGACAAGCTCGATCAGGGCACGCAGGAACGCGACCAGCAGCAGGGCGACGGCGAGCCCGGCTCGGGAACGGACAGGCCATGGTGATGGATCACGAGAGCCAGCGCGCCCGCTACCTCGCGGGCACCGAGGGCGCGCCGCCCGTGCCGCCGCCCGGCGGCTACCGGGGTGCGCGTCGCGGCACCGGCCCGCGGGAGGCGCCCGCGTTCCCGACGTTCGTGTCGGTCGCCGAGGGCGACGACGACCGCCGATCGGCGAACGCGATCGGCTGGATCGCGTTGCTCACCAGCATCCTGTTCGCCATCGTTCTTCTCGGCACGATGCTCGCCGGCGGCACCGACCTCCTCTACGGCGTCACGATGCTCGCGCTGCAGCTCGTGCTCGTCGCGGTGATCATCGCGGCGATCGTGACCAAGCGGGGGCGGATGCTCGGCGCCATCGCCCTCGTCGTCACGGTGCTGTTCAACGTCGCCACCGTCGGCGGGCTCAGCGCCCTGCAATCGTCAGCCAGCGGCAACTACGACGGCACGAAGAGCGACGAGCAGAAGCACGCCGAGGCGTACCCGGGCATCAAGGGCACCGACAACTCCACCGTCTTGAACCAGCAGTCGCTCGAAGAGGTGCGCGCCGAGGCCGACAGCCTCTTCGCCGACGTGCGTCAGCGGCTGACCGACGAGTTCGGGTACACCTGGACGCAGTTCACCGATGAGGATCTGCGCCCCGAGCGCAACGGCTACGGCGGGGAGTCGATGCTCTACGAGTACGGCTCGGCCGGTTGGGCGACGAACGAACCGATCCAGGACTACGCGCGCAAGCAGCAGGTCATGGCCGTGA
The DNA here is from genome assembly GCF_042957055.1 of Microbacterium sp. NPDC008134. Classification (NCBI taxonomy): domain Bacteria; kingdom Bacillati; phylum Actinomycetota; class Actinomycetes; order Micrococcales; family Microbacteriaceae; genus Microbacterium; species Microbacterium sp. NPDC008134. The sequence continues at coordinate 51,191 of NZ_JBIBHO010000001.1, read as the reverse complement.
TCGATCAGGTCGTGCAGGAGCACGGGATGTACGGGCTGTACGCGTTCAACGACCCGTCGGGTTCGGGCATCGACCCGACGATGATCGAGAAGCTCTACGGTAGCGACGACCCGCGCACCCAGCACACGTGGGAGTCGTACACCGAGAACTACCCCGACCCGCTGCGCTTCTACGCGACGATCAACGACCTGTCGAACGACACGGACGGCGGCTTCCGCACCGAACGCGAGGCGCAGAGCGCGCGCACCGGCGAGCCGGTCGAGGGACTGCAACTGTTCGTCATCGCGAGCGCGGTGCTCAGCGACGACGACCGCGACGAGTTCGAGAAGAAGCTCCAGGAGTACCCCGGCTACTGACCCTTCGGACTGGGTCTCTGAGCCTGTCGAAGCGCCCACTCCGAGATGCTCAACCCGCCAACGCGAGCCCCGCTGCGAGCGCGAACCCGAGCACGGTCGCCAGCCCCGTCGACTCCTTGGCCTTCGACTGCGCCTCGGGCACCATCGAGTCGACCAGCATCACGAGCAGCGCGCCGGCCGCGAACCCGCTGGCCGCGGTGCGGAACGCGTCGCCGGTGATGCTCGCGAGCCCGAAGCCCGCGACGGTGGCGGCCGCGCAGATCACCGCGACGCCGGCCCACAGCAACAGCACGCGCGAGCGCTTCATGCCGCCGTCGAGCAGGTCGGCGGCGGAGCCGATGGACTCGGGCAGGTTGGAGACGAGGATGGCGACGACGAGCGCGATGCTCACCGGTTCGCCGGACGCGAGGCCGATGCCGAGCACGAGCTGCTCGGGGATGCCGTCGAGCAGCGCTCCGACCGCGAGCTGTCCGCCGCCGGCCTGCTCCTTCGTCTTCGCCGCACGCGCGTCGAGGATACGGGCGGCGACGTAATAGCTGATCGCGCCGAGGGCGACGCCGATCACGAGCGGGAAGGGGCCTCCGCGATCGAGCCCCTCCTCCCAGAGTTCGAAGGCGATCGACGCCATGAGCGCCCCGGCTCCGAAGCCGAGCACGATGCCGAGCCAGCGCGGCGGCCAGGTCCGCAGCATCGCGAGCACGGCACCGATGAACAACGGTGCCGCCGCGACCACACCCCACAGCACTGCTCCGCCCATGAGCACACTCTGGCACTTCACTCCTCCTGCACGGAAGACCGTGCCGCGGCATCCGTTCACCAGCAGGGCGGATGCCGTCACGCATTCGGGAGCGACACGCCGCCCGCCGTAGACTGGAGGACATGTCCAAGGTCCTCCAGTCCCTGCCCGTCGGCGAACGCGTCGGCATCGCCTTCTCCGGAGGACTCGACACCTCCGTCGCCGTCGCCTGGATGCGCGACAAGGGCGCCGTGCCCTACACGTACACCGGCGACCTCGGGCAGTACGACGAAGACGACATCGAGTCGATCCCGGGCCGCGCGCTCGAGTACGGCGCCGAGGCCTCGCGCCTGGTCGACGCCAAGACCGCACTCGTCGAAGAGGGCTTCGTCGCGCTGTCCTGCGGTGCGTTCCACATCCGCTCGGGCGGCAAGACCTACTTCAACACCACCCCCCTCGGCCGCGCGGTGACCGGCACGATGCTGGTGCGTGCCATGAAGGAGGACGGCGTCGACATCTGGGGCGACGGTTCCACCTACAAGGGCAACGACATCGAGCGGTTCTACCGCTACGGCCTGCTCGCCAACCCGCGTCTGCGCGTCTACAAGCCCTGGCTCGACGCCGACTTCGTGACCGAGCTCGGCGGACGCAAGGAGATGAGCGACTGGCTCGTCGCCCACGACTTCCCCTACCGCGACTCCGCCGAGAAGGCGTACTCGACCGACGCCAACATCTGGGGCGCGACGCATGAGGCCAAGACCCTCGAGCACCTGGACGTCTCGCTCGAGACCGTCGACCCGATCATGGGCGTCAAGTTCTGGGACCCGTCGGTCGCGATCGACAGCGAAGACGTCACCGTCACCTTCGAGGCCGGCCGCCCGGTCGCCATCAACGGCGTCGAGTTCTCCGACCCGGTCGCCCTCGTGCGCGAGGCGAACACGATCGGCGGACGCCACGGCCTCGGCATGAGCGACCAGATCGAGAACCGCATCATCGAGGCGAAGTCGCGCGGCATCTACGAGGCCCCGGGCATGGCGCTGCTGTTCATCGCCTATGAGCGCCTGGTCAACGGCATCCTGAACGAAGACACCCTCGCGACGTACCACGAGCAGGGTCGCCGCCTCGGTCGCCTGATGTACGAGGGACGCTGGCTCGAGCCGCAGTCGCTCATGCTGCGCGAGTCGATCCAGCGCTGGGTCGGCCTCACGATCACCGGTTCGGTGACGATCCGTCTGCGCCGCGGCGACGACTGGACGATCCTCGACACCGTCTCGCCGAACCTGTCGTACGGCCCCGAGAAGCTCTCCATGGAGCGCGTGGGCGACGCGGCCTTCGGCCCGGTCGACCGCATCGGACAGCTCACGATGCGCAACCTCGACATCGCCGACTCGCGCGCCCGCCTCGAGCAGTACGCGGGCCTCGGTCTGGTCGGCGGCGCCACGGGCGAGCTCGTCGGCCGCGTGACCGCGGGCGAGTCGAGCGAGATCACGGGTGCGGTCGAAGAGGTCGACGAGAACCTCGCCGACGCGGTCGACACCGCCTCCGAGGGCGCAGCCTTCGACTCCGGCACGGACTGACCCCTCGCGGGTTTCGAAGGGGGGCGGATGCTGCGGCATCCGCCCCCCTTTCGCGTGCGCGGCCGCCCGCACCATGATCGGGTCGCTGCCCGAAACCGGGTCGCTGAGCCTGTCGAAGCGCCCCGCCCGGCACGACACTGTGAGTCCGCCGAGTTATCTTGCACACAACTGTGCACATTAACTACACTCGAACCCATGACCACCCGCGCACCCCGCCGCGACGCCGTCGAGAACCGTGCCGGCATCCTCGACGCCGCCCGATCCGCGCTCTCCGTCGACCCCTACGCCTCGGTCGACGTGATCGCCCGCAGCGCCGGCCTCTCGCGCCGAACCCTCTATGGCCACTTCGACGACCGCGAAGCCCTCATCCGCGAACTCATCTCGACCGGCGCACAGCGCTTCAACGCGATCGCCGAATCCGTGACCGATGCCGATGCCCGCCTCGCCCTCGCCCGCCTCGCCGCACGCCTCTGGCACGAGGCCGCGCACGTGCAGGTCGCCGCCGCTCTTGCGCTCGACGAGGCGCACGTGCAGTACACCGCCGACGCCCTCGCCCCGCTGCGCCGCACCGTCGCCGCCCTGGTGCGCCGCGGCCAGGACGACGGCAGCTTCCGCAGCGACCTCGCCGCCCCCACCCTCGCCCGCCTCATCGAGGAGATCGCGCGCACCGTCATCTCCCGCACGGATGCCGCGAGCACGGGAGCGGCGAACCTCGCCGTGCGCGCGGTGCTCAGCATCGCCGGACTCGCGTGGCGCGAAGCCGACGAGTTGCTCGCCACCCACCCCGACATCGTCACCGGCCCGACGGAGGCCCCCGCATGAGGATCACCCTGCACGAGGTGAGCAAGGGCAGGAACGGTCAGGCCCTCCCCTCCACGAGTCTCGAGTTCCACACCGGCGAGGTGCGCTACGCCCTCGCCGAGACCGAACAGCGACCGACGGTCCTCGGTCTGATCGCGAGTGGACGTATGCGCCCCGACACCGGCCGCGTCACGATCGATGACAGCGTGAGCGCGAAAGAACTGCGCCGCCGGGTCGCCCTCGTCGACGCCCCCGACGTCAGCGACCCGCACCCCGACATCTCGCTCGCGGGCGTCGTCGGCGAGGAGCTGATGTTCGCTGGGCTCGGCGCGACGCCCCTGCACGCCAAGCGCTGGCTGTCGCAGCTCGGATACGCCGAACTCGCGTCCGTGCCGATCGGGAACATCGACCCGTCTGCGCGCGTGCGCATCCTGTGCGAACTCGCGGTGCTGCGCGATGGAACGGATGCCGTCGTGCTCGTGTCGCCCGATCGGCACGGTGGCTCGCCCGACGGCTGGTGGCGGATCGCCGCCGAATTCGCCGAGCGCGGGTTCGCGATGCTCGTCATTCTCGGCGGTTCGGCCGCGGTCGCGCTCGAACGAATGCAGGAGCTCGGCGCGATCAACGCCTCCGGCCCGGTCGAGCCCCTCGTGCTCGAGTCTGAAGCGGACGCCGACGACACCGAGTCGGGCGGGACCCTTCGACAAGCTCAGGGACCCAGTGACAGCGATGACCAGAATCCGATAGCCGGCCCCGAAGACCCGGTCGCTGACCCCGAGAGCCGGGTCGCCGACCCCGAGAGCTGGGTCGCTGAGCCTGTCGAAGCGTCCCCCACGCACGACCCCGAAGACGACACGAACGGAGCCGCCTCATGAAGGTTCCCGCGATGATCGCCGCCGAGCTGCGGCGGCTGACGGCGAGCAAGATGGGCATCATCGCGCTCGTCGCGCTCGTGTGCGTGCCGATCCTCTACGGCGGCCTCTACCTCTGGGCGAACCAGGACCCCTATGCCAAGTTCCCCGACGTGCCGGTGGCGCTGGTCGTCGACGACGAGGGCGCGCCGTCCACGGCAGCCGATGCCGCCGCCGGCGACACCGTCAACTACGGCGAAGACGTCGCCGACAACCTCATCGAGGGCAACGCCTTCGACTGGCAGCGGATGACGGGCGACGAAGCCGCGGATGCCCTGCGCCACGGCACCGTCGACTTCACCGTGACGATCCCCTCCGACTTCTCGACCGCGCTGACCTCGGCTGCGGGTGACGACCCGCACCAGGCCCGGATCGACCTCGAGACGAACGACGCGAACAACTACCTCGCCTCATCGATGGGCACGCAGGCGGTCGAGAAGATCCGCAGTTCGGTGGCCGAACTGGTCGGCAGCGAGGCCGCGGAGCGTCTGCTCACCGGACTCAGCGACATCCGCGACAACCTCGTGACCGCGACCGACGGTGCGACGCAGTTGACCGACGGCGCGAACACCGCCGCAACCGGCAGCGCGACGCTCGCCGATGGCACGGCCCAACTCGCCGACGGCACCGCCCAGCTCGCCATGGGAGCGCAGACTCTCGCGACCGGGGCGCAGTCACTCGCCGACGGCGCCGCGCAGGTCAGCGACGGCAACCGTCAACTCGCCGACATCGCCGATCGGGCGGGCTCGGTCGTGCAGCAGGCGACGGATGCTCTGCCGCAGGTGCGCACCGATATCACCACGATCCTCACCGACCAGGGCCTGACGCCCGAGCAGATCGACCAGGTTCTGGCGAAGCTCGACCCGCTCGCGACCCGTCTGCAGGACGGCAACGCGACCGTGCAGGCGGATGTCGGCAAGATCGACCAGCTCGCGGATGGTGCGGCGCAGGTCGCGTCCGGAGCGGCGACGCTCTCGACCGGCGCGTCCAGTCTCGCCACCGGGGCGCGCACGGTCGCCGAGGGCGCGGCATCCGCCAACGACGGTGCGGCGCAGCTGCGCGACGGGCTGAGCACGCTCGCGAGCGGAGCGGCCGAGCTGCGTGACGGCCTGGCATCCGGTGTCGACCAGATCCCGGCATCCACCCCCGAACTGCGCACCCTGCAGGCCGACACGATCGCCGACCCGGTGAAGGTGTCGAGCGACAAGGTCGCCTCGGCCGAGGACTACGGCGCAGGACTCGCCCCGTTCTTCGCCGCGCTCTCGGCGTGGATCGGCATCTACGCGCTGTTCCTCATCGTCAAGCCGATCTCGCGGCGCGCGATCACGGCGCTGCACTCGCCGATCCGCATCACGCTCGCCGGGTGGCTGACGCCCGCGGCGCTCGGCGCGGTGCAGATGGTCGGACTCATGGGCATCCTCGCGCTGACCCTCGGGTTCACTTTCAACCATCCGCTCGGCACCCTCGGCGTGCTGATGTTCGCCTCGGCGACGTTCGCGGCGATCATCCTCGCTCTCAATGTGTGGCTGGGCTCGGTGGGGCAGTTCCTCGGGCTCGTACTCATGGTGCTGCAGCTCGTGACCGCCGGCGGCACCTTCCCCTGGCAGACCCTGCCCGCCCCGCTCGCGGCGCTGCATCACGTGCTCCCGCTCGGGTATGTCGTCGATGCGATGCGGCAGTTGATGTACGGCGGCGATCTCGCCCGAGCGGGCGGCGATCTGATCGTGCTCGGCATCTGGTTGGTGGGCGCGCTGCTGTTCGCGATGATCGGCGTGACGCGCATGACCCACCGGCGCACACTGCGCGACCTGCAGCCCAGCCTCATCGGCTGAGTCCCGGTGCGGGGCGGGAGCCTGGGCCGACTAACGTGGAACGGTGCCCACCAGCTACCTCGCCCCCGCCGGGACCCCCGTCACGCTCCTCGAGTTCGAGCACGCCGGGTCGACGCTGATCGCCGAGACGTTCGGCGAGGGTGAGCGCACGTTCCTGCTGCTGCACGGCATCGGCATGGGCCGCAGCGTCTACCTCGACGTCGTGCGGCGGCTACCCGGTCGCGTGATCGCGCTCGACCTCCCGGGGTTCGGCGAGGCGCCCGAGCCCATCCGCACCCTCACGATGGAGCGGCACGCCGACCTCGTCGCGGCATACCTCCGGCATGCCGGCGAGGAGCCGGTCGTGGTGATCGGGCACTCGATGGGCAGCCAGATCGCGGCGGAGCTCGCGGCACGGCATCCGCTCCTCGTCTCCGGCGTCGTGCTCGCCGGACCCACCGTCGACAAGGCGGCCCGCAACGTCGCGGCGCAGGCCTCGTACCTGCTGCGCGACCTGATCGGCGAGCGGCCGCTGGTGATCTGGCGCGGTGCGCGCGAGTATCTGCGCGGCGGGCCGCACCTGATCCGCAAGATCAAGGCCACGATCGCCCACCAGCCCGAGAAGGCGTTCGCGCGCATCACCGCACCGGTGCTCGTGCTCCGTGGCGAGAGCGACCCGCTCGCGCCGATGAGCTGGTGCCGCGCGATCCTCGACGCGATCCCCGGCGCGCGCCTCGAAGTCATCCCCGACCACGGGCACGGCACCCTGATCAGCGACTCCGAGCCCGCCGCCCGCCTGATCGAGAGCTTCGCCGCCGGGTTGAGGCGTTCATAACTCCGGAGATTTCCGCAGTTATCGCCCCTAAACCCCCGATTCCGGATGCTCTTCGCACTTCTTCCGGAGTTGTGAACGTCAACCGGCCCCCCATGCCGGGCAGCAAATCCCGCGAGTCAGCCGCACGCCGGTCTCGGAGTGTTCACAACTCCGGAAACTCGCCCCACCGCGGCCGTCCCGAGCCGCACGCGCGCCTCTGCTCCTCGGATCTCCGGAATTATGAACGGCGACCGCACTTGCCACGGGAACCGAGAGCGACCAATACGTCCATCACCGCGGCTCGCACGACGTCCGGCCTGTCCATGAAGTCGGCAGCGAGCGGTCTGATCGTCACGAAGCCTCGTGCGGCGGCGGCCAGATCGCGTCGTCTGTCCTCGACCTGCGCGTGCCAACCCTCGTGGAACTCGCGACTGTCGCACTCGATGATCAGCCATCCGTCGATGACGAAGTCCACGCGCCCGACTCCCTCTATGCGCACCTGTGTCTCGTACCTCACACCCATCGCCTTCAGGATGAGGCGCATGAAGGTCTCTGGTCCCGACTCCGCGGCCGCGTCGACGAGGGCAAGGAGGCGGGCGTAGCGCTGAGGCAAGCCGCCGAAGACGTCGACGAGTTGACCTTGGGTCAGCAGCCCGTGGTGGATCAGGCTGTCGAGTGTCGCCAGCGCTGCACGGGGCGTCTGACATCTGACCGCATGCCGGACGACATCCTCGAACGCCGCCGCATGGAGGGGCGCCGCCACGAGCGACGGTGCGCTCCAGTGCAGACGGGTCCTCGCCGAACCAGGCGTTCGCACACGCGACGCGTCGGGTGCGAGTTGCACGTGGAGCCCCGACGACCGGTGCACGAAGATTCCGATCGCGACGAGAAGCGACAGGCAGGACAGTCGCCCGCCGATGCGTACGGCCTCCGCGATGTCGGCCGCGACACCCGGATGCGCATAGCGATCTCGTCGCAGCCGGAGCAATGCTCCAGCCTCGACGGCCCGAGTGATCGATCTCCCGTTCAGTCCGCTCGCACGCAACTCCGAGCGAGAGAACACGCAGGGGGTGTACATCTCCACGACTCGCTCTCTGACCGTGCTCTTGATGTTTCCCACCAGAGCAGTGTGAGCGTCAGGAGCCCCGCGGCGTGTGCATATCGCGGTCATCGGAACAAGCCGAGTACACAGGCGCAGCGTGCAGGAACAGTGGCGCCCCCCTCGACCTTGTTCACAACTCCGGAGAAGCTGCGGGGATGCTGTGCGTGAGAGCAGATTCACCCGGGAAACGCTCGATTTTCCGGAGTTGTAAACAGCAGACCGCGGCGAATGCAGCCCAGCTGCCCCGCCAGGCCCTACCCCGCGGCGGGCGGGGTCTGCTTGGCGTCGGCGAGCTCGTCGACCACGAGGTGGCGCTGGTCGGCGGAGCCGTTGCGGTAGGCCTGGCGCCCGACCATGTGTGCCGAGAGGGGGGCGGTCGCGAACTGCATGAGCACGATCGGGGCGACCAGCAGTACTCCGAGCAGGATGCCGCCGACGCTGCGCTGCGCCAGCGCGACCGCGAGGCAGATGAAGACGAGACCGAGCACCTGCGGCTTGGTCGCGGCGTGCAGTCGCGAGGGAACGTCGCGGAAGTGCAGCAGTCCGACCGCGGCCGAGAGGCAGAGCAGCGCGCCGAGCAGGATGAGCACCAGGACGGCGACGTCGATGACGGCGTCGGGGATGACGAGACCGAAGATGTTCATGGCGTCGTGTTGTCCCTTCGTGCGACGAAGCGGGCCACCGAGATCGATCCGAAGACGCCGATCGCGGCGATGATGAGCAGCACGGGGATGCTGCGGGTGTGACCGTTGATCGCCATCTCGGCGCCGAGCACGCACATCACCTCGGTGAGCAGCACGTCGGAGGCGACGGCGCGGTCGAGGATCGTGGGCCCGCGGAAGATACGGATGACGGTGAGGATCGCGGCGATGCCGAACACCACCATGATCACGAGCAGCAGGATGTTCATCGGGCACCGCCCTTCGTCGTCGCCCCGGGTCGTCCGGCGGCGGCCGCCGCCCGCTCGTCGGCCTTGAGCGCACGATACTGCGCGGGATCGCCGAGCGCACGCACCACCCGCTGCTCCCAGCGCAGCACCACGCGTCGCTGCTTCTCGACGTCATCCATGCTGTTCACGCCGATCACGTGCATGTACAGCACGCGGCGATCGCGATCGGCCTCGACGACCAGCGAGCCGGGCACGAGCGACGAGACGACGGCGACGTGCGTCATGACGAGGTCATCGGCGTACCGCAGGGGAACCGCGATGATCGCCGTGCCCGGCTGCCGACGGAAGTCGAACACCTGGATCGCCACCGTGATGGCACCTCGCAGCAGCGCCCACAGGAACTGCACCACGAACAGCGCGGCGTAGAACACGTTCACGCGCCCCGACAGCTCGACCGTCGGCAGACGGAACACTCGCGTCACGAACACCGCGACAACGAGACCCGAGACGAACGCCAGCAGCGTGAACTGGCCCCACAGCAGCATCCACAGCACGATCAGCCAGGCCAGGAACGGCAGCTGCACGCGCAGGTCGCGCCAGAAGTGGCGCTTGCCGTCGGGACTCATCCGCCCACCTCCTCTTCGAGCTGCACGAGGTTGACGGGCTGCAGCAGCGTCTCACCGATGCGGTCGCAGAGTTCGTAGAGCGGTCCGGCGAACACGGTGAGCGCGACGGTGACGGCGACCATGCCGGCGGTCGCGAGCGTCATGATCTTGGGGATGCGGCGACGCTCCTGCTGCTCGTCGGCGGCGGGCGCGTTGCCGAGGTACGAGATGCGCCCCTCGGTCTCGGAGGAGTCCTCCTCCTCGCGCCAGAAAGCGAGGTTCCAGGCACGCATGAGCGCGTACAGCGTGAGGAGCGACGTGAGGATTCCGCCCATGATCAGCACGATCATGAGGGGGGTGCCGACGGATGCCGCGGCCTCGAAGAGCGCGAACTTGCCGATGAATCCCGAGAAGGGCGGCAGCCCGCCGAGGTTGATCGCCGGGATGAAGTAGAGCACGGCGATCACCGGTGCGACCTTGAGCAGCCCCTTGACCCGGAGGATCGAGGTGCTGCCGGCTCTTCGTTCGATCAGCCCCACAGCGAGGAACAGGGTCGTCTGCACGACGATGTGGTGGACGATGTAGTACACCGTGGCACCGATGGCAGCGGGCGTCGCGATCGCGAGACCGAAGATCATGTACCCGACGTGGCTGACGAGCGTGAACGACAGGATTCGTTTGAGCTCGGCCTGCGCGACCGCGCCGAGCACCCCGACGATCATGGTCGCCAGAGCGATGATCAGCAGCAGCGTGTCGATGCTGTTCGAAGCGAACAGCTGCGTCTCGGTACGGATGAGGGCGTACACGCCGACCTTGGTCAGCAGGCCCGCGAAGACCGCGGTGACCGGGGCCGGCGCGGTCGGGTAGGAGTCGGGCAACCAGAACGACACCGGGAAGATGGCGGCCTTGATGCCAAACGCCACGACGAGCATGAGGTGCAGCACGAGCTGCGTCTCCTGCGGCAGCTCGGCCATGCGCTCGGCGATCTGCGCCATGTTCACCGTGCCGACGGCGCCGTAGATCATCGCGATCGACGCGAGGAAGAGGATCGACGAGACGAGCGACACGACGATGTAGACGGCGCCGGTGCGGATGCGCGATTCGGTGCTGCCGAGCGTGATCAGCACGTACGAGGCCACGAGCAGGATCTCGAACCCGACGTACAGATTGAACAGGTCGCCCGCGATGAAAGCGTTGAAGATGCCCGCCGCGAGGATCAGGTACGAGGGGTTGAAGATCGAGATCGGTGTCTCGTCGGTGCCGTCGGCGGCACCCTGACCGATCGAGAAGAGGAGGACGGCGAGCAGCACGATGCTCGAGATGAGCACCAGCAGTGCTGCGAGCCGGTCGACGTAGAGCACGATGCCGAACGGCACCGGCCATCCGCCCACCGACACCGCCATCGGGGTGTCACCGGCGTCGACGGCGACGAGCAGCACGGCCGCGATCACCGAGACGGCAGCCAGGGCGAGCACGGTGACGAGCACCTGCAGCCGCGCGTTGCGCCCGAACACGAGGGTGATCGCCGCACCCAGCAGCGGGATACCGACGAGAAGGGGGACCAGTACGCTCATCGGCGGTCCTCCTCATCGGTGTGCTCGGGGGCGTTGTCATCGGATGCCGGATCGAATGCCGTGTCACGGGCCGCGTCCGCGGCATCCGTCTCGTCGGCGTCGGCGGCGTGGGTGTCGGCATCCGTACGGAAACCGGATACCTCGGCAGCCGCTTCGTCGTCCGACTCGGTCTCCACGTCCTCGTCGTCGGGAGGCGCCGACTCGGCGTCGAGCACATCGGAGGATTCTGAGCCGTACGACCCGTACGCGCGATCGACGGGGGCGTCGTCGAGGATCGACGCGTGGTCGCGCATGTGCAGCACGGTGATCGGCGCGGTCTGCACGCCGACGAAGTCGGTGGTGGCCTCGTCGTCGTCGGTCTCGGACTCGTCGTCCATGAGGTCTTCGTCGGCGTCGGTGCGCTCGCGCAGCGCGATGTCGGCCTCGTCGTCCTCGACGGTGTCGGCCTGACCCAGCTGCCAGGAACGGTAGATGAGGGCGAGAAGGAACGCCGAGACTGCGAAGGTGATGACGATGGCGGTGAGGGTGAGAGCCTGCGGAAGCGGGTCGCTGATGTCGCCGTCGACGCCATAGAACGGTGCACGGCCGGGCACGCCCATCACGATCAGCAGCAGCAGGTTCGTCGCGTTGCCGAGCAGCAGGAACCCGATGAGCACGCGGGTCAGGCTGCGCTCGAGCATGGCGTACACGCCGCACGCGAAGAGCACGGCCATGATCACGATGAGGGTGAGCGAGACATCCATCAGCTGACCCCCCGCTTCTCACGGGAGACCATGGGCGCCTCGCGCAGCGCCTGGGTCTGGCGATCGACCTCGGCGCCGAGGCTGCGCAGCACGTCGAGCACGAGTCCGATCACGACGAGGTACACGCCGACGTCGAAGATGGTCGAGGTGACGAACTCCATGTGTCCGAAGCCGGGGATCTCCCACTCCCAGAACGTGCTGGTGAGCGGCGCCTGACCGAAGAACAGCGGGATCAGCGCCGAACCGACGGCGAGGATCAGACCCGCGCCGAGCAGTCGTCCGGCGTCGGTGGGCGCGGCGGCCCCGAGTTCCCAACGCCCGCCCGCGATGTAGCGCATGACGAGCGCCATACCCGCGACGAGGCCGCCGGCGAACCCGCCGCCCGGGAGGTTGTGGCCCGAGAAGAGCAGGAAGATCGACACCACGATGATCGTGTGAAAGAGCACCCGCACGATGACCTCGAGCAGGATCGACCGGTTCTCGGGCTTCATCTTCGTGCCGCCGACGAGCCAGGCGCGGGGGCTGCTCTCGTTCTCGGCGGTCTGGAAGCGGATGCCCTCGGTCGTCTCGACGAGGGGACGGCTCTGCGTGCGGCGGCGCTTCGACTTCGGCAGCTTGCGCGTGGCGGCGAGCAGGTCGGCGCGGTGGGTGACGAACACGAGCGAGGCGACGCCGGTCGCGGCGAGCACGAGCACCGACAGCTCGCCCATCGTGTCCCAGCCGCGGAGGTCGACGAGCGCGACGTTGACCACGTTCTTGCCGTGGCCGATCTCGTAGGCGAGCTGGGCGAACGAAGTCGAGATGGGCTCATGGATGCGGGACTGCGTGGCGACGACGGCGACGAGCGCCATCGTGAGTCCGACGCCGACGGCGAGGAGCGCCCGGGGAATGCGCCCGACGGATGCATTGTGCTCGCCCATCTTCGACGGCAGCCGCCGCAGCACGAGGGCGAACGTGACCATCGTGACCGTCTCGACGAGGATCTGCGTGAGCGCGAGGTCGGGGGCGCCGCTGGTCGCGAAGAGCACGACCATCCCGAGGCCCGTGACCGAGACGAGCACGACACCGGTGTAGCGCTTCTGCGCCTGCACGGCGAAGAGACCGGCAGCGGCCATGATCGGTGCGACCACGAGCTGCGCGGGGGTGTGCCAGGCCGACAGCTGGAAGCGGTCGATGTCGGTCGCGACGAGCGCCGTGACCTCGGCGGCGACGAACACGACGAAGATCGTGCCGACGTACACCGGCAGCGAACCGCGCTGGGTGAGGGTCGTGCTGAGCACCGAGAGGCGGTCGACGCCGCGCATGACGAAGTAGTAGACGTCGGCCGCGGTGAACTTCAGCAGCCTGGGCTTGCGGTCCCAGCCGGTGCGGCGGGTGAGCACGAAGATGCCGAAGCCGAGCAGGATCGACAGGATCGAGATGCCGAGTGCGGGTTCGAAACCGTGCCAGAGAGCGAGGTGCCCCGGGCCTTCGACCGCCACGCCCTCGGCGTCGAGGCCGGCTGTCGCGGTCTTCGCGTATCCCTGCAGCGCGACGTCGAGTGCGGGGGCGCCGATGCCCGCGGCGAGCGTGACGCCCGCGAGGATGATCGGTGCCGACAGGAAGCCGACCGGCGGGTCGGGCCAGAGGGTGTCCGGCATCCGATCGCCCTGCGCGTCGCGCTTGGTGAAGAACGCTCCCCAGAGGAAGCGCACCCCATATGCCGCGGTGAGCATGGATCCGAGGATGACACCGATCAGCGCGACAAGACCCCAGACCGAGCCGCCGATCGCGTCGTCGAGCAGTGCGGTAAGCATCGACTCCTTCGCCACGAAACCGAGGGTCGGGGCGATGCCCGCCATCGACGCGACCGAGATGAAGGCCGCAGTCGTCATGACGGGGGCCTGACGGCCCACGCCCGAGAGTTCGGTGATGTCACGCGTCGAGAGTTGACGGTCGATCACACCGACGATGAGGAACAGCGCCGACTTGAACAGCGCGTGGCCGATGACGAGCGCGAGGCCGGCGAGGGCCGCGGCCTGCGTGCCGTAGCCGACGACGACGGCGAAGAAGCCGAGCTGGCTGACCGTGCCGAAGGCGAGGATGCGCTTGAGGTCGGTCTCGCGCAGCGCCTGGAACCCGCCGATCAGCATGGTCAGGATGCCGAGGCTGATCACGATCGGACGCCAGGGGGCGCTCAGCGCGAAGATCGGCGCGAATCGCGCGATCAGGTAGATACCGGCCTTCACCATCGCGGCGGCGTGGAGGTACGCGCTCACCGGGGTGGGAGCGGCCATCGCACCGGGCAGCCAGAAGTGGAACGGGAAGATCGCCGACTTGCTGATCGCGCCGATCAGGAGCATGACGATCGCGGCATCCACCAGCGGGCCGGTGGGCACAGCGGCGAGGATCTCGCGGATGCTGGACGTGCCGGCATCCACCACCAGCAGCACGACGCCGACGAACATCACGAGACCACCGAGGGTAGTGACCAGCAGCGCCTGCAGTGCGGCTCGACGGCTGGCCGCGCGGCGGCGATAGTGCCCGATGAGGAGGTAGGAGAGGATGCTCGTGACTTCCCAGAACATGACGAGCATGACCAGGTCGTCGGTGAGCACGAGGCCGTACATCGCGCCGGCGAAGCCGAGCAGCACGCCCGCGAACTGGCCGATCCCGGCCGAATCGTCGTGGAAGTACCAGCGGCAGTAGAGCAGCACGAGCGCGCCAACGCCGGTGACGATGAGCGTCATCACCCAGCCGAGCACGTCCATGTTCATCGACAGGTTCAGCCCGAGCTGCGGGATCCACGACACCGAGACGAACGGGGAATCCCCGTCGATCACCTGCGGCGTCATCACGAGCGCGTGGACGAATGCCGCGGCGGGAATGAGAGCGGCGACGGCGAATGCCTGAGACCCCAGCCAGCGCACCAGAACGGGCATCAGGAGAGACCCGAGGAGGAACACGGCGAGGAGCATCAGCATATACGCGGCTCCTCAGGGCTCGTCGGCCGGGGGAAAACGGCACAGGCGGGCGGGTGTCTTCCTCTATTCTACCTGCCGTTAGGGAACCGTTAGGCCACGGCCCTTCGTCTCGTCGCTTCGCTCCTCGCTCAGGGACCGACAAGACCCCGGTTCCTGAACGAGCGAAGCGAGACGAAGGGCGCCCCGGAACTACTCCGCCGGCTCGTCCGATCGCGCCGCGAGCACCGGGCCGAGGCGGGCGTAGGAGTTGGTGATGTGGGTGAGCATGGCGGATGCCGCGGCATCCGCATCCCGCGCGCGCAGCGCGGCGAGGATCTGCTCGTGCTCGCTGACGGTGTCGTCTTCGAAGTCGTGGCGGAAGTTCAGCCGGTAGAGGTGCATGTGCGAGCGCAGCCGCACGATCGCCTCGGAGAGCAGGGGACTCTGCGCGTGCTCGGCGATGAGGTGGTGGAAGTGCAGGTCCTCGTCGATGAAGCGACGGTAGTTCTCGAAGTGCTCGTCGTCGTCGGGGGCGGATGCCGTGCGCATCTGCACCACCGATGCGGCGAGCTCGGCCTCGGTCTCGTCGTCGATGTGCGCCGTCGCGCGCCGCGCGGCCTCGGGCTCGAGGAGTTCACGCATGTCGTAGAGGTCGCGCAGCCCGTCGACGTCGAGCAGCGGCGTCGCGACGTACCCCTTGAGTGCCCGCTTGATCACGAGCCCCTCCGCCTCGAGCCGCGTGAGCGCCTCGCGCACCGGGGTGGGCGAGACGTCGAGGTCGCGGGCGACGGCATCGATGTTCACGCGGGCGCCCGGCTCGATCACGCGGTCCATGAGCAGCCCGAGCACCGCATCGTAGACGTCGTCGACGAGGGCGCGGCGGGCGGGCAGAGCCCGGGGTCCTCGGGCGTCGTCGTCGCTGAACATGAGTCTCATCGTACGGGGAGCCCTTCGCGTGCCCGCGATTCCCGCGCGGGAGCATCCGATCCGAGCAGGCCGACGGAGCGCAGCTCCGCCCACACCTCCTCCGGCACCGGCCGGTCGGCGAGCGCGCTGTTCTGCGCGAGCTGCACGGCGCTGGCGCCGCCGAGTACGGCGGCGGCGACGGCCGGATGCCGCAGCGGGAACTGCACCGCGAGCTCGGGCAGGGTGCTCCCGTGCCGGTGCGCGATCCGGGCGATCGCCTGCGCGCGCTCGACGACACCTCGGTCGGCTGGCCCGTAGTCGAACAGGCTCCCCGCACCCGGAGCATCCGTCGCCAGGATCCCCGAGTTGAAGATCGCCGCCGCCAGCACCGACACGTCACGCTCTGCGGCGAGGGGCAGCAGGTCGTCACCGGCCGACTGGTCGAGCAGCGTCCAGCGCCCGGCGACCATCATGACGTCGGCATCCGTCTCGCGCACGAAGCGGGCGAGCATCGCGCTGTGGTTCATACCCGCGCCGAACGAGGTGACGACGCCCTGGTGGCGCAGTTCGCTGAGCGCCGGGAACGCCCCCTCGAGGGCGTCGCGCTCGAAGTCGTCGGGGTCGTGCACGAGCACCAGGTCGAGCCGGTCGAGGCCGAGCCGCGTGAGCGAGTCCTCGATCGAGCGCAGCACCCCGTCGCGCGAGTAGTCGCGCACGCGCCGGTGATCGGCGGGCACGTCGAACAGCTCGTCGATGTCGGTGCGGCCCGCGGCATCCTGGGGCACCAGCAGCCGGCCGACCTTCGTCGAGACGACGAACTCGTCGCGCGGCAGGCCGCGCAGGCTCTCCCCCAACCGGCGCTCGGCCAGACCGAGACCGTAGTGCGGGGCGACGTCGAAATAGCGGATGCCGCCGGCCCACGCCGCGGGCACCACCTCGGGCCAGGCATCCTCGGCGAGCGCGCTGTAGAGGTTGCCGAGCGCGGCCGCGCCGTACCCGATCGGCGGGGCCGTGAGTCCGCCTCGGCCGATGCGCACGGGATCGGGGGTGGTCACGAGACGATCAGCCGCCCGAGCGCCTCGTCGTCCCATGCGATGCCGAGGCCGGCCGTTGTCGGCGCCCAACCGCGACCGCCTTCGATGCGCAGTTCGTCGGTGGTGACGGCGCGCAGCTGCGGGATGTGCTCGAGGTAGAGGGCGTTCGGGATCGCGCACACGAGCGACACGTGCAGTTCCATGAGGAAGTGCGGGGCGACTGGCGCGTTGAACGACTCGGCCAGGTGTGCGATCTTGAGCCAGGGCGTGATGCCGCCGACCCGCGCGACGTCAGGCTGCACGATCGATGCACCGCCACGCTGCAGGTGCTCGCGGAAATGACCGATCGAGTACATGCTCTCGCCGACCGCGATCGGCACCGACGTCGAGCGGGCGAGCTGACGGTGGCCCTCGATGTCTTCGGCGGGCAGCGGCTCCTCGAACCAGAACACGTCGACCTGCTCGAACAGGCGCGCGCGGCGCACGGCTTCCGACACCGTGAACGACTGGTTCGCGTCGACCATGATGTCGAGGTCGTCGCCGACCGCGTCGCGCACGGCGCGCAACCGCTCGAGGTCCTGGTGCCCGCGGGGCTTGCCGACCTTGATCTTCACCCCTCCCATGCCGCGCTCTTTCGAAGTGACCGCGTGCGCGACGAGCTCGTCGGTGGTGAGGTGCAGCCATCCGCCCTCGGTGTCGTACATCGGGATCGACGGCGATGCGCCTCCGCCCGCGACCCAGAGCGGCAGACCCGCGCGCCGGGTCTTGGCATCCCACACCGCCGTGTCGACCGCGGCGAGCGCGAGCGCGGTGATCGGCCCGACCGTGGTGGCGCGGGTGATGCCGAAGAGCGCCAGCCACACCGACTCGGGCCGCTCGGCTTCGAGCCCGATCAGCGCCGGCAGCAGGGTCTCGCGCAGCAGGCTCAGCACGGCACCGCCGCCGGTGCCGATCGTGTAGCTGTAGCCCACGCCCTCGGTGCCGTCGGCCGTGCGGATCCGCACGAAGATCGTCTCCTGCTTGACGAAGGTCTGCAGGGCGTCGGTGCGCACGGTCTCGACCGGCAGGTCGACCAGCTGCGCCTCGACGTGCACGATCCGGCTGCCCGCCGTCACGTCGGCGAGGGCGGCACGGGGTCCGGCGGTGGGTGCGGCGTCGAGGATGCTCGAGCCGGTGTTCTGCGATGCGTTCATCATCGTCCTCCGAGTCCGCCCAAGGTGACCCCCTTGATGAGCTGCCGTTGCAGCAGCAGCACGAGGATCAACGAGGGGATGACGGCGAGCGTCGACGCCGCCATGAGTAGCGACCACTGGGTGCCGAACTGGCCGGTGAACATCCCCAGCCCGAGCGGCACGGTGGCCATGTCCTGTGTGTTGATGATGATCAGCGGCCACAGGTACGAGTTCCAGTAGCCGATGAACGAGAAGACGGCGAGCACGCTCAGCGGCGCGACCAGCTGCGGCAGCAGCACCGACCACAGGGTGCGCAGGCGTGAAGCGCCGTCGATGAGCGCCGCCTCCTCGTACTCGATCGGGATCGTGAGGAAGAACTGCCGCATGAGGAAGGTGCCGAACGCGGTGAACGCGAACGGGATGATGAGCGCGCCGTAGGTGTCGTTCCAACCCCAGCTGTTGATCATGATGAACAGCGGTACGACGAGCACTTCCTGCGGCAGCACGAGCGTGAGCACGAACAGCAGGAACAGCTTGTCGCGGAACTTGAAGCGCAGCCGCGAGAAGGCGTAGGCCGAGAGCACGGCGACGACGACCGAGAGGGCGGCACCGGCGATCGCGACGATCAGGCCGTTGAGGATGAAGCGCCCGAACGGCACCACCGTCCAGGCCTCGACGAAGTTCGACCACCGGATCTCCGAGCCGAAGATCTGCGGCGTCGCGGTGAAGACCTCGTTCTCGGGCTTGAGCGCCGTGAGGAACATCCAGATGAAGGGGAACGCGAAGATCAGTGCGACGAGCGCGATCGCCGCGGTGTTCAGCCACTCCTTGACGGATGCCCGGCGCTGGTGGCGCCGACGCGGGAGGATCAGCAGCGCGGTCGCCGAGAGGTTCTGGTCACTCATAGTTCACCCACTTGCGCTGGCCGACGAACTGCAGGGCCGTGATGAGCATCACGACGACGAACAGGATCCACGCGAGGGCGGATGCATAGCCGAGCCGGTCGAAGACGAAGCCGTTGCGATAGAGATACAGCACGAACGTGTTGGTGCTCTCGCCCGGCCCGCCCTGCGTGAGGAAGAGCGGTTGGACGAACACCTGGAAGGCGCCGATCATCGTCATCGTCGAGCAGAAGAAGAGCGAGGGCGACAGCAGCGGCAGCACGATGTAGCGCAGGCGCTGCCAGGCGCTGGTGCCGTCGATGCGGGATGCTTCGAGCAGCTCCTTCGGGATGGCGCTGAGACCTGCCGACAGCACGATGACGTTGTAGCCGAACGACTGCCAGACCGACATCGCGATGACCGAGGGTAGCGCCCAGGCCGAGTCGGACAGCCAGTTGGGCCCGTCGATGCCGACGGTCGCGAGCATCGAGTTCACGAGCCCGTCCTGCGAGAGCATCAGGCGCCAGACGAGGGCGTTCGCCACCATCGGGGTGATGACGGGGAGGAAGAAGACCACGCGCCAGGCGCCCGCGGCCTTCAGCCGGGTGTTGAGCCACAGCGAGATCGTGAGAGCGACGAAGAGGTTCAGCGCCGTGTAGACGACGGCGAAGATGACCGTGTTGCCCAGAACCGTGTAGAAGGTCGGGTCGCGGAACAGCTTGACGTAGTTGTCGATGCCGATGAAGTCGGGATTCCCGAACAGCTTCCAGTCGAAGAGGCTGATGAAGGCCGACCCGAACAGCGGCGTGAGGATGAAGAGGACGAACCCGATCACCCCGGGGGCGAGGAACGCGAGCGCCACCCACCCGTTCCCGCGCCGCCGCGGCAGCCGCGGCCCCGGCGGGGCGGGGGCGCCGATCGGCACCCCCGTCACGCCGGGCATCGCGGAGGAGGCCGTGGCCTCGCTCCGGTCGCTCATGATCGCCATGGGATCAGCCGCCCACCGAGTTCGTGATCGTCTCCATGATCTCCTCGGCCGTCAGCTCACCCCGGTAGCCCTGCACGCCGTACTGCGTCATCAGGGTCTCGACCTGGTTCCAGGTCGGGGTGGTGCGCTGCGGGGTCGCGTTCGAGAGCAGCGCCTCGACGACCTCCGACGACCCCTCGGTCTTACCTTCGGCCCAGGCCGGGAGCGCCTCGATGCGGGCGGGCACGATGCCGCGGGCCTCGGCCTGCTTCTCCTGCACCGACAGCGACGTGAGCGCCTCGATGGCCGCGAAGGCCTCGTCAGGGCGGTCGCAGTTCGCCGCGATGCCGAAGCCCGAACCGGCGGTCATCGCCGCGGCCTCGCCGCTGGTCGACGGAACGATCGAGACGCCGAGCGTGAAGTCCGCGGCCTCGGCGAAGCTGCCGTACATCCACGGCCCCTCGATGAGCATCGGCACCTCGCCGCTCGTGAACGCCTGCTGCGAGACCTCCGAGCCGTCGGCCGCCTCGGGCGCCTTCGCGACGCCGTCGACCGCGACGAGGTCGAAGAAGCTCTGGATCTGCTCGACGAACTCCGGGTTCTCGAGGTCGAGCTCTCCGTCTTCCGTGACCGCGGGAACGCCGTCGGCGAGCGACCAGGCGTTGGGGATGAAGATGCCGGGCGCGAGGGCGAGGCCCTTCTTGTCGCCGTTGGTCAGCGCCTTGGCATCCGACACGAACTGATCGCGCGTGTAGGTCGCACCCGGCAGGTCGAGGCCGGCGGCCTGGAACGCCTCGACGTTGTAGAAGAGCACGATGGGCTCGGCGTCGTAGGGGATCGCACGGATCGTGCCGTCGACCGTCATACCGCTGAGCATCGACTCGTCGATGTTCTCGATGTCGAAGCCGCTCTTCTCGATCAGGTCGTCGAGCGGCATGAGCAGGTCGCCGAGCTCCTGTGCGCGGGCGGCCTGGGTGGTGAGCAGACAGGGCGGGTTGGCGCCGGAGAGGCGGGTCTTCACCTTGGTCCAGTAGTCGGAGAAGCTCGGTCCTTCGACCGAGATGTCGAGGTCGGGGTCTTCGGCCTGCGCACCGTCGATGAAGTCGGCCCACTGGGCCTGGTCGCCTTCGCTCGCGGCCCAGGTGTAGAGCACGAGCGGGCCGCCGGCTTCGCCGCCGCCCCCTCCGCCTGCTCCGCTCGCGCACCCCGCGAGGGCGAGGGCGCTGAGACCGGCGACGCCGGTGAGGACGAGGCGCTTCGCGCGCCGGTTCGAGACTGCATTCATACTGACTGCCTCCTTCATTGGATGCTGCAACTGATGCGTTGTTGTTGAGGGGGTGTTGCTCGGGTTACTCGGTGGAGAAGTCGATGGCGATGACGTCGATCAGCGCGCCGCTGGGGGATGCCGGCGCGACGATGCGCAGCTCGCCCGAGTCGTCGCCGGCGGTGGATGCCTCGTGCACCTCGAAGCTGGCGTCGTGCTGCAGCTCGAGGCCGTCGGCGAGACGGTGCACGCGGGTGATCCGCCGCACGGGCAGACCGCGCACGATGATCTCGTCGACCGGGATCGCGGTGAGGTGCAGGTACAGACGCCCCTCGCGGGCGGTGGTCGGTCCGTGGAAGTCGATGCCCTGCGTGGGCTGCACACCGATCACGGACTCGGCGTGCGCCTGCATCCAGTCGGCGAACTCCTGCAGGCGCTCGTTCTCGATGTCGGGCAGCGGGCCGTCGGGGCCGGGGCCGACGTTGAGCAGCAGGTTGCCGCCGCGGTCGACCACGTCGATGAGGGTCACGAGCAGCGAGCGTGCGGACTTCTCGTTGTCGGGATGCTTGCGCCAGGCCCAGTGGTCGCCGATCGTGAGGCACAGCTCCCACGGGCCGGTCGGCACCGTGAGCGGGAAGCCCTGCTCGGGTGTGCGGTAGTCGCCCTGGCCGGGCAGACGGTCGTTGATGACGACGTCGGGCTGCAGTTCCTTGATCAGGCGGCGAAGTCCCGGCGCGGTCCACTCGGCGGCCGAGCGCTCCCAGTCGCCGTCGAACCAGAGCAAGTCGATCGTGCCGTAGTTGGTCAGCAGCTCTCGCAGTTGCGCCCGCACGTACTCGAGGTACCGCGACCACTCCTCGGGGCTCGAGCGACGGTGGCGGTCCGTGGCATCCGGGGTGTCGGCGAACTCGGGCATGCCGGCTGCGGGCCAGTGCTCGAGCTTGTAGGGCAGATCCTCGTCGCGGAAGGCCGGATAGTCGGCGTGGTTCCAGTCGGGAAGGCTGTAGTAGATGCCGACCTTGAGGCCCTCGGCGCGCACGGCGTCGACGAACTCGCGGGTGATGTCGCGGCCGAACGGGCCGTGCTCGACGCCGAAGTCCGACTGCTCGGTGAAGAACATGTTGTAGCCGGCGTGGTGGCGCGCGGTGAAGACGACGTAGGTCGCTCCGGCCGCTTTCACGCGACGCGCGAGGTCGGCGGCATCCCAGTTCTGCGGGTCGAAGGTGGGTGCGGTGGCCTGGTACTCGGCGACGGTCACGGCGTCGTCGACGGCATCCACTCCCGGGATGATCGAGCGGCCGACGAGCGGCCACGAGATCTCGATTCCCTGCTGGGATGCCTGATCCCAGTGCACGAAGATGCCGAAGCCCGCGCCGCTGAACCATTCACCGCCGGGGATGACGGAGGTCGGGCGTCGGAAGTCTGCGTGTGCCATTGAAGCTCCTCGTTGAGTTCCAGATTTCCTATAGGATACGGGATAACCGAAGCAGTTCACAAGGGTGTGACGAAAGGTGCCGATGATGGCCATGTTCAAGACCGACCCTGTTCGCCCCGCGCAGTACCGCGCGTTCGAGCGGCCTCTGCCCGAGTGGTTCCGCGGCTCGGCGCTCGGGATCTTCGTGCACTGGGGCCCGTACTCCGTACCGGCGTGGGCCGAGCCGACGGGCGCCCTCGGGGCCGTGCCGCGCGACGAGTGGTACGCCCACAACCCCTATGCCGAGTGGTACGCCAACACGATCCGCATCGAGGGTTCGCCCGCGCAGCGGCACCAGCAGGAGGCGCACGGCGGAGCACCCTACGACGACTTCCTCGACCAGTGGACGGCCGAGGAGTTCGACGCCGACGAGGTGCTCGCGGTGGTCGCCGCCACCGGCGCCGGGTACTTCATCCCCACCACCAAGCACCACGACGGCGTCACGCTGTGGGACGCACCAGCCACCGACGGCCGCAACACCGTCGCCCGCGGGCCGCAGCGCGACCTCATCGCCGAGTTCGCCGAGGCCACCCGCGCACGAGGCCTGCGCTTCGGCGTCTATTACTCCGGCGGGCTCGACTGGCATTTCTCCGACCTGCCGCCCATCGACCGCGACGACGCCCCGGCCCCCGACGACCTCGCCTACGCCGAGTACGCACACGACCACGTCATCGACCTGATCGACCGGTATCGCCCCGACATCCTCTGGGGAGACATCCGTTGGCCGCAGGCCGGCATCGAACCCGGGCCGAAGAGCCTCGCGCACGCGTTCCAGGAGTTCTACGACGCCGTTCCCGAGGGTGTCGTCAACGATCGCTGGGGAGAGTCGCACTGGGACTTCCGCACCAGCGAGTACGTGCACGGCACCGCGGTCGAGGTCGGCGACGCGTGGGAGAACTGCCGCGGCATCGGACTCTCGTTCGGCCACAACCGCAACGAGGGGCCCGAGCACCTGCTCACCGCCGACGAGGCTGTGCGCCTACTTGTCGACGTCGTGTCGCGCGGCGGCAACCTGCTGCTGAACATCGGGCTCGAAGCATCCGGCCGCATTCCCGCCGCGCAGCGCGAGACGCTCGAGGGGCTCGGTGCCTGGAACCAGCTTCACGAGCACGCGGTGTTCGGCGCTCGGCCCGAGCCGCGACTGTCGGCGTCCGACGAGCCGTGGCTGCGCTGGACCCGCACCGACGGCGCCGTGCACGCCGTGACCGATCAGCGCAGAAGCATCCGCCTGCCCGACCCGGACGGCCTGCTCGACGAGACGACGGCCCGCATCGGCGGGCATCCCCTGTCGGCCACGCGCGACGGTGATGCCATTGTGGTGCAGGTGGCGGACGCCGCGACCCCCGTCGCGATCTCCTTCCGCCCGCGCGACTGACCTGTTCTAGGCTGTCGCGAGAAGCGTGCTCTGGGGAGGGTCGGTTCCATCGCCCGAGGGGAAACACTCCGTTGTATTCGTCGCAATCCTTCGTCATGGCATTCGTGCCGAACGTCACCACCTCCGCCTTCGGCTCCCTGGCCGACGACCGCATCTCGTTCGACGAGGCGATCGTCTCGCCGAAGGTGTCGGTCGCGCAGGTGGGGCCGCATGTGTTCGTCGCCTCCTTCGGCAATCTGTGGGAGGCGCCGATGCTGCGGAAGAAACCAGAGGGCGCCGTGTGGATTTACATCGACGAGGACTCCGCCGAGCTGAACACTTTCGGGGAGCACGGGCGCAATCGCCAGCTCGATGAGGGTGAAGTCGTCTCCGACGAGGGCGTGCCGCTCGATGTCGAGAAGGTCTTCGACGAGATCGCCGACCCGACGACGAGCCACCTCGAGCTCCTCTGCCGCCTCGCCGGTATCACCCGCGACGACCTCCGCCACCGACTCGACTGGTACACGCTGACCCCCCGATGGAAGAAGGGACTGGCTCGCCTGTTCGGCAGATGAGCCCGGCCCACCCCGCACGACCGACGAAAGGATGCCCATGCGCATCGCCCTGCACTCCGAGATCCGCGACGGAGCGATCGACGACTACCGCGCGCACCACGCCCGGATTCCGGATGCCCTCGCCGCGACGTTCGCACGCATCGGCATCCATGACTGGACGATCTGGCGTTCGGGACAGCGACTTTTCCACCTCGTCGAGTGCGACGACTGGGATGCCGCGATCGCCGCCCTCGACGAAGACCCGGCGAACGCGGAGTGGCAGAAGGACATCGGCCGTTTCGTCGAGCTGTTCCGCGGCCCGGACGGCACCGAGGGCTTCACCCCGATCGAAGAGGTCTGGGACCTCCGCGCCCAGGTCTCGTAGTTTCTCGGGGCGGGCCCTTCGACAGGCTCAGGGACCCAGTTTCCGTCCACAGCGCAGAACTGGGTCGCTGAGCTTGTCGAAGCGTCCCCGCCACCAGCATCGGGATTCATCCACACGGCTCTTCGCTGTACGTACCGTCCGCGCGCATCCATCCGTCCGGCTGCCAGTCCTCGATCGACGCGACGTCGTCCTCGAAGGAGAACTGAGCGAACGACTGCACGCCATCAACTTCGAGAGTGACTGCGATGTTGTCCGGATCCGGGGGATATCCGGAGTCGGCCGTGACGGTCAGCCCCGCGGGGAGCGCGGCGGTTTCGATGACCATTCCGGTGACAATTTCCGCCGAGCCCGACGCTTCGAACGAAACGTCGCCGCGCGCGGTGTTCGATCGCCGCGCCACCCACATATCGACGAAGACGAGTGTCCCGGGATCGCCGCAGTAAGCGATGGCCAGGCTTCCGTCGACCTTGGACAACTTCAGTGGCGCATCTGTGTACTCCCCGGGGAAGGGGAGCATGCAACTTGTGAGCCCAACAGCAAGCAGAACCGCTAGGCCGACCCCGGCGCAGATCCTCCGCATGCGCTGACTATACAACCGGGGCTCCACCGGGCGGTTTCTCGCGAAGGGGCCCTTCGACAGGCTCAGGGACACAGTTTCCGTCCACACGCCACTGGGACGCTGAGCCTGTCGAAGCGTCCACCACGAGACCACCGACGTGGGAGAGTAAGCCCGTGATGCGGACGTGGCTGCGGGAGCTGGGGGGGTGGATGCTGGCGGCCGCCGTGTCGCTCGTCGTCGCGGCATCCGTCGCCTCATCGGCCCGGGCCGAGCTGCTGTTCCGCGACGGGGACTCGGTGATCGTGGCGATGCTCTCGCGCTCGCTGCTCGCGGGCGACCGGCTCGATTGGGCGATGTCGAGTGTGCTGTTCCTGCCCGAGACCGCGGTGTTCACGGCACTCGACGCGGTGCTGCCGGTGGGCGTGAACGCGCTCTTCGCGGTGAGCGCCGTCGTCAATGTGCTCGCGCTCTACGGTGCGGTGCGGCTCGTCGCCGGGCGAGCACGGGTGGGTCGGGCTCCGGTCGCCTGGTCGGTCATCGCCGTCGCCGCGTTCGGGGCGCTCGCGATGACCGAGATGTCTCCGTCGCGAAACGCGCTCGACCTCGCGTCGCTGCAACTCACGACCACCTACTACTCGGCGACCGTCGTCGGGGTGGCGCTCGCGATCGGGATCGCCCGACGGATGCTCGACGGTGCACGCCTGCTGCCGATGTCTCTCGTGCTCGGCGCCGTCGCGCTGGTCTCGACGCTGTCGAACCCGCTGTTCGCGGCCTGGGCGACGGTGCCACTCGGGGCGATCACGGCGATCGGCGCGCTACGCGTCGCCTCGCGCGGACGGATGCTGGCGATCCTCGCCGCTCTTCTCGGCGGCACCCTGCTCGGCTTCGCGGCACGTATTCCGTTCGCGGCATGGATCGCGAACACCGGCGCCGGCTACGCCCAACCCGACCTCTGGCAGGAGTCGATCGGGTACTACGGCGACCTGCTCGGCGATCGGCTGTCGACGCCGCTCGGGGTCATCGCTCTGCTCGTGGTGGTCGCGCTGCTCGCCCTCGCCATCGTGCGCACCGTGCGGGCCGACGAACCAGGCGCGCGGTTCGTCGCCCTCGCCGCGTGGGTTACGCCCGTGCTCGTGGTGATCGGCGCGATCGCCCTCGGCACCCACGCCGCCCGCTACCTGCAGCCCCTCGCCTTCGCACCGATGCTCGCCCTCGTCGCGCTGCCGCGACCTCTGCGCGTCCCGGTACGCGCTCGGCGGCAGCTCGCCGCGGTCGCGACCGTCGTCCTGCTCATCGCCGGCGGCCTGAGCATCCCGCGCCTGGCCACAGCCGCGAACGCACCCGATGCGGATGCCGCCTGCGTGACCGACTGGGTCGAGGCATCCGATCGCACCGGCGCCGGCCAGTTCTGGACCGTGCGACTGCCCAAACTGCACCTCGACGATCCGTCGCAGCTCGTGCAGGTCGACCATCAGCTCAACGGCTACGCGTGGCTCGTGAACCGCGCCGACTTCGATGCGGGCGACGTGTCGTTCCTCGTCGAGGACGCGCAGACCGTGCCGTGGGAGCTGCCGATCCAGGCGATCCCCGACGAGATCGTCGACTGCGGTCGGTATCGCATCCTCGACTTCGGCGAGACGGTACTGCCGCTGGGCCCGCAGCGCAGTTGAGGTTCGCGCAGGGCGGGTGCTTCGACAGGCTCAGCAACCCAGTTACTTTCACTGGGTCCCTGAGCTTGTCGAAGGGCCCACCCCGAGACACCTCAGTGCCCCAGTTTCAGGCTCAGCCCCGGTGTCAGCCACTGGGTCCCTGAGCCCGTCGAAGGGCCCCACCCCGAGAACCCTCAGCCCAGAACGCCCAGGCCCTCGGGAGTCAGCACGTGCAGGGCGGTGGTGACAGGCTTGCCCGGTCCCGTCGCGAACGTCGAGTCGCTGTACTGGCGGAGTACGTCGACGTTGTCTGCGTCGTCCGCTCCGCACACGACCAGCCCGATGCGCGACGGGAGCGCGAGCACCGGCGCACCGGCGATCTGCACGCGGTCGAGCCACAGCTCGGGTACGAGCACCAGCGACGCCGCGAGGTCGGCCTCCGCCGGCGTCTGCAGCCGGTAACCACCGTCGGCTCCCCCGATGTCGAGGTCGCCCGACACCCGGCGCACGAGGTTCTCGACCGCCGACCGGTGCAGCTCGTCGGCCCCTCCGAACGCGTCGACGCCGCCGCGCTGCACGACGTCCCACATGCCGTGCGCATCGGTCGCGTAGGTCGCCCAGAGCTCATCGGTGATCTGCCGCGCGAACGGCATCGCCGACTCCGGGAAGTCCGGGATGCCGGCGAACTTCTGCTCGTTCGCCGCGAACCATTCGCGCCCGACGAGCAGCGGAACGACGAGTCCCTGCAGTGCCGATTGAACGGAAGCGGATGCCTCCGGCTCACGCTTCTTCCTGCGGAATAGTCCCATTCGCGTACTCCCCTACGTCGAGATCGGCTCGCTTCGCCGCCGATCGTATCGGTCACGAAGAACGACGAGAAGCCGACCGAGATCTGACGCCGATCGCGGTGGGTGCTTCGACAGGCTCAGCAACCCAGTTTCTTTTGCTGGGTCCCTGAGCTTGTCGAAGGGCCCGCCCCGAGACCGCCCTCAGCGCCCGTCCGTCACTGGGTCCCTGAGCCTGTCGAAGGGCCCCACCCCGCGAAACCCTCAGCGCGACGGCACCCCGGTCGTCGTCCCCGGACGGAACACGCACACGAGGTTCTGCGTCTCTCCGGTCTCGCCCCGCAGCATCCGCGCGATCTGCTCTCCCGCGGCGCGCCCCTTCTCGACGGCCGGCTGCACGGTGGTGGTGAGCGACTGCCCGCCGAGACCGTCGATCGCGATGCCGTCGAACCCGGCGACCGAGACGTCCTCCGGCACGCGCAGCCCGAGTTCCTCCGCAGCGCGGATCACACCGACCGCGAGCAGGTCGCTCTGCGCGAGCACGGCGGTGGGCCGGGTCGCGGCGTCGGCGAGCAGCATCCGCCCGATCACGATGCCCTCGTCGATGAAACTGCCGGATGCCGAGATCGCAGGCGCATCGGGGAACACCCGGCGCATGCCCTCGAGCCGATCGACCGTGACGCCGACCGTCGCGGCGGCGAGGCGCTCGGGCGTGACGATCGCGCGTTCCCGGTCGTGGCCGAGCGTGAGGGTGACGAGCGCGACGTCGCGGTGCCCGAGATCGTAGACGTGCTGGGCGACCTCGGCCGCGGCATCCGCGTTGTCGAGCGCGATGCGCGGGATGCTCGCATCGCCCGGGTCGCCCTCGATGACGACGACCGGCAGGCCGCGACCGCGCAGCACCTCGACCGACTCGCGCGTACGGCCCGACCATCCGATCAACACATACGCGTCGACGGGGGCACCCGCGAGACCGGGCCCGTCTTCGCCCGGCTCGTCGCGCATGAGCAGGATGCCGGCGCTGAGCTCGGCGAGACCGTCGGCGAGACCGTCCATCATCGCGGTCGTCACGGGGTCGAGGAAGGCGTTGCGCAGGTGGCCTTCGAAGACGACGGCGACGATACCGCTGCGTCCGAGCCGCAGCGAGGCGGCGCGGGGATCGGGACCCGCGTAGCCGAGTTCGGCGGCGGCGGCGAGTACCCGCTCGCGGGTGGCGTCGGCGACTTTGGCCTTACCGCTGAAGACGACGGATGCCGTCGACGTCGCGACTCCGGCCTCACGGGCGACGTCGGCGATGGTCGCGCGCCGGGGCGGCTCCTGACTGGTCATGCTTCGAGAATAGCCCGCCCGCCTTTCCGCGCGTCGAATCGATTCGATAGGATAACGCCCATGGATGCCGTCCTCACCCGTTCGCAGTTCGTCCGCTGGCGTGCCGCGATCTTCGCGATCTTCATGGCCAGCGGCCTCTCGATCGCGACCTGGGCGTCGCGCGTGCCGAGCATCAAGGCCGATCTCGGCCTCGACAACGCGCAGGTCGGACTCATCTTGCTCGGCATGGGCATCGCCTCGATCATCGGCATCTCGACGAGCCCCGCCGTCATGGCCCGCACGGGCGCTCGCGTCGGCATGCTCGCGACCATGCTCATGTTCTCGGCGGGCATCGCGCTCGTCGGTCTCGGGTCGACCATGTTCGCGTCGGTGCCGGTCGTGCTGATCGGCATGGTGCTGTTCGGCTACGGCAACGGATGCCTCGACGTCATGATGAACGTCGAGGCGACGGCGATCGAGCAGCAGATGGGCAAGACCGTGCTGCCGGTGTTCCACGCGTTCTTCAGCTTCGGCACCGTGATCGGCGCGGGCATCGGCGCCCTGGCCGCCTGGCTGCAGCTCACGGTTGCCACCCACGCCGGCATCATGGGGATGCTGCTCGCCCTCGTCGCGGTCGCGACCTTCCTGCAGGTTCCCGTGCGCGAGGCCGCGCTCGACCCCGAACCCGCCGAGAAGCCCGCCTTCCGCGAGCGGATGCACACAGCACTCGAGGCCTGGCGCGAGCCGCGCACCTATCTGCTCGGCGTGGTCATGCTCGGCATGGCCTTCGCGGAGGGCGGCGCGAACGACTGGATCGCCCTCGGCGCCGAGCAGGGCCACGGCTTCACGACCGGCACCGGAGCCGTCGCCCTGGCCGTCTTCTCGGTCGGCATGACGGTGGTGCGCCTGTTCGGCGGCCCGATCGTCGACCGCTTCGGCCGCGTGCTGGTGCTGCGCGTGCTCTCGGTCGCGGCGGCGAGCGGTGTTCTGCTGTTCATCCTCGGACCGAACCTGCCCCTCGTGCTCCTCGGCGCCGCACTCTGGGGCATCGGCGCGTCGCTCGGCTTCCCGATCGGCATGTCGGCCGCGGCCGACGACCCCGCCAAGGCCGCTGCCCGCGTGAGCGCCGCCGCGACCATCGGTTACGTCGCCTTCCTCGGCGGGCCTCCCGTTCTGGGCTTCATCAGCGAGCACATCGGGCTGCTGAACACGCTGTACATCCTGGTCGCGCTGATCGTGGCATCCGGCCTGTTCTCGGGCGCCGCCCGCCCCCTCCGCGCCGACGAGAAGGTCGCGGCGACGAAATAGACGCCGCTGCTGCGCAGCATCCGTCCGCAGCATCCGTCCGCCGTGCGAAAGGAGATCTCGCGCAGCGCAGGAGCGGATGCCGCTTCCGCTCCTGCGGAGAGCGAGATCTCCTGCGCAATGTGCGCACCTTCCCATCATGCCTGTTTCGTATTACGATACCTGTCATGGCGAGGAAGATGCAGGGCCGCGAGGTGTCCGAGGCAGAGGTCGACCGCTGGGTCGACGAAGCCGAGGCGGGCTACGACGTCGACGACCTGAGACGACGGATGGGCGGCCGCCCCTCGCGCGGAGGGGTGGCATCCGAGGTCGTTCCCGTTCGACTGACGACGGCCGAGCTCGACGCCGTCATGCGTCGCGCCGAGAAGGAGAATCTCAATCGTTCCGAAGCGATTCGCGCTGCCCTCGCGGCGTGGGCAGCCCCGGCTGCATGATCGTTCGGGCGTCCGCTCTCAAGCACGGAATCTCCGAGGACGACGCGGTTCAGGCCGCGACCTGGGCCAGTCGGCATATCTCCCTCGACGACGACAACCCCGGACGTCAGTTGCGCATCGGGTTCGACACGAACAGCCGCCTACTCGAGTTGGTGGTTCTCGTCTGGGACGACGGCACGGAAGAACTGATTCATGCGATGAAGGCCCGTCCGCAGTACGTCCGCCTCCTCGAGTGACCACGCCAAAGAAAAAGTCGCGGCGACGAAGTAGACAGCCCGGCTGCGCAGCATCCGTCCGTTCGTCGAAACCCACCACTCGCGTCGAGACGGCGACGGTGGGTTTCGACGAAGGTGAACGGTCTCACCCGCGCCTCCCGCAGACTCGCGAAGGCGTCGGCCGAGAACCCCGCCCCGACGAAGTAGGCTCGTCGGGTGCGTCTCGTCATCGCCCGCTGCTCGGTCGACTACACCGGCCGGCTCAATGCCCACCTGCCCCTCGCTACGCGTCTGCTCGTACACAAGGGAGACGGAAGTCTGCTCGTGCACTCCGACGGCGGCAGCTACAAGCCGCTGAACTGGATGAGCCCGCCGTGCACCCTCACCACCGAGGAGCCCGGCGAAGAAGAGGCATCCGCCGGCGTCGTCGAGGTGTGGCGGGTCAGCCACAAGAAGACCGGCGATGCGCTGCGCGTGCAGATCTACGATGTGCTCAGCGACACCTCGCACGATCTCGGCATCGACCCCGGTCTGCAGAAGGACGGCGTCGAGGCCGACCTGCAGCGCCTTCTCGCCGAACAGGTCGAGCGCATCTCCGAGGGCGCGACGCTCGTGCGCCGCGAGTACCCGACGGCGATCGGTCCGGTCGACCTGCTGGTGCGGGATGCCGACGGCGCCGCCATCGCTGTCGAGATCAAGCGTCGCGGCGACATCGACGGCGTCGAGCAGCTCACCCGCTACCTCGAACTGCTGGGCCGCGACCCGCACCTCTCCCCCGTGCAGGGCGTGTTCGCCGCGCAGGAGATCAAGCCCCAGGCCCGCGTTCTCGCCGAAGACCGCGGCATCCGCTGCCTCGTGCTCGACTACGACGACATGAAGGGCATCGAGTCAGGCATCCCCCGCCTCTTCTGACCCACCGCTGCACGTCCGTGCACCGCGCGCGGCACGCACCCCGCGTGCCCATAGGCTGGAGGGCATGGCCTCCTCCCCTTACTCCTGCGTGCTGTGGGACGTCGACGGAACGATCGTCGACGCCTCGGTCGGCATTCTGCGCCGCCTGAACGTCGCCCTCACCCACTTCGGGCACCCGGCGCCGACGCGCGAGCAGCTCGTGCACTGGATCGGGCCGCCCATGTTCCAGTCGTTCCAGGACCAGGCGGGCATGACGCCCGAGCAGTCCGCCGAGGCCGTCTCGTTCTACCGCACGCTCGGCAAGGCCGACGGCTACACGACCGATGTCACCACCTACCCGGGCGTGACCGATCTGATCCACGACGTGCACGCCGCCGGCATCCCGCAGGCTACGGCGAGCTCGAAGCCCGAGAACCAGGTCGACGCCCTCGTCGACCACTTCGATCTGCGCGCCGACTTCGTCACCACGGTCGGCGCGACGCCCGACGAGTCGACCCTCGCCTCGAAGACCGACATCGTGGCCGAGGCGCTGCGCCGGTTGAAGGATCGCGGCGCCGACGTGTCGCGCCCGGTGTTGATCGGCGATCGCCACCACGACGTCGAGGGCGGCAACGCGAACGGTGTGCCGGTGATCTTCGTCGAGTGGGGCTTCAGCGACACGCACGAGGGCGACGACGCGGCGCTCCGCGCAGCATCCGTTGACGATTTGCGGGCCCTGCTGCTCACGGCGTGACGCCCGCCGGTTCATAACTCCGGAGAATGTGCGGGGCGGGACCCTTCGACGGGCTCAGGGACCCAGCGTCGAGAACCGACCACCACCCGGAAAGCACAGAACTCCCCGCCGGATGTCACCGAAGGGTGACGGATCCGGTCGGGGAGTTCTGCTCCTGGTCGCTCAGAGAGCGCGGATGTTCTCGGCCTGCAGGCCCTTGGGGCCCTGCGCGACGTCGAACTCGACCCGCTGGTTCTCTTCGAGAGACCGGTAGCCGGAGGAGTCGATGGCGGAGTAGTGCGCGAAGACGTCGGCGCCTCCGTCGTCGGGGGAGATGAAGCCGAAGCCCTTCTCCGAGTTGAACCACTTAACGGTGCCCTGGGTGCTCATGTACTGCCTGTTCTGCTGGAAAAAATAGCCGACGCAGGGATGCACCGACACCGCTAACGCTAGTGGAGGAGGCCCCGAGGGCAATAGACGCAATCAGAAGGTAACCCAAATGTTGCATGAGCGTCGTGGCGGGGGCGCCGCCCGGCGACGCCCCCGAAGACGGACCCTCGCTCAGAAAATGGTGTGGCCCTCACCGCGGGGGGAGCGATGAGGGCCGAAGACGACCGGAGGGTGCGTCAGAGTCCACTGTACCTCTTTTTTGGGATCCGTGTCCCCCATTTGGGGGACAAATCTCAAAAAAAGTGCAATCATGTCGATAGCGGCCCTCTCGAGTAGCCCATTGGGGACTGAACTACTCGAGAGGACCCAGTGACATGCACGGATCGTCTTGCCTCTGGGGAAGGCTTCCCGTCTTCTGGGGAAAGACGGAGACGATCGATCCCCATGTGCATGCAACTTCACCATAGGGGAGGATGAACGATCCCGCCACGGCGAAAACCGTGGCGGTGAAGGTGAAGATCGGGGATTGATCCTGGGAGGATCGCAGGTTTCGGGAAGAGGCGGGGCGGACAGCACGGAGGCACCTCCGGCGTTCCGCCTCTCCCGAATCCGCGGGTCGCTCGAAGCTGAGTAGCCTGAGCGGGTGACCATGCTGAACAAGGACATGACGCTGTGCATCTCGCTGTCTGCTCGACCGAGCAACAACGGCACGCGCTTCCACAACTTCCTCTACGAGGCGCTCGACCTCAACTGGATCTACAAGGCCTTCGCGCCGACCGACCTCGCTCAGGCGATCGCGGGCGTGCGGGGCCTCGGCATCCGGGGGTGCGCGATCTCGATGCCCTATAAAGAGGACGTCATCGCGCTCGTCGACCACATGGACGCCTCGGCCTCGGCGATCGACTCCGTCAACACGATCGTGAACGACGACGGCGTGCTCACCGCCCACAACACCGACTACTCGGCCATCGCACAGCTCATCGAGGAGAACGGGCTGGATGCCGCGGCATCCGTCCTGTTGAAGGGATCGGGCGGCATGGCCAAGGCGACGGCTGCCGCGTTCCGCGACGCCGGGTTCGCGAACGTGACGATCATCGCCCGTAACGAGGCGGCGGGTCGCGCCCTGGCAGAGCTGTACGGCTTCGCCTGGCAGGCGGATGCCGGAGACACCGCCGCCGACATCATCGTGAACATCACCCCGATCGGCATGGCCGGCGGGGCGGACGAGCACACCCTGTCGTTCTCGGAGGAGGCGGTGGCTGCGGCATCCGTCGTGTTTGACGTCGTCGCGCTGCCGGCCGAGACGCCGCTCGTGCGGGCGGGGCGTGCGGCGGGGAAGACGGTCATCAGCGGAGCGGAGGTCGCGACGCGGCAGGCGCTCGAGCAGTTCGTGCTGTACACCGGGATACGGCCGTCGGTCGAGCTGGTGCGCCAGGCCGAGGAGTTCATGCGGGCTCAGTAGCGCGTGTGTGGCGGGACGCTTCGACAGGCTCTGGGTCCCTGGGCCTGTCGAACGGCCCCCGCCACTGGGTCCCTGAGCTTGTCGAAGGGCCCCAGTCACTGGGTCCCTGGGCCTGTCGAAGGGTCCACCCCGAGATACTCAGACCCCGACGAGTTCGCTCTCCTCCGCGCGCCGCGCACCGTGCGTCCGCCGCGTGGCGGACGCCGCGAACACCATGATCACCAAGGCGGATGCCGTGATCGCCGCGCCGATCCAGATGGGCGAGGTGTAGCCGAGTCCGGCCGCGATGCCCACGCCTCCGGCCCAGGCGCCGAGCGCGTTGCCGAGGTTGAACGCTCCGATGTTCGCACCGGAGGCCAGCGTGGGTGCCCCACCCGCGAACTGCATGATGCGGCTCTGCAACGCGGGCACGGTTCCGAAGCCGAATCCGCCCATCACGACGAGGATCACCATCGTCGCCGGCTGCGACCAGGCGAGCAGGCCGAAGGCCACGAGCACCACGACGAGCGCAGCGATGAAGATCAGCAGGGTGCGGTCGATCGAGCGGTCGGCGAGGCGTCCGCCGATGACGTTGCCGGCGACGAGACCGATGCCGAAGAGCACGAGCAGCCACGGCACGGCGGCCGCATCGAATCCGCCGACGCCGGTGAGGGTGTAGGCGATGTAGGTGAAGGCGCCGAACATGCCGCCGAAGGCGAGGATGGTGACGACGAGCGACAGCCACACCTGTCCGGAACGGAAGGCTGAGAGCTCGCTTCGCAGGCTCACGACCGCGTCGGCGGAGCGGGGGGCCTTCACGACCGCTGCGATGCCGACGAGAGCGACCACGCCGATCACGGTGATGACCCAGAATGTCGCGCGCCATCCGAACTGCTGGCCGATGAAGGTGCCGAGGGGCACGCCGAGCACGTTCGCGGCGGTGAGGCCGGTGAACATGATCGAGATCGCGCCCGCCTTCTTGTCGGGGGCGACGAGCTCGGAGGCGACGACCGACCCGATCCCGAAGAACGCGCCGTGGCACAGGGCGGCGACGATGCGCCCGATCATCGCGCCGGTGTAGTCGGGGGCCATCGCGGTGAGGGCATTGCCGGCGATGAACAGCACGAGCAGCCCGATCAGCACGGCCTTGCGCGGTAGCCGCACCGTGGCGGCGGTGACGACGAGTGCGCCGACCGCGACGCTCAGCGCGTAGCCCGAGATGAGCCAGCCCGCCGTCGCCTCGCTCACGGCGAAGTCGGCGGCGACCTCGGGGAGCAGGCCCATGATCACGAACTCGGTGAGTCCGATCCCGAAGGCCCCGAGGGCGAGTGCGATGAGTCCGAGTGGCATGGTGGTGCTCCGTGGTGCTCTGGTAGGATTAGTTGCAGACGCGGGATATTGTGTCAAGAACACAATGATTGCACGCGCAAGTAGTTTGCGCAAGCAACGACTTTCGGAGGTCACCATGGGCATCTCAGACGACGCTGTCGAGATCCGCGCGCGCGGGTGGCGCACGCTCGCCGCTCTGCACGGCATCATCGAGGCCGAGCTCGAACGCGCACTCGGAGCGTCCGTCGGGCTGTCGGTCGTCGAGTACACCGTGCTCGACGCGCTCAGCCGCCAGGACGGCTGGCACATGCGGATGCAGCAGCTCGCGCGAGCGACGGCACTGAGCCCCAGCGCTACCACCCGCCTCGTCACGCGCCTCGAGGACCGCGGACTCCTGACCCGCATCCTCTGCGCGGATGATCGTCGCGGCATCTACACCGAGCTCACCGCCGCCGGGCGCGCGCTCTACGACGAGGCACACCCGATCCACGACGAGACTCTCGAACGCACGCTCGGCGACGCGATGGAGCAGCCCGAGCTCGCCCCCGTCGTGCACGCCCTGCAGGGGAGTTCGGCCCTGGCGTAGTGCGAGGCAAGACGCTTCGACAGGCTCATCGACCCAGTCTCGGAGTCAGCGACCCAGTTGCGGAGGCTGGGTCCCTGAGCCTGTCGAAAGGCCCCGCACAAGAGGCTCGGTCCCTGAGCCGGCGAAGCGAGACGAAGGGCGCGGATACCCTGATCAGATGAAGACGATCGGCGTTCTCGGCGGCATGAGCTGGGAGTCCTCCCTCGAGTGGTACCGCCTGGCGAACGAACGGGTCGCCGCACGGCTCGGCGGCTATCACTCGGCCCGCATCCTGCTCGATTCCCTCGACTTCGCCGAGATCGAAGCGCTGCAGGCGCAGGACGACTGGGATGCCGCCGGCACCCTCCTCGCCGATCGCGCCCGCGCGCTCGAGTCCGCCGGCGCCGAGATCCTCGTGCTCGCGACGAACACCATGCACCTCGTCGCCGACCGGATCACGGATGCCGTCGGCATCCCTTTCCTGCACATCGCCGATGCCGCCGGCGATGCGGTGACCGAAGCAGGGCTCACCACCGTCGGCCTGCTGGGCACCGCGTTCACGATGGAGAAGCCGTTCTACGCCGAGAAGCTCGACGAGCACGGCATCCGCACCATCGTTCCGGATGCCGACGACCGCCGCACCGTGCACGACATCATCTACAGCGAGCTGGTGCACGGCGTCGTGCGCGACGAGTCGCGGCAGCGCTACATCGACGTGATCGAGCGCCTGGTCGATCGCGGTGCCGAGGGTGTCATTCTCGGATGCACCGAGATCGAGCTGCTCATCACCGCCGCCGACGCACCCGTGCCGGTGTTCCCGACGACTGCGCTGCACGTCGAAGCGGCGGTGACGGCCGCCCTGGGCTGAGCGCGACCGGCACCCTGAGCCCCCGCCTGGCTCCGTGACGTCAGGCCGCGGCCTGCGATCCCGCCGCGGTGTGGCGCGCAGCGCGCCCGCGGCGGCAGATCGCGGCCATCACGAGCGCGATGACGAGCGCGACCACGATGTACAGCGTGATCCAGAGGCCACCGTTCGGGTCGAGAGCGAACTGCACCGACTCGTCGGCCCGGGAGTTGCCCCGGCCGCCTCCGAGCACGAGGAACCAGAACGCACCGAACAGCAGCGAGGCGATCGTCGCGACCCAGGCGAAGAACCCGCCCACCGAGTACCGACGGAGCAGCGTGAACAGCACCGCCAGCACGAGAACGAGCACATGCCCGCCGATGACGGCGAGGAAGATGGGGTCGTCGGTGGCCGAGGTGAGATCCATTGGGTGCCTTTCTGCAGTCATCGGGCGGCCGAGTGGACCCGCCCCCTGAGTAAGACGATGTGGAGCGGAAAGTGTGACGAAGCCGTGCGGATGCATCTCACGGGGGACCCTTCGACAGGCTCAGGGACCCAGTCACGCGCACTGGGTTGCTGAGCCGAGAAACTGGGTTGTTGAGCCGAGAAACTGGGTTGCTGAGCCTGTCGAAGCACCCGCCCGCAGCCGACGGCGCCCCCTCAGTCGCGCAGGCCGAGACGCTCGACGACGTCGATCACGCGCTGCCGCTCCGCCCCGCCGAGTCCGCGCAGCGGGCGGGGCAGCGAGGGTGCGACGACCAGACCGAGATGCTCGGCGATCGTCGCCGTCACGCGTGCGCTCCCGTGCACGGCGAAGAGATCCCACAGGGGCTGCAGGCGGGCGGATGCCGCGAGCGCCGCGTCGTCTCCGGCGAGCGCGGGCCGGGCGATCTCCTGCATCGCGCGGGGCAGGGCCCCTCCGACGGCAGTGAACCACGTGTCGCATCCGCCGAGGAGCCCGGCGGCGGCGGCACCGTCTCCCGAGATGCCGATGCGCACGTGCTCCGGCACCACCGCGCGGATCTCGGCGACCCGCGCCCGCGAAGCCTCGACTCCACCCACCGGCGGGATCTTGATCGCCGCCACCCGCGGAAGCTCCGCGATCCCCGCATACAGCTCGAGTGAGAAGGTGAACCGGGTCGTGCCGGGGTTGTCGTAGACGACGAGCGGCACCGAGAGTCCCGCGGTGACGTCGGCATACAGTCCGAAGACGTCGTCGTCGGTGAGGGGCTGGTAGCTCACGGGGGCGAGCAGAACGGCGGATGCCCCGGCATCCTGCGCGTCGTCGGCGAGCGCCTGCACGTGCGAGGTGCGCGTCGCGCCCACGCCGACGACCACGGGTATGCCTCGCGCGCGCTCGACGCTGGCGACGGCGACCGCCCGGCGCTCCGCACGGTCGAGGTAGGCGTACGACCCGGTCGAACCGAGGGCGCCGATGGAGTCGACCTCCGCGTCGGCGAGCCGGTCGATCAGCCCGGCGTAGGCGGGGAGATCGACGCGGTCGTAGCGGATCGGGGTGAGCGGAAAAGCACTGAGACCGGTGAGCACCCGACCAGCGTATTGCGGGCGGGGACCCTTCGACAGGCTCAGGGACCCAGCGACGAGCACCCACCCCGCGAGCCTGTCAACCCGGTATGCCCGCACGTGACGATCGCACACCGTGGAACGACACCCACGGATCGGAGCACACCATGAAGGCACTCACTTGGCAGGGCACCCGCAACGTGACGGTCGAGGAGGTGCCAGACCCCGTCATCGAGCAACCGACGGATGCCGTCATCCGTGTCACCTCGTCGGCGATCTGCGGGTCGGACCTCCACCTCTACGAGCTGCTCGGGCCGTTCCTCGATCGCGGCGACATCCTCGGCCACGAGCCGATGGGCGTGGTCGTCGAGGTCGGCGCGAGCGTCACGAAGCTGAAGGTCGGCGACCGCGTCGTGATCCCGTTCAACATCTCGTGCGGAGAGTGCTTCATGTGCACCCACGGCTTCCAGTCGCAGTGCGAGACCACGCAGGTGCGCGAGTACGGAAGCGGAGCGGCGCTTTTCGGGTACACGAAGCTCTACGGGCAGGTGCCGGGCGGGCAGGCCGAGTACCTGCGTGTGCCGCTCGCCGACTACAACCACATCCCGGTCGCATCCGATCTCCCCGATGAGCGCTACCTGTTCCTCAGCGACATCCTGCCCACGGCATGGCAGGGGGTCGATTACGCGCAGGTCCCCGAGGGCGGCACGCTCGCCGTGATGGGCCTCGGGCCGGTCGGCCAGTTCGTCGCCCGCATCGGTCGCCACCGCGGCTATCGGGTGCTCGCGGTCGACCCTGTGCCGGAGCGGCGCGCGATGGCCGAACGCCATGGGATCGACACCCTCGACCTGACCGACACCGTGGTCGACGAGCTGCGCGATCGCACCGACGGCCGCGGTGCCGACGGCGTGGTGGATGCCGTGGGCCTCGAGGCGCACGGCAACGCCGGCGTCGAGTTCATCCAGAAGGCGGTGGGCCTGCTACCCGACGCAGCCGCGCGCCAGCTGCTCGACAAGGCCGGTATCGACCGCCTCGCGGCCGTTTACGCCTCGATCGACGCCGTGCGCCGCGGCGGAACGGTCTCGATCAGCGGGGTCTACGCCGGCGACGCCGACATCATGCCCATGAAGACGCTGTTCGACAAGCAGATCAGCCTGCGCATGGGGCAGTGCAACGTCAAGCGCTGGATCGACGACATCATGCCGCTGGTGGAGGACATCAGCGATCCGCTGGGTGTGATGGACATGACGACGCACCGCGCTCCGCTCGACGACGCCCCCGACCTGTACCGCACGTTCCAGAAGAAGGAGGACGGCTGCATCAAGGTGATCTTGAACCCGTCGACCGTCTAGTTCCCCGGGGCGGGTCAGCGGCCGCGGTTTCCGATCCCGGGTTCGTCGTTGTGCTCGGAATTGTACGACTCGTTCTCGGCCGCGGCCGCCTCGTCGGTCGCTTCGTCGACGCCGACCGTCGCCGCGGAGCCCGAATCGGCACCCGCATGGCCGGCGGGCACGTCATCCACACCGACACCGTCGCGCTGCCGCTGGTCGAGCAGCTCGCGGATCCGCTCCTCGGCATCGGCGCCGGTGGGCATGTGCGTGTCGCCAGCGCGGCCGTCGTCGCTCACGCGCCCTCCTCCTCGACGTCGTCGGGCGAGTCGGCGATGCCGAGATCCGGGTCGGTGTTCACGGCACCGCCGATCGCGTCCTGCCCCTCAAGACGCGTCTCGGCCGAGACGTCGTCGTCGGGGAGGGTGGAGTCGTCGCTTTCGACGAGGTCCTCCTCCTCGGGGAGGATGCCGGGTTCCTGCGAGCCGATGGAACTGATGATGCCTTCGGGGTTCGACACGGTGATTCCTCTCGTCGTCGGTCGTCAGGCTCCCAGAGTGCCCGCGACCTCGCCCGAGCGGATGCCCGTTGACAGAGTCCGCTCGAGGCGTTTAAAGGGTGCCGTGGCCGGTGTCGGCGGTCGTGATGTCCGACGGGGCGCTCTCGAGGCCGAAATCGGGGTCGGCGGTGACGGCGCCCGCCGCGTCCTGATCCGCGATCATCTCCTCCTCTGCAAGCTCTTCCTCCCGCAGTGCGTTCTCCTCGGCCAGGTCCTCTTTAGGGGGAAGGTGTGCGGACTCCTCCGTGCCGAAGGAGGTGATGAGACCTTCAGGATTCGACATGTCGTGCTCCTCTCGTCGTCGGTGCACTCCAGGGTGCCCGCGACCGCGGCCGAAGGGATGCCCGTTGACAGGCATCCGTTCGGCGCGTAGCCGCGCGCAACGCCCTCGGCCCCTCCGGCATCCCGCATCGAATCGGTTCGCTTCCAATACATCGCCGCGTGCGCACGGACGAAACCGGGTGGGCGTCGGGCTCTCAGATGCCCGGCATCCGACTCTTGCGATGCGGGAGCCGACGACGCACGTCGAGCACGAGACCCCAGACCACGGCGAGCAGCAACGCAACGCTGACGCCGCCGATGGCGAGGTGCACGGGCGTCAGCACTGTGGTGTCGGTCACCTCCGTGCGGGGCGACGGCGTCTCACCGCTGAGTGCCCGCTCGGCGTCGACGACGGTGATCGCGGATGCTGCGGCCGCCGGTTCCGCGGGTGCGGCGAGCACCGGCCCTGCGACGAGCGCAGCGGCCAGAGCAAGAGTCGAAAGGGTGCGCCGAAGGCGCGCGCGGACGCGAGTGTTCCCCACCGGGGTTCTCCTTCATGGCTTCGGGTAAAGCCGGACGGATACCGGGCGTACATCCCCCATCACCTCGTCTCCGCCCGAGGAGTGGAGAGGCTCGGTCACTCTAGCCGATCCGCCGACATCGAAGCCGCCGCGCGCGGTCGAAACACCCGATCTTTCGTGAGACGTCACTTCGTAGACTCGGAGCATGCAGCAGGCATCCGCCCCCGTGCCCTCGCGCGGCGCGTGGCGACGCGAGGACAACACCGTCATCCTCGACGAGATCCAGGTGCCGGATGCCGTGCCTCCCCCGTTCGCGATCTCCACCGAAAGCGTGTTCGTGACGGTACCGCTGGAGTTCGAACCGCACGCGCACCCCGTCCACGAACTCGTGTGGGTGCGCGGCGGAACGATGACGGTGCGCCTCGCGGATGCCGTCATCACGGTGCCCGAGGGGCACGGCCTGTGGATTCCGGCGGGCGTCGTGCACTCGGGGCGCACGACCGCCCGCACGATCCTCTCGGATGCGCTGTTCGACCCGCAGCGTTCACGCCTCGGCGCCCCGGCGTTCGCCGCGTCGTCGGCCGTCGAGGTGACTCCGATCCTCGCCTCGCTGCTGACCCACCTCGAGCGCGACGACCTCAGCGAGCAGGAGCGCCTGCGCGCCGAATCGGTCGTGTTCGACGTACTCGCCCCCGCCGAGGGCCAGCTGTCACTCCGCGTGCCGGATGCCGAACGCGTCGGGCCGATCGTGGCGGCGCTGCTCGATGATCCGACCGACGACCGCACCCTGACCGAGTGGGCAGCGCTGCTCGGCATCAGCGAACGCACCGTCACTCGGCTTTTCCGCGCGCACACGGGGCTCTCGTTCTTGCAGTGGCGCCAGGTGCTGCGCGTCCATCAGGCCCTGGCGCTGCTGGCCGAGGGGTTGTCGGTGCACGAGGTCGCCGAGGTGATGGGGTACGCGCAGCCGAGCACGTTCATCGCCTCGTTCAAGCGGGTCATGGGCAGGACTCCGGGTGCCTACACATCGACATCGGCGACTCCCGCAAGAACGTACCGCGCCTGAGATGTCCGGAACGCCGTATCGAGTGGCGGATGACCTCGATTGCGGACCCGGGCGCGCCGATCTAGCCTGGTGAGGCAAGGTAACCCTAAGAACGTGTCTTCCCGCGCATCCGCCCGTCGCCTCCGACGACCGAGGAACCCTGCATCCACCCCCTCCGACGCAGGACCCTCATGACTGCCGCACGCTCTTCCACGCCCTCCCCCCTCGCGGGACAGCGCGTCGCCTCTCGTCTCTCCGGCGAAGATCTTTCGCTCGGTTTCGGGCGCACGACGGTCGTCGACGGGGTCTCCGTCACACTGCGCCCGGGTCGCGTCACCGCCCTCGTGGGCCCGAATGGCTCGGGCAAGTCCACGCTGCTGCGGAGCCTCGCCCGCCTGCACCCCGTGACCGGCGGTCGGATCGTGCTCGACAGTGATGACGGAGCGGATGCCGAGGCGCGACCGATCGCCACTCTGAGCGCACGCGAGTTCGCCCAGCAAGTCACCCTCTTCGCCCAGTCGCGCGTCGCGCCGCAGGGGCTGAGCGTGCGCGAAGTCGTCGCCTTCGGACGGCATCCGTATCGCCGCCGCTTCGCTGGGATGAGCGACGACGATCGCGCCGCCGTCGAGCACGCGCTGGATGCGACCGGCGTGGCCTCGATGGCCGACCGCGCCGCCGGCGAACTCTCCGGCGGAGAACTGCAGCGGGTCTGGCTGGCCGCCTGCCTCGCGCAGGAGACCGGCGTCGTGCTGCTCGACGAACCCACCAACCACCTCGACCTGCGCTATCAGGTCGAGACCCTCGACCTGATCCGCGACCTCGCCGACGCCCACGGCGTCGCGGTCGGCGTGGTCCTCCACGATCTCGATCACGCGGCGCGCGTCGCCGACGACCTCCTGCTCATGGCCGGGGGACGCGTGCTCGCCTCGGGCACGGCGCGCGAGGTACTCACAGCCGAGAACATCGGCGCCGCCTATCAGCTCCGCGTCGAGGTCAGCGTCGACCCGCGCACGCACCGGCTGCGGATCGACCCCGTCGGCCGCCACGCCCCGCGCCTGCACGATGCCGCCTCCGTCCCCCCTTCCACCGACCGTTCTCGAGAGGACACCCCATGACCCGCGCTACCCGCCTCGCGGCCGTCGCCGTGGCCGGCATCGCCGCGCTGACGCTGACCGCCTGTGGTACCACCGATGTCTCGGCCGGCGGCGACACCGCCGATGCCGTGTCGTCGCAGAGCTGCACCGACGACACCACGACGACCTCGACCGACGCCGTCTCGATGACCGACAGCCTCGGCCGCACGGTCGAGCTCGACAAGCCCGCCGAGCGCGTGGTCGTGCTCGAGTGGCAGCAGACCGAAGACCTGCTCTCGCTGTGCGTCACGCCCGTGGGCGCGGCATCCATCGACGGCTACGAGACCTACGTCAGCGCCGAGACGCTGCCCGACGGCGTGGCCAACGTCGGCGAGCGCGGCGAGCCCGACCTCGACGCCGTCTACGGAGCCGATCCCGACCTCATCGTCATCGAGGCGTACAGCGCCGACGATGAGCTGCTGAAGAAGCTCGAAGAGCGCGACGTGCCCGTGCTCGCGACGATCGGCGCCGACGGCAACGGTCAGATCGCGAACATGAAGGAGGTGTTCTCGATGATCGGTGAGGCGACGGGCCGCACCGAGCGTGCCGACCAGGTGCTCGACGAGTTCGACCGGCACCTTGCCGACGCTAAGGAGAAGGTGGCCGACGCCGACCTCGCCACCACCGACTTCGTCTTCTTCGACGGCTGGATCGAGGGCGGCAACGTCGTCATCCGCCCCTACGGTCAGGGCGCCCTGTTCACCGAGCTCGGCGAGGAGCTGGGACTCA
Organism: Microbacterium sp. NPDC008134; assembly: GCF_042957055.1. Classification (NCBI taxonomy): domain Bacteria; kingdom Bacillati; phylum Actinomycetota; class Actinomycetes; order Micrococcales; family Microbacteriaceae; genus Microbacterium; species Microbacterium sp. NPDC008134. The sequence goes on along the minus strand of NZ_JBIBHO010000001.1, from coordinate 6,791 downwards.
CCGGCGCCTGGACCGACGAGATCAACGACTCCTACGGCAGCGGCGGCGTCGACCCGGCGTACGGTCTCGCGCAGACCGACATCGAGGGACTCACCGCGGTCGGCGAGGCGAACCTCGTCTACTCGAACGACGGCACGGCCGACAGTTATGTGACCGAACTCGAGAAGAGCTCGATCTGGACCTCGCTCCCCGCCGTGAAGGAGGGCCGCGCGTTCGAGTTCCCCCCGGGTGTCTGGGGAGCAGGCGGCCCGCGTTCGGGTGAGCAGGCCATCGACGCCTTCGTCGAGGTCATCACCGGCAAGTGACCGCACCGACCAGCTTCGCGCCCGTCGGCCGGCTTCCCGAAAGCGGGGAGCCGGTCGACGGCGGGGCCGCTGCTCGCCGAGGGATGCTCGGGGGCCTCGGCCTGCTGGTCGCGCTCGTCTTCGCCGTGGTCGGCGTGGGGCTGTGGCATCTGACGCAGGGAACGTCGGGGATCGGCGCGACCGATCTGCTGCGGGCTCTTGCGGGAGAAGACGTCAGCGTCGGCGGAGTGCCGGTCGGTGACGTCTTCACCGGCTCGCGCCTGCCGCGCCTTTTCGCGGGTATCGCGGTGGGCTTCGCCCTCGGCGTCGCCGGCGCGCTGCTGCAGTCGATCACGCGCAACGCCCTCGCCTCGCCCGACACCCTCGCGGTGACGGCCGGCGCCTACTTCTCTCTCACCGCCGTCGCGGCATTCGGTCTCTCGGTGCCGCTGTGGGCATCGAGCGGGGTCGCCTTCGTCGGCGGTCTGCTCGCCGCGGCGCTCGTGCTCGCCCTCACCGGGCGCGCGGCCGGTACCACCACCACTCGCCTCATCCTCGCGGGCTCCGCGATCGCGATGGCCCTCGACTCCGGGACCGCGATGCTGCTCATCCTCTTCAAAGAGAACACCACCGGGCTCTTCGCCTGGGGCAGCGGCTCGCTCGGCCAGCTCAACCTCGACGCCTCCGCCCGGGCCGCACCGATGATCGTCGCCGTGCTGCTGATCGCTCTGCTGCTGTCGCGGCGCCTCGATGTGCTCGGACTCGGCGAGGACACGGCATCATCACTCGGGGTCCCCGTGCGCTCGACCCGCGCGGTCGCCGTCCTCTGCGCCGTGCTGCTCACCAGCACGGCCGTCACCCTCGCCGGCCCCATCGCCTTCGTCGGCCTGGGCGCTCCGGTGCTCGCGCGGCTGCTCGCGACGCGGGTCACGGCACTGCGTCGCCACATCTTCCTGGTGCCGGTCTCCGGCCTGCTGGGCGCCCTCCTCATCCTGCTGGCGGATGCCGTACTGCGGGCGATCCTGGGCGCCGAGGGGGCGACCTCGATTCCCACCGGTATCCCGACCGCGCTCCTCGGCGGCGTCGTCATCATCATCCTCGCGTTGCGGATGCGCGATGCGGGGAGCGCCCGGGCGATCCGCACCGCGCGGTCGACCCTGCGTACGCGTAGTCGATTCATCCTGGTGGCGCTGGTCGCGATCGCGTTGCTGGTCACCACGATCGTGATCGGCCTTCTCGCCGGCAGCCTCTGGCTGCGTCTCGGTGACATCGCTCTCTGGCTGCAACAGGCCGCCCCCGACCTCGTCACCCGGGCGCTCGACGAACGCGGCCCGCGTGTCGCGGCCGCGGTACTCGCCGGCGCCGCCCTCGCTCTCGCGGGTGTCGCCGTGCAGGGCACCGTGCGCAACCCCCTCGCCGAGCCGGGGTTGCTGGGCATCACCGCCGGAGCGGGGCTCGGCGCCGTCATCGTCGTGACATCGAGTGTGGGCGGCGGCGCACGCCCCGCGATCATCGCGATGGCCATCGTGGCCGGGCTCTTGACGTTCGCTCTCATCACTCTTCTCGCCTGGCGCGGCGGACTCTTGCCCGACCGGTTCGTGCTCATCGGTATCGGAGCCGGCTACGCCATCAGCGCCGTGACCACGTTCCTGCTGCTGCGCTCCGACCCGTGGGAGACCCCGCGGATCCTCACCTGGCTCTCCGGCACGACCTACGGGCGCTCACTCCCTGACGTGATGCCCGTACTCGTCGTGATCGCGATCGCCGCACCGCTGTTGTGGGGCATGCGACGTCAGCTCGACCTGCTCGCGATCGACGAGGACACCCCGCGCATCCTCGGCGTTCCGCCCGAGCGCACACGGTTGGGGGTGCTCGCTCTCGCGGCCGTGCTCGCATCCGTCGCCGTGGTGGCGATCGGCACCGTCGGGTTCGTCGGGCTCGTGGCACCGCACCTCGCGCGCACCCTGGTCGGGGCGCGCAATGGGCGAGTGATCCCGGTCGCGATGGTGCTCGGCGGCCTCATGGTGCTCGTCGCCGACACGCTCGGGCGCACGCTCATCGCCCCGTCACAGCTGCCGGCAGGACTGATGGTCGCGCTCGTCGGGGCGCCGTACTTCGTGTGGCTGCTGGGGCGGATGCGAGACTGAGCACGGCGGCGTTGGCCCCGCGGCGTCGAGACACCACATCCGCCGTGCGCCGTAGAGCCGACACCCAGTGTTCTCCCGCACACTGTCGCGATGAAGTTCGACGGAGTCCTCCCCAGTGATGCCCCCGATCCCCGTATCGAGATCGATGCGCGAATCCGCGCGTTGCCCGTCCGACCCTTCCGATTGCGACCTCAAGCGTCGCTGACCAAATCCTCCATGAACTCGCTCATGGAGAGTCACCTCGACGGAGCGGTGTCGTCCCTGGCCGCCTCGTCGAGCTATACGCTCTGGCGGTACCCCGAAGACCGCTCGGATCCACGCAACCGCGTCGAGATCGACGAACGGACCCGCCGGGCGATCGAGGACGAGCCCGCGCATGGCCGCCCTTCGTGGGTCGCGGAATTGTCGAAGATGCTTCTCTATCCGATGCTGTTCGAGGCGACCCGTACGAGCTGGTTCGCGAACCCCACCGATACGAGGTCATCCCTCCGTGTCGTGCTCGCCGACCACGTCGACCATGTGCTCCGCAACACGCGTCGTGGAGAAGCGGAATTCGCCCCTGACTCCGGGAGGCGTCGTCTGGATCCGACTCCGGAGGCGGTCGTCGAGGGGCTCGTCCAGGTCGACGGCATGGAGCGCGTGGGCGTTCAGTACGACGACGATCCCTGCGTGCACGCTGTCGGCTTCCGCATCGATGACAACTCCGTGTGCACGACTGTCGTCCCACGGAACGCTCTGGCGATGGTCACACTCGATCACGTTCTACTGGATTGAGAGCGGGCGCACGGTCGCGACCGTTCGGGCACCGCTTGCCACGGCATCCGTCCCGGCTTACGCTCGCGACATGTCGAGCAGCGCCGTCGGGGTCGTCCAGGAGTTCATGCGCGCGTTCCGCGATCAGGATCGCGCGGCGGCCGAGCGCATCATGGCCGATGATTTCGTGTTCACGAGTCCCCAGGACGACCACATCGACAAGGCGACCTGGTTGGAGCGGTGCTTCCCCACTGCCGGGCACTTCAGTTCTCCTGCGCACACGCTCCAGATCATCCCGATCGACGGGTTGGTCCTGCACCGCTACGAATATGCCGTCGACGGCGTGCTGTGGCGCAACGTCGAGTCGCTCGAAGTGCGCGGCGGTCGGGTGCACGCCGTCGAGGTGTATTTCGGCGGATCGGTCGGGCGCGCCGGGGCCTGACGCGAAGCCGATCCTCGAAGCGCCGCGTCAGAGTCCGAGGACTTTCAGCGTGCGATCGACGTGCGCGGCGACGAGCTCGGTCGAGGGCGCGGGATCGAGTCCGAGCAGGCGCCGACGGTGCGGCTCTCCGAGGAGAGCGGCGAACAGGAGGTCGGCGGGAACGACCGCGTCGGCCGGAAGGTGCTCACTGAGGAAGCGCTGCGCTCGCCCCGGACCTTCGTCGTAGAACTCGGCGGCGAGCGCTGCATCCGCTCCCCCCGCTCCGATCAGCGCGCGATGAACGGCGACGGCTTCGTCGGCGAGGAGGTGGCTCACCACGGCGACGGATGCTGCGCGCACACCGTTCGCCGACTGCCAGGCGCCGTCGGCGTAGGCGTGCTGCCGACGGACGGCCGCACGCACGAGTCCGAGCCGATCGCCGTACTCGCCGTAGAGGGTGCGCTTGGCGACGTGCGCATCGGCGGCGATGCGGTCGAAGGTCACCGAGTCGTATCCCTCGGATGCGAGGATCGCGACGACCAGATCGACGATCCGCTCATGGCGCTCGGCCTTATCTCCGGCGGAGGGGCGCCCGCGCTTTCCGGTCATGGGAGTAGCCTATCGTTTAATGCAACGCATTCGTTTCATTTAGGAGGAGCGTTGAGCAGTCAGATCCATCACATCGCCATCCAAGACGACTGGGAGATGAGCCGCGGGTTCGGCGAGTACGTCGTCTCAACCCGCGGGATCCACCTCGACGACGCGGGATTCATCCACGCGACCACGGGCGGGCGCGTGGCGGAGGTGGTCGAACGCCGCTTCGGCGATCTCGATCTTCCGCTCCTCGACATCGTGATCGACGTCGAGGCGCTCGAGGCCGCAGGCGTGCGCGTCGACTGGGTCGACGGCGCGCCCCGCATCCTGGGCGAGCTCCCGATGTCGGCAGAGGTGATCGCGGCGGAGACGCCGATCGTGCGGTGAGGGCTCTACTCGGCGGAAGCCGCCTCCGCCTCCGCGATCTGAGCGCGCACGGCATCCATATCCAGGGCGCGCACCTGGCCGATGAGGTTCTCGAGGGCCGGGGCGGGCAGGGCGCCGGCCTGCGAGAAGACGAGGATGTTGTCGCGGAACGCCATCAGCGTCGGGATCGAGACGATGCCCGCGGCGCGCGAGAGGTCCTGGTTCGCCTCGGTGTCGACCTTCGCGAAGGTGATGTCGGGGTGCTGCTCCGACGCCCCCTCGAAGATCGGCCCGAACATCCGGCAGGGTCCACACCACTCCGCCCAGAAGTCGACGAGCACGATGCCGTCCTTCTCGACCGTCTGCGCGAAGTCCGCACTGCTGAGCGCCGTCGTTGCCATGAGGATGTCCTTTTCGTCGAGTGGCTTCCGACCAGCCTACGGATGGCGGGGGACATCGGGGCCGTCTCCGCTCCCTGCGGCGCGTGCACGCGCGTTCCGCACCGCGAGCGCGACACCGCCGATGACCGCGGCGATCAGCGATCCGAGCAACACCCCGATCTTGACGTGCTCATCGGCGACGGATGCCGAGCCGTAGGCGAGCTCGCCGACGAGCAGGGAGACCGTGAAGCCGATACCCGCCAGGAACGACATGCCCACCAGATCGGGCCAGCGCAGCGATTCCTCCAGCCGCAGCGCCGGGATGCGACTGAGCAGGAAGGTCGTGAGGAGGATGCCGATGGGCTTGCCGACCACCAGACCGATGATGATCCCGATCGTGATCGGGTCACGCAGCGCCGAGAGGAGACCGTCCATCCCGCCGATGCTCACGCCCGCCGCGAAGAACGCGAACACGGGCACAGCGAAGAGCGTCGCGACGATTCCCCATCGATCGGCGAAGTGCGCGGCCATGCCGTCGTACTGCGTCTCGCCGTCGTTTTCGCCCACGGCCACCCGCGCTCTCTCGGTCGGCAGTACCGGCACGACGAAACCGAGCAGCACGCCGGCGACGGTCGCGTGCACCCCGGCGGCGTGCACGCAGACCCACACCGCGATGGCCAGCGGTAGCAGGATCCACCACGCGCGCACGCCCTTCTGCACGGCGAACGCGAATCCGGCCAGCGGAAGGAGCGCGAGCACGAGCAGCGGCAGGTCGATCGACTCGGTGTAGAACGTCGCGATGATCGTGATCGCGATCAGGTCGTCGACGATGGCGAGCGTCAGGAGGAACACCCGCAGCGCGGGCGGGAGGAAGCGGCCGACCACGGCGATGACCGCGACGGCGAAGGCGATGTCGGTGGCGGTGGGGATCGCCCAGCCGCGCAGTGCCTCCGCACCGCTCGCGGCGTTGATGATCACGAAGAACACTGCCGGAACTGCGACGCCTCCCACAGCGGCGGCGATCGGGAGGGCCGCACGCCGGGGGTCGCGGAGTCGCCCGGCGACGAACTCCTCCTTCAGCTCGAGACCGACGACGAAGAAGAAGATCGCGAGCAGCCCGTCGGCCGCCCAGGCGCCGACGCTGAGGTCGAGATGCAGTTCGGGGATGCCGAAGGTGAAGTCACGGACGCCTTCGTACCAGGGGGCCGCCGGCGAGTTGGCCAGGATGATCGCGGCGACGGTCGCGGCGAGCAGCAGCGCGCCGCCGAGCACGTCGCTACGGGCGGTGGAACGGATGCCGCGCCACAGCTCGTGCGGGGCGAAGCGGGGGCGGATGCGAAGACGGGAAGAAGACATGGGTGTACCTCGAGAAGTAGGAGTGGTCGACGAACGCGGCCACCCCTCGAGAGGCGCGGCCTAGGGTCGACGAGGCGGTGGGCAGCCGGCGATCTCGCCGTGCGAGATCGTTCCCCAGACGCTGGTCCATCCGTTGGTGCCGGGGTGCATCACGACACGCATCCACTCCCCCATCGGGGTCGCCGACGACAGGCGGCGCGGAGCGCGCGTCGAACCTGCGGTGAGGAGGGAGGGCACGGTTTCAGCGTACCGGGCGGGGCTGAACGTGGTCTTGTGGCGCATTTCTCACCCTTCCCAGTTTCGAATATATGTTCTAGACTCGGGGTATGACATCGACCGCCACGGCCGCTCTCGACGCGCCCCCTCTCGACAAGGTCGAGTGTGGCCGTCTGTTGGATGAGTGGGTGGATGTGCGGCGGCGGATCGCGGTGTTGGAGGCGCAGGCCGCGGCGTTGTTGGGTGAGCGGATCGGTGAGCATGATGCGGAGGT